>CAMDSO010000069.1 GCA_945906935.1 Bordetella parapertussis
ATTTCGCGGCTCCAACCTAGCACGTGCCGGTTTAAGGCTCTCGATGCCCTCTTCCTCGTAATACTGCTTGACTTTTTCGCCGCCGATCATCACCGCCGCCCGGGCATAGGGAATACGGAGATGCATCGTCAGTAAATGCCCCTTGAAACCGCCCTCGGCGGCATGCATTTTTTCAATCAGGTAATCAACAGCGCGGCCTGAACAATCAGAGCCTGCGACCGGGAGCAGCACTTTAAGCATATCAAAGCCCTCATTTCGAGCCGCCACAGCGGCGTCTTGCGAAACACCCGCTACTGGTCGCTTTTGACCACGAGGTCTTCCGCCCGGTGGTTTTTTGTGCTCCTGCCAATTGCCTTGCCGACGACGACGACGATCACGGCACCGAGCACCCCGGCCAGATGGTAATCAATCATCCATGCGAGGTTCGCCTTCACCCATTCGATGATCGCCGGATCACGCGTCATCATGTCGCCGGCAATGTAGCCAAGCAGGGCTCCGCCGAGCGTGATGACCACAGGGAACCGCTCCATCAGCTTGAGCACGAGTTGGCTGCAGTAAACAATAATCGGGATCGACACGATCAGGCCGAACACGATCAGCAACCAGCTGTCCTTGGCGGCAGCGGCGACCGCGATCACGTTGTCGAGGCTCATCACAAAATCGGCGACTATGATCGTCTTGATGGCGCCGGCCAGTGTTGTGCTGGCGTCAACCTCGTGTCCATCATCGTCCTGCGGCAGAATCAGTTTCAAGCCGATCCAAAATAACAGTATTCCTCCAATGATTTTGAGGTAGGGTATCGCCAGCAGGGAAACCGCAAAAATGGTGATGACCACCCTCAAGCCGACGGCCCCGAACACGCCCCAGAAAATCCCCTTCCTGCGCTGCTCCTCTGGCAGGTTACGGCAGGCAAGCGCGATGACGACGGCGTTGTCACCGCCAAGAAGTATGTCGATTAAGATGATTTGCAATACCGCAAACCAGAACACCGGGCTACCAAACTCCACTTTAGCTTTCCTTCCAGTTAAGCGGAACGCAGGTTCCGCTAATATTGTAGTTAGGCGGAACGCAGGTTCCGCGATTATTGTTTAACCCGCCCGCATTATAGCCACAACATTGCGGCTGCAACATTGACCGCGCCGACCAAACACGAACATAAAACTGGCGGTCGTTAACCCCCTGCCGGCATCCCGCAGTGCAACATCGCTATTGCCACAACGCAAAAACAAGACTGCGCCATCTCAGCCCGGGGACTGCTTGCGCAGTGAGATCGCGTCGCTCCGGCGCGCGCGAATGCGAAGGTTGAGCATCTCCACACCAACCGAAAACGCCATCGCGAAATAGATGTAGCCCTTGGGAATGTGGTAGTTCCAGCCCTCCGCCATCAACGCAACGCCAACCAGAATCAGAAAGCTGAGCGCCAGCATTTTTACGGTGGGGTGCGCGTCGACAAACTGGCCGATCGGCTTGGCCGCGAACATCATGACGCCGACCGCCGCGACAATCGCCGCCACCATGATCGACACCTGGTCGACCATGCCGACGGCCGTAATGACAGAATCCAGCGAAAACACGATGTCGATGATCGCGATCTGCACGATCACCGCCGCAAAGCCGGAACTGCCGGCGGTTTTCATGCCGGCTTCCTCGCCTTCCAGTGCGTTATGGATTTCGTGCACGCTTTTCCACAGCAGGAACAACCCGCCGCCGATCAGAATGAGGTCACGACCGGATATGTCCTTGCCAACGACAGGCAGGGTGAACAGTGGCGCGGTCAGCGTCATGACCCAGGCGAGCGAAAACAGCAACGCAATGCGGGTCAGCATGGCAAACGCGAGGCCCAGGTTACGCGCGCGTTGCCGTTGCTCCTCGGGCAGGCGCCCGACCAGTATCGATATGAAAATGATGTTGTCGACGCCCAGCACTATCTCCAGCGTCGTCAGCGTGACAAACGCAATCCAGGCATGCGGATCGAGAAACAGCTCCATCAGAACAGCCCGACCACCTTGCCGTCGTCCGTCAGGTCGATTTTCTCCGCTGAAGGTACTTTCGGCAGCCCTGGCATAGTCATAATGTCGCCGCAGACCATCACCACGAACTCGGCCCCGGCGGCGAGACGCACTTCACGGACGTTGACCAGATGCCCCGATGGCGCGCCGCGCAGATTCGGATCGGTTGAGAAAGACGATTGCGTTTTAGCCACGCAAACCGGGTAATGCCCATAACCACCTTCTTGCAACTCCTTAATACGGTTACGCACCTTGGTGTCAGCGGTAATATCGGCTGCACCGTAAACCTTGGTAGCAACCTTTTTCATCTTATCCCACAGCGGATCACTGTCTTCGTAGACAAAGGTCGGGCTCGACTTCTCGTTGCACAAATCAACCACGATGCGTGCCACCTCGGCGGCGCCAGCGCCGCCGTCGGCCCAGTGCGTTGCCACCACCACCTTGACACCAAGTTTGGCGACGCGCTCGGTGAGCAAATCCATTTCAGCCTGAGTGTCTGCGGTAAAACGGTTGACCGAAACAACACACGGAATACCATAGACGTTTTTCACGTTATGTACATGACGCTCCAGATTAGCCATACCCTTGTCGAGGGCGGCCAGATTTTCCTGGTTGAGCGCCTCCTTACCGACGCCGCCATGATGTTTCAGCGCACGCACGGTGGCTACGATGACCGCGGCACTTGGACGCAACCCGGATTTGCGACATTTGATATCGAGGAATTTTTCAGCGCCGAGGTCGGCACCAAAACCGGCCTCGGTGACCACGTAATCAGCCAGTTTGAGCGCAGTCCGTGTGGCGATCACGGTGTTGCAGCCGTGGGCAATATTGGCGAACGGACCACCGTGAATAAAGGCCGGGTTGTTCTCTAGCGTCTGCACCAGATTCGGCGCCAGTTGATCCTTCAGCAGCACAGTCATTGCACCATGCGCTTTCAGGTCGCGCGCACACAGCGCCTTGCCTTCACGGGTGTAACCAAAAACGATATTGCCGAGCCGCTCTTTCAGATCCTTCAGCGAAGTGGCCAGACAGAAAATCGCCATCACTTCGGAGGCGACCACAATATCGAAACCGTCTTCGCGCGGATAACCGTTGGCTGTGCCGCCCAGCGAAACGACGATGTCGCGCAGTGCGCGGTCGTTCATGTCCATCACGCGCTTCCAGGTGATGCGACGCGGATCGATACCCAGTTCGTTACCATGGGAAATGTGATTATCGATCATCGCGGAGAGCAGATTATTGGCCAGTCCGATCGCACCAAAGTCGCCAGTAAAATGCAGATTGATGTCTTCCATCGGTACCACCTGCGCATAACCACCGCCCGCTGCGCCGCCCTTCACGCCGAAGACCGGGCCGAGACTCGGTTCGCGCAGACAGATCACCGCTTTCTTGCCGATTTTATTCAGCGCATCGCCGAGGCCGACCGTGGTAGTGGTTTTGCCTTCGCCAGCCGGCGTCGGGCTGATGGCGGTGACCAGAACCAGCTTGCCTTCTTTCTTGTCTTTCAGGCTGTCGACGTATTCGAGTGAAACCTTGGCTTTGTAATGCCCATAAGGCACCAGATGTTCATCGGGGATGCCTAGCTTCTCGGCAATCTTGGTAACCCGTAGCATTTTGGCCTGCTGTGCAATTTCAATGTCTGATAGTGCCATGATGTTTCTTCCTCGATCCGATCGCCTGGCAGGAGTCTGCCAAGCGGGTTGTTGAATTGGGATTTACGCGGGGGGGTGAATATAGGCCGCAGTGCAACCGCAAGCCTTGACCGCAGTCAAGTTTCAGCTTTTGCCATATTTTACGCCGGATTTTTACGCTATTCCGGCCTGATACCGGCATCCCGTATGACCCGCGCCCACTTTATACGCTCCGCCTCCAAGTAACGCCGGAAAGAGTCTGGCGTGTCAGCAACCGGTTCGAAAGCTGATTCGAGCAAACGGTTGCGCAAGAGGGGCACGGCCAGAATATCCCTTATTGTTTGGTGGAGCCGGTCGATCACGACGCGCGGCGTGGCAGCCGGCACCACGACACCGTTCCAGTTATTGGCCTCATAGCCGGCCACGCCCGCTTCGGCGACTGTCGGCATTTCCGGCATAACCACTGAACGCTGCGCCGTCCCTATTGCCAATGCGCGAACCTTGCCGGATTTAATATGCGCCTGCACGGTAGTGAGATTGGCAAACATCACCGACAAGCGGCCGCCCAGCAAATCGTTCACTGCAAGCGCACCTCCTTTGTACGGCACGTGCAGCAAATCGACACCAGCAAGGCTCGCGAACAATGCCACCGCCAGATGACTGGCTCCACCTATCCCGCTGGAGCCGTAGGCCAGTTTACCCGGCTGCGCTTTGGCCAGAGCGATGAGTTCGCGGGCAGACTGCACCGGTATCGACGGATGCACCACCAATACATTGCTGGTGCCGGCGATATTGGTGACGGCGGCAAAGTCACGCGCCAAATGAAACGGAACAGACTTGTAGAGCGCATCGGCAACCACCAGTGGCGGAGTCGCCATCAGCAGGGTGTGGCCGTCGGCCGCCGCATGCGCGACAAGTTCCGTGGCAATCAAAGTGCCTGCACCAAGACGGTTATCAACGACCACCGGCTGCCCCAGCACTTCAGTCATCCGTTGCGCCACTAGTCGCGCCAGGACGTCGGTCGATCCGCCTGCGGCATAGGGCACCACCAGCCGCAACGGCCTGGAAGGAAAGGACCGGGCGTAAGCAGTCGTGTCACTGCTGAGCGCCAGCAGTAGCGCTGCGCGGAGCCACATCCTCACCGCGCTAGCCCTGGTAGAGCGGCTCGGGCTGCGTAAAGAACGAGTGCAGGATGTGGTACGAAATCCGGTAGTTGATCTGTTTGGTACTGTTATGCGCGATGCCCGACATTACCGAGAATTGTTTGTCCGGATTCGGCAGCCGCGCGTAAAAGTCGAGCAAATCCTCGGTCGAGGCAATGCCATCAAACTGCCCGCGCATGATCAGCACGGCGACATTAAGCTTGGCCGGATCAATCACCGGCAGCTTGCTGCACATATCGACATAGGTGCCAGTTGGCACCGAATCATCCAGCGCGAGTATGGCATCCGCATAGGCATCGATCACCGCCTGCTCGGCACCGCCGCCGTGATCGCGAGTAAATATGCTTTGCACGAAGGCTTGGTCGATTTTGCGGCGGTTCGAAGCCAACCACTGCGGAAGCTTTTTGGTGCGTTCGGCCAGCGTCGGGCTGCCCTTGCCGGTCCACACAAAAGCATCCAGCGCCAGACGCGATACGCGCTCGGGATGACGCTCGGCAAACTTGGCTGCGCGCAAGCCACCGGACGAACTCCCGTACATTAAAAATTTTCGTGTACCGCGCGTCTTCATAATGTAATCGGTCGCCGCCACCAGATCGTCGGCGCCGTTGTCGATATCACAATTGATGTCCCGGTGTTTCGACGAACGGCCGTAGCCCTCCATATCAACACACCAGGTATCGAAACCGCGATGCGCAAACCACTCCATCAGAGAGGCGTCAGGCTTGCCCGGCAGCGGCAGGTCGAAGGCGGGCGTCGAGGCCATCGAAGACCCATGGACGAAAATGATGGTGCCGCGGCAGGGCTGCACCGGTGCACGCTTTTCCCACAGAAAGAGTTTGACATCGCCTTTATGCGTCCAGTGCTCCTGCCCGACTATCGTGGCACCCGTCTGTTCCATATCGTTACTCCAAATATTTTGAGTCAGGCAAAAACGCTACCGCCTTGTTAGCTCATGCGGGCTGCGGCTTGCGAATATCACGGCCGCCACCATAGCTCGAAAGCGGCATCAATTCTCCGCCGCACATCACCTTCACCGCGCAATACTTAAACTCGGGAATCTTGCCATAGGGGTCGAGCACCGGATTGGTCAACAGATTGGCCGCCGCTTCGTAGTAGCAGAACGGCACAAACACAGCGTTGCGCGGCGTACCTTCGTCGGCCCGCGCGAGCAAGGAAATCAGGCCGCGTCGCGATTCAATCGTGATCACATCGCCCTGCTTCGCCCCCATCGCGTCAAGATCCAGCGGATGTATGGAAGCCGTCGCTTCGGGCTCAATCGCATCGAGCACCGTCGCGCGGCGGGTCATCGCCCCGGTGTGCCAGTGTTCAAGCTGACGACCGGTGATCAGCACAAATGGAAATTCGTGGTCGGGTTGCTCAGCCGCCGGAATGATATCCACCGGCACCAGCTTGGCACGACCGGTGGGCGTCGGGAATTTATCGACGAATACCACCGGCTGCCCGGGATCTCCTTCTTTCTCGCAAGGGTAAGTGACACTACTCTCGGCTTCGAGACGCTCCCATGTAATGCCGGCGATCGAATCCATGGCCTGACGCATTTCGTTGAAGACGTCTTGCGGCCCGCCATAATTCCAGTCCAGCCCCACGCGGCGCGCAATTTCCTGAATGATCCAAAGATCGGGCTTCACTTCTCCCGGCGGCGTCAGCGCCTGACGCCCCATCTGCACCATGCGATCGGTGTTGGTCGCGGTGCCTGATTTTTCCGGCCACACCGTCGCCGGCAAAATCACGTCGGCGTGATAACAGGTTTCTGTGAGGAAAATTTCCTGCACGACCAGATGCTCGAGTTTGGCCAGCGCGGCACGGGCATGGTGCGCATCGGGGTCGGACATCGCCGGGTTCTCACCCATGATGTACATGCCGCGAATAACGCCCTCGTGAACCGCGTCCATGATCTCCACCACCGTCAAGCCCGGCTTCGGATCGAGCGTGGTGTTCCAAAGTTTCTCAAAGCGCGCACGTGATTCGTCGTTGGCAACCCGCTGGTAATCGGGGAGGAACATCGGAATCAAACCGGAGTCGGATGCGCCCTGCACATTGTTCTGGCCGCGCAAGGGATGCAAACCGGTGCCGGGCCGGCCAATTTGGCCGGTCATCATGCACAAGGCAATCAGGCAGCGCGCGTTGTCGGTACCGTGGATATGCTGGGAGATCCCCATCCCCCACAGAATCATCGAACCCTTCGACTTCGCGTACAACCGCGCCACCGCTTTGATGGTTTCAGCCGGTACGCCGCACACTGGCGCCATCGCTTCCGGGCTGTAATTGGCAACGTTCTGTTTGAGTTCATCGTAACCAATAGTGCGCGCACGAATGAAAGCCTCGTCAACGAGCCCTTCGTGAACGATCACATGCATCATCGCATTCAACAAGGCGACATCGGTATCGGGCTTGAACTGCAGAAAATATTGGGCATGCCGCGCGAGGTCACCGCGGCGGGGGTCGGCAACGATCAGGGTTGCGCCGCGCTTGACCGCGTTCTTCATCCAGGTCGCCGCTACCGGATGGTTCGATGTCGGATTAGCACCGATCACCATGATGACTTCGGCATTCGCCACATCATTGACCTGGTTTGACACCGCCGCCGAACTGACCCCCTCCATCAGCGCCGCCACACTCGATGCGTGACAGAGGCGTGTGCAATGATCGACGTTGTTGGTGCCGAAGCCAGTGCGCACCAGCTTCTGAAACAAATAGGCTTCTTCGTTGCTGCCTTTGGCCGAACCAAATCCGCACAATGCGGCGCCGCCGCGCGTGTCGCGCAACGCCTTTAATGTCGAGGCAGTAAGGTCCAGCGCCTCTTCCCACGTCGCCTCACGGAAATATTCCAGCGGGTTAGCCGGGTCCATTGTGAAATCAGCGGACTTCGGCACCCCGGGTTTGCGTATCAGCGGTTTGGTTAGCCGCTGTTTATGGTGGGCATAATCAAACCCGTAACGCCCCTTCACACACAAGCGACCGTGGTTGGAGGGGCCGTCACGGCCCTCGACGCTGAGTATCTTGTTGTCTTTGACGTTGTAGGTCAGCTGGCAACCGACCCCGCAATACGGGCACACCGAATGCACCTGCTTGTCGGGCTTGACCATGCCGGCGTCGCGCGCCGGCATCAAGGCGCCGGTCGGGCAGGCCTGCACACATTCACCACAGGCGACGCAACTTGAATCTCCCATCGGGTCATCAAGATCGAAGACAATTTTTGAATGTTCGCCGCGAAACGCGTAACCGATCACATCGTTAACCTGCTCTTCGCGACACGCCCGAACGCAACGCGTGCACTGGATACAGGAATCCAGATTGACCGCAATACCATGGTGCGACAAGTCGGATTTCACCGCATGCCGGGGTGCGAAGCGTGGCTTGCCGACCTTCAGCTTCGCCACCCATTGATCAAGTTCTGAAGTGAGCGTGTGGCGTTCCTTCGGCATATCCGACAGCAACAACTCGAGCACCATCTTCTGCGAAGCCACGGCGCGCGGACTGTCGGTGGTGACTTCCATACCCTTGGCGGGCTGGCGGCAGCATGAAGCTGCAAGCACGCGCTCGCCCTTGACTTCAACCATGCAGGCACGGCAGTTACCATCGGGCCGCAGGCCTTCCTTGTAACAAAGGTGCGGCACCTCAATACCAAGCCGCTTGGCAACCTGAATAATGGTCTCGCCGGCGTGTGCGGCCACATCTGCCCCGTTGAGCTTGAATTCAACCGGCATTGCCGCCTGCTCGTCTTTACTCGTCGCCGTCATGATGCGTCCCCCCGCTGCAATCAACAGCGCTATTTGATTTCATGTCCGAAATGTTTGATCACGCAGCGCACCGGGTTCGGCGCCGCCTGACCGAGTCCGCAAATCGAGGCGTCGGCCATTGCGGAGGAAAGTTCTTCAAGCAAGGGCTGATCCCATGAACCGGCCTGCATGAGGTTGAGCGCCTTGGCAGTGCCAACCCGGCAGGGTGTGCACTGGCCGCAGGACTCTTCGGAGAAAAACTTGATCAGATTGCGCGCCGCCGTCGAGGCCTTGTCGCGATCCGACAGGATGATCACCGCCGCAGAACCAATGAAACAACCGTGCGGCTGCAGGGTGTCGAAATCCAGCGGAATGTCGCCCATAGCCGCCGGCAAAATCCCGCCCGAGGCGCCGCCGGGAAGGTAGGCATAGAAGCGGTGACCGGTCAGCATGCCACCACAGTATTCGTCAATCAATTCCTTGACGGTGATCCCGGCGGGGGCAAGATGCACACCGGGTTTATTGACACGTCCCGAGACTGAAAAACTGCGCAAGCCCTTGCGGCCATTGCGCCCCTGACCGGCAAACCAGTCGGCGCCTTTTTCGAGAATCTCGCGCACCCAGAACAAGGTTTCCATGTTGTGCTCAAGCGTCGGCTGGCCGAACAAACCAACCTGCGCGACATACGGCGGACGCAGTCGGGGCAGGCCGCGCTTGCCCTCGATCGATTCGATCATCGCCGACTCTTCACCACAGATATACGCACCGGCACCGCGGCGCAGATGAATCGGCGGCAAGAGGCAGGGCGGATTTTTCTGTAGCGCGGCGATTTCACGTGCGAGTATGGCGCGCACACCGGCGTACTCATCACGCAGATAAACATAGATTTCAGAAACCTGCGCCGCCCACGCCGCAATCAGCATGCCTTCCAGAAAACGATGCGGATCACGCTCAAGGTAATAGCGATCTTTGAAGGTGCCCGGTTCACCCTCGTCGATATTCACCGCCATCAGGCGCGGCATGCGTTCACCGCGCAGGATGCGCCATTTGCGTCCGGTCGGAAAACCCGCGCCGCCAAGACCACGCAAACTCGAAGCTTCCATGGTTTGCAGAATGGCTTCGACATCACGCTTGCCCGCCAGGCATTCGACCGCAAGGTTGTAGCCGCCAGCGCGACGGTAATCTTCAAAACCGGTGTAGCTTGCCACCGCACATTGCGTTTTGCCGGCCTGCACCGCTGCCGCCACATTTTCCGGCGTCGCATGTGCAATTGGATTCTGCCCAACCACCGCGACCGGCGCCTGCTCGCAACGACCAACGCAAGGCGCGGGTATCACACGCACCTTAACGCCCAGCGCATTTTTAAGCTTACCGAGCAACGATTGAGCACCAGCCATTTCGCATGACAGCGAATCGCAAACGCGCACCGTCAGCGGCGGCGGAGCAGCGTCGTCCTCCTTGATCACATCAAAGTGATGATAAAAAGTAGCGACCTCGTAAATCTCGGCTGTCGCCAGATTCATCTCGCGTGCCAGCGCAACGATATGCGCGGCGGAAATGTACCCGTAGCGGTCCTGTATCTTGTGCAAATGCTCGATGAGCAGATCGCGACGCCGCGGTGCATCGCCCAGCAAGGCCTGGATGTCAGCCTGTGCAGCCGCATCCAGCGGCCGGCCCTTCATTCTGCCGCGCCGGCCGTTCGAAGTATCCCGTTTCAATGCATCTCCCCGTCGATCACGACCGCACGCGGCACCCAGCCGCAGCAGATTATTTCAGCACCGACCTGAGCAACCTGCCCATATCGGCGGGATTGCGCGTGACCTTGATCCCGCACTCTTCCATCACGGCGAGTTTTTCAGTCGCAGTGCCCTTGCCACCTGAAATAATCGCACCGGCGTGCCCCATACGCTTGCCAGGCGGCGCCGTGAGGCCGGCGATAAATCCGATCACCGGTTTTCTCATGTACTGCTTGACCCAGCGCGCACATTCTTCCTCGTCGGAGCCGCCTATTTCACCGACCATGATGACGGCCTCGGTTTGCGGGTCATCGTTGAACATTTTCATGACTTCGATGTGTTTCATACCATTGACGGGGTCGCCACCAATGCCAACGCAGGACGACTGACCAAGCCCCTGCTCCATCAACTGTCCGACCGCTTCGTAGGTCAGCGTGCCGGAACGCGACACCACGCCGACCGGCCCCTTTTTATGAATATGTCCGGGCATGATACCGATCTTGATCTCGTCCGGCGTGATCACACCGGGGCAGTTCGGGCCGATCAATTTGGTCCGCCGCCCGATCATTTTGTATTTCGTGCGGATCATGTCACGCACCGGAATACCTTCGGTAATACAAATGACGAGGTCGAGATCCGCCTCGACCGCCTCATCAATCGCCGCAGCGGCAAAGGGTGGCGGCACGTAAATCACCGACACATTGGCACCAGTCTGTTCCTTGGCTTCCTTAACGGTACCAAAAATCGGAATGCCTTCATGGGATTCACCGGGTTTTTTTGGATTAACACCGGCGACGTAGCAGTTCGCACCGTTGGCGTATTCCTTGCCCGTCTTGGTATGGAACATACCGGTCTTGCCGGTAATGCCTTGCGTCATAACACGGCTGTTCTTGTCGATCAAAATACTCATTTGCGTTTCCCTTTGGCCGCGGCCTTGCGCACCGCCAGCTTCTTCGCAGACTTCTTAACGGTTGCCGATTTGCGCGGGGCGGCTTTGGCCGCCGCCTTGCGCGCCGGACGCGACTTGGTTTTTGCCTTCGCCTTTGCTTTCGGCTTGGCTTTCCCTTGGGCTTTAGGTTTAGCTTTCACCTTTGCCTTGGACTTCGCAGTCGCCTTGGACTTTACCTTGGTCGCCGCTTTCGGCTTGGCCGCCGCTTTCGATTTTTTCACCGCAACCTTGGCCTTCGGTTTTGCCTTGGTTGGTGCCGCTTTTTTCTTTGCTTTTACCGCTGGCTTCGTCTTCGCAGACGCCGCTTTCGGCTTGGCTTTGGCTGACTTGACGCCCGTCACCGCAAACGCCGCTTTAACAACCTTCGCCGCCGCATCCGCCATGTTGTTACCGGAAATAATCGGCAAGCCTGAATCAGCAAGTATCTTCTTGCCAAGGTCTACGTTGGTACCCTCGAGACGAACCACCAGCGGGACGGTCAAATGGACCTGACGCGCCGCAGTGACGATACCTTCGGCAATCACATCACACTTCATGATGCCACCGAAAATATTAACGAGAATCGCCTTCACCTTCGGGTTATTCAACATGATCTTGAAGGCTTCGGTAACCTTTGCCGCGGTCGCACTGCCGCCAACATCTAGAAAGTTTGCCGGACTGCCACCATAAAGCTTGGTGATATCCATGGTCGCCATCGCCAACCCCGCACCGTTGACGAGGCAGCCGATGTTGCCATCGAGCGAAATGTAGTTGAGGTCGAATTTCGACGCCTGAATTTCGTACGGATCCTCTTCATGCAGATCACGCATTTCAAGAATATCCGGGTGCCTGAACATCGCGTTGTCATCGATATTGAATTTCGCATCGAGCGCGAGCACATCTCCACTACCCGTCAGGATCAGCGGATTGATCTCGGCGAGCGAAGCATCGGTTTCAACAAAGGCGTGATACATCCCCTGCAAGGCAACACGCGACTGCGCCAGTGATGCCTCGGGAATGCCGATCTTGCGCGCGACATCGTCCGCCTCTGAGTCCTTGAGACCCATACCCGGATCGATAAACACCTTGTGAATTTTTTCCGGCGTGTGCTCGGCGACTGCCTCAATATCCATACCGCCCTCGGAACTCGCCATCAGGCAGACGCGCTGAGTGCCGCGATCAACCACCATGCCGACGTAGAGCTCTTTCTTGATGTCCGCGCCTTCTTCAATCAAGAGACGTCGCACCTGCTGGCCTTCGGGGCCGGTCTGATGGGTCTTGAGCATCATGCCCAGGATCTGTTGCGAGTAGCTTTTGACTTCATCAAGGGAGCGCGCGAGTTTGACGCCACCGCCTTTGCCGCGTCCACCGGCATGAATTTGCGCCTTCACCACCCAGACCTTGCCGCCGAGTTTCTCAGCTGCAGCCACCGCCTCGTTAACGCTAAAACATGCGTCACCGCGCGGCGTCACAACGCCAAAACGGCGCAGTATTTCTTTTGCCTGATATTCGTGAATCTTCATGAATTACCCTGTCTATTGCGCGTGACCAATTTCACCGCCCAACCGGCTCATCCGGCCTTACAACCGTCCGTAATCAGTAACTCATCAAGATGTAGGATGGATTACTGCGACTGACAATTATGCTCACGCCCACGAACATCAGCGCGTGCCGGTGTTGCCGACGGCCACGCTGTCGGCAAGACTCACAAGTATAACTGAATCACCCTCTCGAAAGAGCCGGCGCGACGACGCTGCGACCTGATTTCGCAAATGAAGATGCGCGACTGCTTAGCCAAGCTTAAGACCAAAATGGGGCAACAAAACCCGCACTCAATCGTGTCGGCCCGCCGACACGCGAAAAAATTATAAAGACGCCGTTTTTTGGAAAAAAAAGCGCAACCCCGAAGGGTTGCGCTGAAGTTCCACCAAAGGAGGAGGTTTTGGAGGACATGCGCCGACATCTGTAAAGATGCCCAACGCGAACGCATTATCTCCCCAAGCCCCGATCAATGCAAGCATTTTCTGCTGCTTTGCAATAATATTTGTAATACATTTATTTATTACTATTTTTCAATGCCTTATTTTTTTAAATCGGTCGCACAGAATGACGAAATAAGTAATTTTTCCGCGCCAGCACCTAACTATCCCCCCCCCCAGAACGGAGGCATAAACTGGCCACTCGAGAGAGCTTCGCATCCACACAGCGCTGCCAGACACCTGCCTCAGCATGATCGCGGTCACCGGAACCATTGCCCTTTGCGGAGAATAATTCTAGCGGCCCCAGCAACCGCTCAAGATCGGCCTCGCGTAACGACATCGGATGTGCCGCGCCCACCCCTGACACACCCTTTGCACGGCGGTCGCGAGTAAGACATTCGCTATAATCACCGCCACCTCATTTTCAATCGAACGGAATCCAGCGCCATGTCACAAAAAATGATCCTTACTGGCGACCTTAACCTGATGAACGTCGACGACCCGACCGTGCCATTTCGCCGCGTGGCGCCTGAATTCAAAGCCGCAGACGTCGTCTTCAGCAACATGGAATGCTGCCTCTACCTGCCGTCAACCGGACACTCGGTCGAAAACGAGGGCTTTTTCGCCGACCCAGTGCCCGCCGGCGAAGCACTGAAAAACGGCGGGATTCAGGCCGTAGGCATCGCCAACAACGTGAACTATGGTGAAACAGCCATCACGCGTTCGATTGAACGCCTCGATGAGGCGGGCATTGCGCATACCGGCGCTGGTGCCAATCGCGAAGCCGCCTATGCTCCGCTCATCCTCGAGCGCAACGGGGTGCGTTACGGCTTCATGCAGCGCACCGCTGTTTACTGGCCCACCAACCACGAAGCCACCAAGCACACCGCTGGCGTGGCTGTGATGAAGGGTCACACCGCCTACCAATTACCGCTGCACAAAACGCGTGTGGAAATACCACCCTGCAACCGCCCCGGCCTGCCACCCGTCATCCTGACCTGGTGCGACGCCGCCCATCTGAAATTATTCAGGGAAGACGTCGCTGCGCTGCGCGCACAGTGCGATGTGCTGGTCGCCTCCTGTCACTGGGGATTGAAAACTGAAGTGCTCGACTACATGAGTGAATGGGCGCATATCGCCATTGATGCCGGCGCCGATATCGTCATGGGGCACGGCCCGCATTACTCGCTGCCGGTCGAAGCCTACAAAGGCAAACCGATTTTCTACGGCCTGGGCAGCTTCTCATTCCACACGGGGCATGGCGGCCGCAAACACGGCAACTGGGTCGGCATGCTGGCGCGCATCACGGTGGACGACAAAAAAGTCAAAGGCGCGACCTTCCAGTTCGTACGCCATAACGATCAAAACGAATCCGTGCTGTGCACGCTGGCCGACGAACAGGCAACGCTCATCGAGATCGCCGAAGCCAGCAAACCTTACGGCGCCACGCTGACACCGAAAGGCGACGAGGTCGCGATCAACCTCGCCTAGGCAAACGAGCTATCGGGCAAGGCCGAGTTCAGTCAATACACCTTTGACCTCGTCATACTCGGCCTTCCATTGCAGCGCCGTATCGGCGCTGTTTTTATAAATATTCTCAACCTGGTTATCGGCGAGTTCTTTTTTCCATTCGTCCGTCTTCACCAGCGCGCCAAGCGCAGCGTCCCAGAACTGGATTTGCGCGCGCGTCATGCCCTTCGGCCCGGCGAGGCCGCGCCACAAATCAAACGCGCTGTTAACGCCGATTTCCTTCCAGGTCGGAATTTTCGCCAGCTCACCGCCAAGCCGCGCCGGCGCACCGATGACGACGATGCGCAGTTTGCCGGCCTGCACCTGCGACAGCATCGCCGAGGGCGCACTCGCCGCCACATCAACGTGACCGCCGAGCAATGCGGTCATCGAATCGCCGCCCGAACCGAACACCACAGTCTTGAGTTTTTTGATGTCGACGCCACCGGCCTTCATCGCCAGTACAAACGACAGATGCGTGGCATTACCAAGAGCAGTGCCCACCGCCACGCTCAGCGATGCGGGATCTTTGCGCAGCATGTCCAGCAGGTCCTTACCGGTTTTCAGCGGCGATTCCGCGCGCACGGTAATACCGACATATTCGGCCCCCATCATTGCCAGGGGCGTCAAGTCAGACGGAGCGATAGTACTTTTTGCGGTGATGTGATTGGTCAAGGTCGACAACGCATTGACCGCCATGAAATGCCCGTCACCGGCATGCTGGTTCAGAAAGTTGAGCGCCAGCGAGCCACCACCACCGGCTTTGTTCACCACGGTCAGCGGTGTGGCCACCAGTTTGCGCTCATGCAGAATGCGTTGCACAGCGCGCCCCATGCGGTCCTGCGGACCGCCGGGACTGGTGCCGATGATGATCTCAACCTGCTTTTCAGGTTTCCACGTTTGGGCCGAGACACCGGCCGCGATAAGCAAATAAGAACCGAACATCAGGCATTTCGCCGTCAGACCAATCAACAATCGCATATCAGTTTCCCTGGAATTGCACCGCTCGGCGGCGAACGGGTAGCATCGTACACCAGCGCCGCATTTCACGCGGCACACTAAAAAAGAATATTGCAGGTCGACCAGCAAACCACGTCTGCGCCACGTCGCCATTTCCGTTCAAGAAACGTTCAAGATCCATTCAAAACGTTGCCGCCGCGCAAAAATTTTTCGAGGATGCTTTCGGCATGGCTAAAGCCGGCGATGCCGGGCGCGGTGTCTTCATGACCGACAGCGCCATGAACGTGGCGCTACTCGATGACAAGGGTGCGGAGATTGCCGACATCGACAATGACAAACCACTGATCGGCACCATCCACTTCGGCATGTGGGTCGATAACCTCGACGAGGCTGAAGCGCAAGGCACCGCCGCCGGTGCGGTGTATCTGCGCGGACGTCCGACCGAGGCGACCAAAAGCAATTACAAAGTGCAATTTCGCGACCCTGCGGGCATCGTCTTCGATCTCTCCGCCGAAGGCTGGAAAGGCGCTGTCAAGGAAGTAAAACCCGCTGCATAACGCACCGCCAGCAGGCTTGCTGCAGTGCAGTCGGTATCAATATAATCGCGCAGCACTCCGCGGCCCGAATGCGGCCCTATTCGTTTCACGCCCACTCAAAGAGGACATCATGACGACTTCCGTATTGACCGGCTTTGCGCCGCACGACACCACCAGCCTGCGCGACCGCTTCACGACCTGGCTGCATCAAGGGTTTGCGCGCTCGATGGTGCCGGTTGCCGCCAGCGTCATCACAACCGATACCAACGGCCTCACCGCCGGCGAAGTAAAACTCGAAACCCGCGACGGCCCAATTCCGGCCTATCGCGCCGTGCCGGAAAAAAACGGCAAGTTTCCCGTGGTGCTGGTCGTGCAGGAAATTTTCGGCGTACATGAACACATCAAGGACGTCTGCCGCCGCCTTGCCAAGCTTGGCTACTACGCGATTGCACCGGAACTCTATTACCGTCAGGGTGACGTCACCAAGATCACCGACAGCCAGGAAATCTTTGCCAAGGTCGTCAATCACGTGCCAGACAGCCAGGTCATGTCGGACCTCGACGCCGCGGTGGTGTTCGCCAACGCCAGCGGCAAGGCAGACACCGCGAAGCTCGGCATCACCGGCTTTTGCTGGGGTGGCCGCATTACATGGACCTACTGCGTACACAATCCGAAAGTGCGTGCCGGCGTGGCGTGGTACGGACGCCTGGTCGCACCGTCGAAAGCGGCGCTGCAACCGGCTTACCCGTTGGATCTGGCCGCTGTGCTGAAGGTGCCCGTGCGTGGCCTCTACGGCGGACAGGATGGCAGCATTCCGCTTGATCACGTCGAGCAAATACGCGCCGCGCTCAAGACCGCCGGCAACACCAGCAGCGAAATCATCATCTATGCCGATGCGCCGCATGCGTTCTACGCCGATTACCGTCCGAGCTTCCGCCAAGAAGCCGCCGAAGACGGCTGGCAGCAAATGCAGGCCTGGTTCAAACAGCACGGCGTCGCCTGACACCTCGCATGAACGGGCGGCTGCGCGATGAACTCACGCAGCCGCCCGACATCACATTGAGCGAACGCCGGTGCGGGGGACGTAAACGCCGCCCCGCACAGCCGATAACGCGCCGTGGTCACCCAACAAGCCGCCGTGGTGATGCAGCGTCCACTTCATCGCACCGCAACCCTGCCGCAGAAAATTGAAGCCGATCCGGCGCACCGTTTCAATCTGCGCGCACACCTCATGCGCCCGATCGCCTACCGGCGAAATACTGTAGCAACGCCATAAGCCGCAGCACGAAAAACAACCGGCAGTGTTGCCAACTTAGGAAAGCCCCCAGCCACAATGAAAATCACCCACGTTACGACCCAGATCGTCCGCCTGCCCGCCGTTGAACCGCTGGCCGACGGCCCGGTTGCCGCAGGCGCCTCGCGCGATATCGTAACCCTGACGCTGGGTACTGATGCCGGCATCGAGGGCATCGGCCTCACCTATTACGGCGGCTTTTTTGGCGGCCCCGCCGTCGCCTCGCTCAAAGCAATGGTCGATCAACTGGCAGCCCGCATCGTCGGTGAAGACCCGCTGCGCGGCGAGGCCGTGCTGGCAAAGCTGCGCGCACTTGGCGGCAACCTCGGCCCCGGCGGCGTGATGGCGCACGCGGTGGCGGCCATCGACATTGCGCTCTGGGACATCAAAGGCAAGGCCTCCAATCTATCGCTGGCGCAAATGGTCGGCGGGCATCGCGACCGCGTGATTACGTATGCGAGCGGCGCACTGATGCGTTTTTACACGCTCGAACACTGCCTGAAGGCGGCACCAGCGCTGGTTGCGCGCGGTTTTCGCCAGATGAAAATGCAGCTTGGCCTGCCTGGCAACAAAAATCCGGCACTCGAGGTTGAACGCGCACAACGCATCCGCGAGGCCATCGGTGCCGACATCGATCTGATGTGCGACATCAACCAGCACTGGAGCGTGCATCAGGCGATCGACATTGGCCGCCGTCTCGAGGACGTGCATCTCTATTGGCTCGAAGACGTCACCGCGCATGACGATTACGCCGGCCTTGCGCGCGTTGCCGACGCGCTCGCAACCCCCTGCGCCGGCGGTGAATACACCTACGGCATCACGCCCTTCCGCCATCTGTTCGAAGCACACGCGGTCGATATCGCCATGATTGATCTAATGCGCGTCGGCGGCATCACCCAATGGCTGAAGGTCGCCGGCATGGCGGAGGCTTTCAACATTCCGGTCGTCAGTCATGTGCTGCCCGAGTTGCACGTGCATCTGATCGCCGGCGTGCCCAACGGCCTGAATGTCGAATACATCGCCTGGTCGTCGCCGTTGTGGGAGGAAATTCCCGTCATCGAAAACGGCGAGCTGGTGGTACCCGACCGCCCCGGTCTCGGCCTCGCCTTCAACCGCGACATACTCAAACGTTACGCAATCGCCTAGGCAGATCACATGACCATCCAATCCATTGGCGTAATGAGTCCCGGCAGCATGGGTCAGGCCATCGCGCAACAATTAAAACGCAACGGCTTCGCCGTCCATACCGCACTCGATGGCCGCAGCGAGCGCAGCCGCGCGCTGGCCGCCGAGGCCGGCATCAACGATCTGGGCACGCTCGACCAGCTGGCGGCGCAATGCGACGTCATCCTCTCGATCATGAACCCCGGCGCGGCGCTTGAATTCGCGCAGGCGATGGCGGCAGCGATCAGGCAAGCTGGCACGCAACCGCTGGTAGTCGACTGCAATGCGATCGCACCGACCACCATGCAGGCGGTGCACGAAATCATCACCGCCACCGGCGCGCGTTGCCTCGACGCCGGCATGTTCAGCCCGCCGCCACGCGACGGTGCGCACGGCCGCCTGTTCGTCTCGGGCCCTGGCGCCGACGTGCTTAACGTATTCGCCACAGCCGACCTGAGTGTGCGCGTCTTGAACGACCGCATCGGCGCAGCCAGCGCCTTGAAGATGTGCGACGCGGTCATCAGCAAGGGGGTCACCGCCCTCGTGCTGCAAATGCTGATCGCCGCCCAGCGTTACGGCGTGGCGCAGGAACTCGAAGACCAATTAACGCCGGCGCGCCAGAAAATTCATGCCGCCGTGATTGATGCGCTGCCGATCATGCCGTCGAAATCATACCGCTGGGTGCCGGAAGTGCTGGAGATCGCCAAGACGCTGGCAGCGGTCGGCATGACGCCGCGGATGATCGAGGGTGCAGCCGAAGTCTATGAATTTGTCGCTGCCACCAAACTCGGACGTGAAACGCCTGAGACTCGCGACCGCTCGCTCGACGGCCGCGGCGTGGTGCAACAGCTCGCCGGCGAACCCTGGTAAGGCGGGCCGCGCCGGTTACGGCGCGCGCATGCCGGCGGCCTTGATCACCCGCTCGAGCTTGGCCATATCCGCAGCAACCGCCGCGCGCAGCTGATCCGGCGTGCCACCCACCACCTCAGTGGCGGCAGCGGAAAATTTCTCGCGCAGTGCCGGCGCATTAAGCACGCGTGGCGTTTCCTGGTTGAGCGCCCGCACGCTGGCCTCCGGCGTGCGCGCTGGCGCAAACAGCGCCTGCATCGTCACCGTCTCATAACCGGCCACGCCCGCCGCTGAGACTGTCGGCAAGCCGGGCAGCAGCGCCGAGGGCTGCGCGCTGGTCACCGCGAGTACCCGCAGCCGGCCTGATTGCACATGCGGCAAACCACCATTGGCTACCGTGAACATCAGCTGCGCCTGACCGCCCAGCAATGCATTGAGCGCCGGACCGCTGCCCTTGAACGGTATGTGCGTGAGGTCGACGCGCGCCAGCAACTTGAACAATTCGGCGGCCAGATGCGTTGGTGCGCCATTGCCGCCCGAGGCGTAATCCAGCGCCCCCGGACGCGCCCTCGCCAGCGCCAGTAAATCGGCCACTGATTTCACCGGCAACGACGGGTGCACCACCAGCAGACTGGGCAACGTCAGTGCCAGCGTCACCGGAGCAAAATCGCGTAACGGGTCAAACGGCGCTTTTTGCAATAGCGGCACGGTCCACAAACCATTGCTGTAAAACAACAGCGTATAGCCATCGGGCGCCGCCTTCGCCACCAGCTCGCCAGCGATAATGCCGCCGGCACCGCCACGATTGTCGACGATCACCGCTTGTTTAAAGCGCTCACTCAAACCCTGTGCAATCAGACGCGCCGAGAAGTCGAGACCAGCACCGGGCTCGTTGGTCACGATGCGTATGGGCTTGAGCGGAAAACCCTGCGCCTGCACGCTCGTCATCGCCAAACCGGCGACGGCGGGTAACAGCGCACGCATGCCTAAGCGAAGCAATGACCGCCGCGGACTGAGTCGTGGCATGGTCGATCCATTACGTCCATTACGCAGATGATCTTTTGAGCATAGCGCAAAGCCTTCGATGCCCCCCCGCAAGGCGTGCGCATCAGAAACAAAAAATTAACGAATCCAGACTGGACGGACGCAGCGCGTCAATGAGAGGATGTACTCCGCAAGGCGTGCGCATCAGAAACAAAAATGTGTGCTGCTGCGGTAATGAACCATACCCTGGGAGAAACATCATGCAAGAGCAGAAATTTTCTCGCGCGCGTCGCGAAGTGTTGATCGGCGGCGCAGGTGCGCTGGTAGCCGTCGGTGTGCCCGGCCTCGCCCGCGCTGGCGAAGCCGCTGCAGCACCCAAACCACTGCCCGCCTACGTGGCATGGAAAGACCCGGCCAGTCTGATCATACACAGCACGTCCACGCTGGAAACACGGCGTGCCGCCTTCGGCACCAGCGTCATCACGCCGTCGGAACAACTCTACATCCGCAACAACCTGCCCGCCCCTGATGCCGCCATCCTCAACGATCGCGATAGCTGGGAGCTTGGTGTCGAAGGCGTGCGCAATCCGCGCAACTTCACGCTGCGCGAACTGCGCACACTGGGCCTCGACACCGTGGCGATGGTGCTGCAATGCTCGGGCAACGGACGTAGCTTCTTTCCGAGCAAACCGAGCGGCACGCCGTGGACGGTGGGCGCCGCCGGCTGTGTCGTCTGGAGCGGTGTGCCGGTGCGTGCGGTGGTCGAGGCGCTCGGCGGCACTGCGGGTGGCGTGCGCTTCATGACTGGCACTGGCGGCGAAAAACTGCCGGCCGGCATCGATCCGAAAACAGTGATCGTTGAGCGCTCGGTGCCGCTCGAGGCGATGACCGACGCACTGCTCGCCTGGGAGATGAACGGCGCGCCGCTCACACTCGCCCACGGTGGCCCCTTGCGTTTGATCGTCCCCGGCTACACCGGGGTCAACAACATCAAATACATCAAACGGCTCGCCTTCACCACCACCGAGAGCGACGCCCGCATCATGTCGCATGGCTACCGTCTCTCACCGCCCGGCGGCAGTGGCGATCCGAGCCAGCCCTCGGTGCAGGAAATGACCATCAAGTCATGGATCAACTCGCCGCACCCCGAGAGCGGCGAACTGCGCAGCGGCCAGCTGCAGGTGCATGGTGTGGCATTTGGCGGGCTGCATGGCGTAAAGCGCGTTGAAGTCTCGGTGGACGGCGGCAAGTCATGGCGTGAAGCGCGCCTCGTCGGTCCCGATCTGGGTAAATATGCGTGGCGCCAGTTTGCGCTGCCGGTCAAGCTCGGCGCCGGCACGCATGTAGTGGCCAGTCGCGCCACCGATACGCGCGGCAACGTACAACCCGAAACCCGGCTGGAAAACCAGGGCGGCTACAACAACACGAGCTGGCTCGATCATGCCGTCAAAGTGCAAACGGTGTGAGACATGCCAAAAACGCTGACTACATTGACTGAGACACGAGGCGGGAAGGCTTACCCCGCCGCAACCCGCCGCACGACTCAAGCATGGTGTGCCGCCGCGCACCCCGGCAGCTGGCTGCTCGCCGCGGCACCGCTGTTCGCCGCCGAAGACGCGGTCTATGCCTTGGGGAAAAAACTCTTTTCTTCGGTAACGCCACCCTGCGCAATCTGCCACAGCCTGCGCGATGCCAATGCCGAGGGCATGATCGGACCGGTGCTCGACGAAATCAAACCTGATGAAGCACGCGTCGCCAAAGCGCTGCGCGGCGGCATTGGCAGCATGCCGTCGTTCGGCGGTTCGCTCAAAGCCGAAGAAATCGATGCTCTGGCCCGCTATGTTGCGCGCGCCAGCGGCGGCGCAGAAAAATCGCGCTGAGCGGTTTGACGCCAGACACGGGATTTTTGCAGCTCGTTCCTGGCGTTAGATTGCCAGCCTGGATGTCGCAGGCAAAATAGATCGACCTGTTTTGTACTAACATATTGCGGACAATGCGCTGCCCGTTGCAATTCCAATTCGTACGACTCTTCATTAAACAAGGGGGAATGATGCGCCGGCTCACACAACTCATTTGCATCATGCTGCTGGCACTCGTCGCCGCAACGACGATGGCCGCCCCCTGCCTGATTGTCACCCTGACGGGTACGCAGGGCGGGCCTTCGGCCTACAACGGCCTGGCCGGCAGCGGCACACTGGTTCGCTATGGCGATGACAGTAACCAATGTAACGCCGTGCGCTTGCAATTCGACGCCGGCCGCGGCACCAGCATGCGACTGTCGCAACTGAAGCTCACACCAGCACAATTGCATGCCATTTTCTTCACCCACCTGCACTCCGACCATGTCGACGGCTTTGCCGATCTCGTCCAAATGCGCTGGCACTTCAATCCCGGCAGCAACAAACTCGATGTGGTGTGCAGCACAGAGGCGAAAGCTGTCACCGGACATGTGATGAGTTGCCGCAACTTCACCACACACATTGGTGACGCCTATCTGCAGTCGGGCGAGATCGCCCAGCGCCAGACCGAGGACAAGGCGCGAGCGGCTGCCGGGCCGGCGGCGAGCATCAATCTTCTTGCCTTTGAGGCGACCGACGCCGCACAAGTCGTCTGGCGCTCTGGCGAGCTAACAGTCAGTGCGATCCGTTCGACACATATCGCCGGTCATGCCTCGTATCGCGTCGATACTCCGGCCGGCAGCGTGGTGATTGGTGGTGACGCCGGTAACGATACATACGCCCCGCCACGCCCGTCATCGACATCGGCACAGGTTGAAGCACTGGCCGCCGGGGCCGACATCATCGTCCATTCGGCCATCCATCCCTTGATGGGCCCGGCCGCGGGCAGCGGCATGCCGGCGCCGATCTTTTACCGCCAGAGTACGGTCACGGATCTGGGCAGTATGGCGCAACGCAGCGGTGCCAAATATCTGCTGCTGACGCACTTGATTCCACCGCTGGGTGCCACGCGACAGGGCAGTTGGAGTGTGCCGGGCGGCAGCCTGACCGAAGCGCATTACCGCAAGGCCGCGCAGGACGGCGGATTCGACGGCACCGTCGTCGTCGGCACCGATCTGGTCAGCGTGCGTCTGCCGGCAAAATAAGCAGGCACGATCAAACTGGTTTTTGTTGCCGCCTGCAGACGGCAACAGCGCCGGCACAAACCGCCGTCCGCCCACACCCGGGACGTTAAAAA
>CAMDSO010000070.1 GCA_945906935.1 Bordetella parapertussis
GCCTCGACCTCTGACGCCTACGACCCGCGCATTAATGCGCTGTTTCTCGACAACCTGGCGCGCTGGCAGCGCCGTGAACCGCTGCTCAATGAGGTGACCCAATGATGATCGCACGCAGTCTTTGCATCGGTGCTGCGCTGCTCGCCTGCGCCAGCGTAGACGCGCAAAACTACCCGACGCGCGCCGTGCGCCTGGTGGTGCCTTATGTGCCCGGCGGCGGCACCGACTTCACCGCGCGCGTCATCGCGCCCAAACTCAGCGAAGCGCTGGGTCAGCAGGTGGTGGTGGAAAACCGGCCGGGCGGCGGCACCAACATCGGCTCCGAGCTCGTTGCCCGCGCGGTGCCCGACGGTTACACCTTGTTGATGGCCGGCGCGGCGAATGCCATCAACATGAGCCTCTACGCTAAGCCACCCTATGACACGCAGCGCGATCTGCTGCCGGTGTCGCTCAGCGTCAAAGGCGCGAACGTGTTGCTGGTGCATCCCTCACTGCCGGTTAAAACTCTCAAGGAATTGCTGGCCCTGGCGCGTGCGCAGCCGGGCAAACTCAACTACGCCTCGTCCGGCATTGGCAGCGCCAATCACATGGCCGGTGAACTGTTGAAGCTGGTGGCCAAGGTCAACATCGCGCATGTGCCGTATAAAGGCAACGCGCCGGCGCTGACCGACCTTATCGGCGGCCACATCGAAATCCTGATCAGCGGCGTGCCGGCGGTGATCGGCCAGATCAAAAACGGGCGCATACGCGCCATTGCGATTGCCAGTCTCAAACGTTTTCCAGCGCTGCCCGACACACCGACCATCGATGAGTCCGGCCTCAAGGGGTTTGAAGCAACCACCTGGTTCGGCGTCATGGCGCCGCTGAAAACACCGCGCGACATCATCACCCGGCTGAACGCCGATCTGGCGCGCATTGTCGCCTCAGCCGAGGTGCGCGACCGCTTCATCGGCGAAGGTGTCGAGCCAATTGGCGGCACACCCGAATTGTTCGGCGGCTTTATCCGTGACGAAATCGACAAGTATGCGAAGGTCGTCAAAGCCGCCAATATCAAAGCCGAATAAATTCGGCGGAAGGATTCCGTATGTTCTGCAGATTAATCGCCGCTCTGGCCATTGCCGCTTTTGCTTTTACTTTTGCTTTTGCCACGCCGGCCGCCGCACAAGCGCCGGAGCAAAGCCTGCTGCGCGCGATTTATCAGGAACTCGTCGAGATCGACACCAGTGACGCGAGCGGTGACAGCACGCGCGCCGCCACGGCGATGGCGGCACGCCTGCGCGGCGCTGGCATTGCCGCCGCCGATATCGAGGTCATCACGCCAGCGGACGGCCCGAAAAAAGGCAATCTCGTCGCACGCCTGCGCGGGACCGGCGCGAAAAAACCGCTGCTGCTACTTGCCCACATCGACACCGTCAACGCCAACCGCGAAGACTGGCAGCGCGATCCCTTCAAACTGATCGAGGAAAACGGCTACTTCTACGCCCGCGGTGCGGCGGACAACAAGGCGATGGCGGCGGCGCTGGTCACCATCATGATTCAACTCAAACAGCAGAATGTGCGCCTTGAGCGCGACCTCATCCTGGCACTCACCACCGATGAAGAAATCATTCCGTCCAAATTCAGCGGCATCGATTACCTGATCAAAAATCACCGCACGCTGATTGATGCCGAACTCGCCCTCAACGAGGGCGGCAGCGGGCTACTCGACAAAAGCGGCAAGCCGCTTTATCACGGCATCCAGGCCGGCGAAAAAGTGTTTCAGACTTACCGCCTTGAAGTTACCAACCCCGGCGGCCACAGTGCGCGGCCGTCGAAAGACAACGCGATTTATCATCTTGCCGCCGGTCTCGCGCGGCTCGCCAGCTACGATTTTCCGGCGAAGCTGCTGCCGGTCACACGTGCGTATTTCGAACGCGCCGCGGCGTTCGAAAGCGGCGAAGTGGCCGCCGACATGAAGGCCGTGTTGCGCGAGCCACCGGATACGGCGGCGCTGGCGCGCCTCTCCAACCGACCGCTGTTCAATGCCCTGCTGCGCACCACCTGTGTCGCCACCATGCTCGACGCCGGCCACGCCACCAACGCGCTGCCGCAACGCGCGCGCGCCGTCGTCAATTGCCGCGTCCTGCCCGGCGAAGCGGTCGACGCGGTGCAAAAAACGCTCGCCCGTGTGCTCGCCAACGACAAGATCAGCATCACGCCCGATGGCGAGGCGGTGCTGAGTCCACCGCCGCCGCTCACCGCCGCGATCATGCAACCGGTGAATGCCATCAGCGCCGCGATGTGGCCCGGCGTGCCGGTGATCCCGACGCTGTCGTCCGGCGCCACCGACGGGCGCTTTCTGGCCAACATCGGCATACCAACCTATGGCATCACCGGCCAGTTCCGTGATGGCGACGGCGGCGGCGTGCACGGTCTGAATGAACGCATCCGGGTGCAGTCGTTCTACGAAGGTCATCAGTTTCTCGGCCGTCTGGTGCGCGCGCTGGCCGGGGCGGAATAAACGCCGTGTCGTTTATCCACAACGCCGTGCCAAATGCCGCCACCCAGGCATCGGCAGCACCCGCGCGACAACAGCTTCCGCTAAAATCCGCTGCGCCTTTGCAGCGCAGGCGGGCTTGATCATGCTGCGCATCATGCGCAACGCAACTGGCGCCGGCCCGCAACTCACGCAGCGACTATTCAGCGTCAATGACGCCGACCATTAGGAGGACCACCCATGATCAAGCGTTCGCTGATTTGTCTCGCCATGGCTACCCTGATTGCCGGCGGCGCACAGGCACAGACCTGGTCGCCGCAGAAAAACGTCGAGATCGTCGTCGGCTCGGCCCCCGGCGGCAGCAATGACAAAACCGGTCGCACCGTCGAGAGAATTCTCAGCGAGAAGAAGCTGGTGCCGACCACGCTGACGGTCAACAACCGTCCCGGCGGCGGCGGCAACATCATGCTCACCTACGTCAGCCAGAAAGCCGGCGATGCACATTACCTGGCGGTGGCCACACCTTCGCTGCTGACCAACCATATCGTCGGCCAGAGCGCGCTCAATTACACCGACTTCACACCGATTGCCTCGCTGTTCAACGATTACATCGTCTTCGCGGTCAATCCGGATTCCGGCATCAAGAACGGACGCGATCTGATCGAACGGCTGAAGAAAGATCCGAAATCCATCAGCATTGGTTTCGCCACTGCGCTGGGCAGTCATAACCACATCGGCGCCGGCCTGCTGATGAAAGCCATCGGCGGCGACGCCAAAGCCTTGAAGGCCATCGCCTTCAAGGGTTCGGCCGAAGCCATCACCGCATTGTTGGGCGGCCATATCGATCTGGTCACCACCGCGGCGGGCAATGTCGACGCGCAGGTCGCCGCCGGCAAGTTGCGCATCGTCGGCATTGCCGCCAACAACCGTTTCCCTGGCGCATTGGCCAATGTGCCGACCTGGAAGGAACAGGGTGCCAACGTCGTCTTCGGCGGCTGGCGCGCCATCGTCGGACCGCGTGGCATGAGCGCGGCGCAAAGCGCCTACTGGGAGGGCGCGCTGCGCAAAGTCGTCGAAACCGCCGAATGGAAGCAGGATCTCGACAAAAATTACTGGTCGGATGACTTTGTCACCGGCGAACAGTTTCGCAAGGACATGATCACCGATTACGCCGCGATGAAAGCGGTGCTGGTCGATCTCGGTCTGGCGAAAAATTAAGGATGCCCCCAGCCGGTTCGCGCCGTTCGTGTCACCCGAGCGATGCTGCAACACAGAGTCGCTGCGCTGATGCGTGGCAAGGTACTAAGACCAACCACCGAAGGATGCTTTAAATGACCGCCCCTGTCGTCTTGCTCGAACACCCCGCCGATGGCGTTGCCCTGATCCGCATTAACCGCCCCGAGGCGCGCAACGCGCTCAACATGGAAGTACGCCGCGTGCTCGCCCAGCACGTCGCCGATGCCACCGAAGACCCGGCGGTGCGCGTGATCATCTTCACCGGCGGTGAAAAAGTGTTCGCCGCAGGTGCCGACATCAAAGAAATGGCCGAGGCCGGTTCGATCGAGATGATGCAACGCGGCGCGCTCAAGCTGTGGCGCGCGGCGGCCGCCAGCCACAAGCCGGTGATCGCCGCCGTCAACGGTTTTGCCGTCGGCGGTGGTTGTGAACTGGCGATGTGCGCCGACATCATCATCGCCGGTGAATCAGCGCGCTTCGGCCAGCCCGAAGTCAAAATTGGCATCACCCCAGGCGGCGGCGGCACGCAGCGCCTGACGCGCGCGGTCGGCAAGTTCAACGCCATGCGCGTCTGCCTCACCGGCGACATGTTCACGGCGGCGCAAATGCAGGCGATGGGCGTGGTCTGCGAAGTGGTGCCTGACAACGAAACTATCAGCCGCGCGCTGGCCATGGCGCAGCAGATCGCCGAACTGCCGCCGCTGGCCGTGCAGCAAATCAAGGAAATCATCCTGGCCGGCGAAGACGGCTCGCTCGAAGAAGGCCTGCGTCTGGAGGCGAAAGCGATCCAGCTGATGTTCTCCTCGCAGGATCAAAAAGAAGGCATGGCGGCATTCATCGAGAAACGCCAAGCGAAGTTTCAGGGCAAGTAAACGTAAACTGTATTACAACGGCCGCACGCGCGACGAAAGATCGCGCAGCGGCTTAACAGGAGGAGTTTTCGCATGAAAATCGTTGCTGGCCTCGCCGCCGCAGTTTCGTTCGGCGCCGCGTTAACCGCCGTTCAACCGGCTGTTGCGGCCTACCCCGACCGTCCGGTGCGCATGATCGTCGGCCTCGCCCCCGGCGGCGGCACCGACACTATCGGCCGCATCATGGCGCAAAAGCTCACCGACATCCTCGGCCAGTCGGTGGTGGTCGACAACCGGCCGAGTGCCGGCGGCAATGTCGCCGGTGAAATGCTGGCACGCGCCCAGCCCGACGGCTACACGCTGCTGGTAATCACGCCGACGCATGTGGTCAACCCGGCGTTGTTTACTGACATCCGCTACAACGTGCTGCGCGATTTCGCGGCGGTCGCCAATATGGTGAATTCGCAGTACGCGCTGTCGGTACGCACTTCGCTGCCGGTGACGACGGTGACTGAATTCATTGCACTGGCGAAATCATCACCGCAGAAAATTGCCTACGCCTCGAGCGGCATCGGTACCGCCAACCACCTGTCGGCTGAATTGTTCAAGACAATGGCCGGCATCGACATGGTGCATATCCCGTACAAAGGCGCCGGGCCGGCGGTCAGCGCGCTGATCGCCGGTGAAGTGAACGTTATGTTCAGCAGCCTCGGCGGCCTGATTCCGCATGTCAAAGCCGGCCGCCTGCGCACGCTCGGTGTGACCGGCGCAAAACGCACGCCGACAGCGCCGGACATTCCGACCATCGCCGAGGCCGGCGTGCCTGGTTATGAAGTCGGCGGCTGGTACGGGCTGGCGACCACCGCTGGCACGCCAAAACCGGTGATCGAACGTCTCAACGCCGCAGTCAATCGCGCGCTGCCCGAACTGCGCGAACGTTACGCCGGCATCGGCGCCGATATCGCCGGCGGCTCGGCGGCCGAATTCAGTGCTTATTTGAAAAGCGAACTCGAAAAATGGGCGCGCGTCGTTAAACTGTCGGGCGCCAAGGTGGAATAAACCGTTAGCCACAGAGAACAGAGAAAAAACCAGCGGCATGCGCAAGCAGTGTGCGCCTGGAAGCTCCGGGCTAATACAGCAACACGACAAGGCGAATATCTCTCTGTAAGCTCTGTGGCTGAATAATTTTGTAATGCTCCAAGTTCATTCATGAGGAAAGAATATGATCGGTGACACCAGCGACACAAAAAACCTGCCACTCTCGGGCCTGATCGTGCTCGACCTGACGCTGGCACGCGCGGGCCCCACCTGCGTGCGCCATCTCGCCGACTGGGGTGCGGAGATCATCCGCATCGAACCGCCGGTCGACGGTGGTGAAGACGTGATCGGCCGCCGTCACGGCTCCGACTTCCAGAACCTGCATCGCAATAAAAAAGCCATCCGCCTCGATCTGAAATCGAAGGAAGGCTACGCCGTGTTCGAGCGCCTGGTGGCGCGTGCTGACGTCGTCGTCGAGAACATGCGCGCACCGGTCAAGCACCGCCTCAAAGTGGCGTGGGAAGACGTGCACAAAATGAACCCGCGCGTGGTCTACGGCAGCATTAGCGGCTTCGGCCAGACCGGCCCCTACCGCGAGCGCGGCGGCGTCGACCAGATCGCGCAAGGTGTGGCCGGCCTGATGTCGATCACCGGCTTTCAGGAATCGGGCCCGGTGCGCGTCGGCATTCCGATCAGCGATCTCACCGCCGGCAATCTGCTCGCCCTCGGCATCATGATGGCGTTGTTCGATCGCACCCGCACCGGTGTCGGCCGCTGGGTCCACACCAGCCTGCTCGAATCGCTGATTTTCATGCTCGACTTACAGGGTTCGCGTTACCTCGTCAAAGGTGAAGTCGCCAAGCAGGCCGGCAACGATCATCCGACCCTCACGCCGACCGGCGTGTTCCCGACCAGCGACGGCTATATGAATATCGCCGCCAGCTCGGGACGCCTGTGGGAACGCCTCTGCGACACCCTCGGCCATTCGGAGTGGAAAACGAAACCCGAATGGAACACCGTGGTCGGCCGTACGAAAGACCGCGCCGGCCTTAACGGCGCCATCAGTGCGATCACCAAAACGCAGAGCGGCGAATACTGGACCGGGAAATTTGATGCAGCCGGCATTCCCGCCGGCCCGATCAACACCATCGATCGCGTCTTCAATGATCCGCAGGTCAAGCACGTCGGCATGGCAGCCCCGGTGGACAGCCCGCTATTCGGCAAAACCCACTACGTCGCCAATCCGCTCAACATGACCGGCTCGACGCGCGACATTCGCATGTGTGCGCCGGAGCCCGGCCAGCACAGCGATGAAGTGCTCGCATGGATCGGCATGTCGACAGAAGAAATCGCCACGCTGCGTAACAACAAAGTCATCTAGCCACGATCAACCTCGAATCATCGGAGAGCCCCATGAGTGAAGAAGGCAAAATACTGTCGGCGAAAAAAGACGGCGTCGGCACGCTGACGTTCAGCAACCCCGAGCGCTTGAATGCAATGTCGCGTGAAATGACGCGTGCTGCGGCCGAGGTGATGGAGGATTTCACCGCCGACCCCGAAGTGCGTGTCGTCATCATTACCGGTGCCGGCAAAAAAGCATTTATCTCGGGCGGCGATATTTCGAAATTTGAAAAAGCCCGTGCCACCCCCGAGCAGCTCGTCGAATACAACAAAGATTCCGCACGCTTTCGCGTCGCCCTGCGCGGCGTCGGCAAGCCGACCATCGCCATGATCCGCGGCTGGTGTCTGGGCGGCGGGCTCGCGGTCGCCCTCAACTGCGACATGCGTATCTGCACCGAGGATTCGCAGTTCGGCGTGCCGGCGGCGCGCCTGGGTATTGGCTACGGTACTGAATCGCTCGGCCAACTGGTCGAACTCTGCGGCCCCGCCGTGACCAAGGAACTGATGTTCACGGCGCGGCGCTACACCGCCGCCGAAGCCCTGCGTATCGGCCTCGTCAATCAAGTGGTGCAGGTCAATATGCTCGAAGACTTCATCCACAGCTATGCGCAAACCATGGTCAACAACGCACCGTTGTCGATCATCGCCGCCAAGCGCATCATTGATGAGTACGTCAAAGATGCAAAGGACCGCGACACGACGCTGATGGAAAAAGTCGTCGCTAATTGTTTCGGCAGCGAGGATTACGTCGAGGGCCGGCGTGCCTTCATGGAAAAGCGCAAGCCGGTGTTTCAAGGCAAGTAAAGCGGTGGCGGCGTGGCGGCCGGCGCGGGGTGCCGGTCTGCGCCATCACAGCGCCGCCGCTGTTTAACGGGCAAGGGGGGTGGGCTATGCAGCAAGCGAATTCACTGCTATTGCGTCTGGTCAGCCGTGTCGACCTGTTCCGCCAGATGGATATCGATTGTGTCGCCGCATTGTTGCAACAGGCGTCGAGCGTGAAGTTCAACGCCGGCGATATCGTCTTCGAAGAAGGCCGCGAAGGTCATTCGATGTATATCGTCACCGAGGGCGCTTTCGAAGTGTTCCGGCAGACCGACGGCAAAATCATTACCATCGCCATCATAGAAGCGGGCCAGCATTTCGGTGAAATCGCGCTGGTTGCCAACCGCCCGCGCAGCGCCTCGGTGCGCGCGGTCAGAAACAGTACCACCATCCGGCTATCGACACGCGCGGTGATGGGCGAAGAGAAAGCGGCGCTGCAGCTCTTTCGCAACATGGCCAAAATGCTGGCCAAATCACTGGTCAGCCTGAACGACGAGGTGATTCTTTATCGCGCCAACGCGCAAACGATAGCCGAGCCCGACAGCTCGCCTGGCGAGAGCGGGCACTCACATTACAACTCGGTCAACCGCTAGTCGCGCGCAGCGGCCAACAACGATCACGCCGGCGCCCTGTCACCGATGCCCCACAGCACACCCGCCGCCATCAGCGCTGAACTCGCGGCCTTCATGGTCGACAGCGAGTGGGCCGCGCTACCCCGCAGCGTACAAAACGAAGCGCGGCGCGCCACGCTCAACTGGCTCGGTTGCGCGCTCGGCGGCTGTCGCGACGACACCACCGACAGACTGTGCGCCACGCTGGTGGATTTCGCCGGCCCGCCACGCGCCACGCTATTGGGCCGCGGCCAATCCTCCGACGCGCTGAGCGCCGCATTAATCAACGCCGTCAGCGGCAACGTGCTCGACTTCGACGACACGCATCTGGCCACCGTCGTACATCCGACTGCGGTGGTGGCGCCTGCGCTGCTGGCCCTGGCGGAACAGCAACGCAGCAGCGGCACCGAATTTCTGCATGCGCTGGCGGTAGGCATCGAGTGCGCCTGCCGCATCGGTAACGCCGCCGGCGCCGCGCATTACGAAGGCGGCTGGCATATCAGCGCAACCTGTGGCGTATTCGGCGCGGCGGCGGCGGCCGGCCGCCTGCTTGGGCTGGATGCCACACAGATGAACCACGCGCTGGGCATCGCCGCCACTTCAGCCAGTGGCCTGCGCATGATGTTGGGCAGCATGGCCAAGTGCTACAACATCGGCCACGCAGCGCGCAGCGGGTTGCAGGCCGCACTGCTGGCGGCACGCGGCTACACCAGCTCGGCGCGCGGGCTCGAAGCGCCACGCGGCTTTCTGCACGTGCTGGCCGCCGATGGCGCGGATGCCGGCGCGGTGACGCGCGAACTCGGCACACAGTGGGAAATCAACGCGCTCGCCTATAAACCCTATCCCTGCGGCGTGGTGATTCATCCGGTGATCGATGGCTGTCTCGATTTGCGCGCTGCGCATACGACCGACGCGACGGCTGTGGCAAGCATCGAGATCGACGTCAACCCGCTGGCGATCAAACTCTGCGGCAACCCGGCGCCGCGCGACGGTCTTGAAGCCAAACTGAGCATCGCGCATTCGGTCGCCGCCGCCCTGCTCGATGGCGCAGCGGGCGTTGCGCAATATGCCGATGCGCGCGTGCACGACCCCGCGCTGATTCGATTACGCGACCGCGTGCGCTTGAACGCTGACACAACGATCGGCAAGGAACAGGCGCGGGTGCGCCTCATCTCCGCCAGCGGCACCACGCATGAATTATTTGTGCGACATGCGCGCGGTAGCTGCGGCCGGCCGCTGAGTGAGGCCGAACTCGACACCAAGTTTCGCGGGCTGGCCGGCGGCGTGTTGTCACCCGCACAGATCGACACGACGCTGAGTGTCTGCGCAGCGCTCGAAGCGTGCGCCGATGTGGGTGAGCTGGCGCGCGCGGTGCGCACCCTTGGCACCCATTGAGAGCGCAAGCATGGCCGCTGCCGGCAATGTGCGAACATTCGCGCGGATGAATGTGAACTTCCCCCGAAATACGCTGCGCTGCTTCCGGGCTACGAACTGATCTATCGACCGCCATACGCGGCGCCCCTTCTGCGCTACGAACACTGGCCAGCTGTCGCAGCTCTCTAATGCCAACACACCGCAGACGCCCGCCGGTGCCAGCTGCGGGCATAATCACGCTTCAAACTTTCGCCCGGAGAACACGCCATGCCATACGCCGATGCAAACGGAATCAAACTCTATTACGAAGAAGCCGGCCGCGGCACACCGATCGTCTTCGTGCATGAGTTCGCCGATGATCTGCATTCATGGGAAGCGCAGCTGCGTTATTTCAGTCGCCGCTATCGCTGCATCGCTTTCAACGCGCGCGGCTACGCGCCCTCCGACGTGCCCAAGGCGCTGTCGAAATATTCGCAGGCCATCGCTACCGATGACATTGCAGCAGTCATGCGACATTTGAAAATCCCCAAGGCGCACATCGTCGGCTGCTCGATGGGTGGCTATGCGACCATTCATTTTGGTTTGCGCTACGCACGCATGGCGCTGTCGCTCACCGCGGTGGGTGCCGGTTACGGTTCCGACCCGGACAAGCGCGCGCAGTTCCTGCATGACACCGAGGTCATGGCGCGACGCTTCGAAGAGCTCGGCACGCCCGCGGCAATCAAGCCGTATCAAATCGGCCCCGCACGCGTGCAGTTTCAAAACAAAGACCCGCGCGGCTTCGCTGATTTCTGCGCCGAATTCGCCAAACACTCGGCGCAGGGTTCGGCCAACACGCTACGCGGCGTGCAGGCAAAACGCCCGACGATTTATAGCCTTGAACGCGGACTGCGCGCGCTCAAGGTGCCGCTGCATGTGGTGAGCGGCGATGAAGACAATCTCTGCCTCGAACCGGCGCTGTTCATCAAGCGCGTCTGCGCGGCCGCCTCCCTCACCGTGGTAGCGAATAGCGGACACGCGGTTAATCGCGAAGAACCCGATCTCTTCAACCGCATCACCGCGGAGTTTCTCGCCAGCGTGGATGGCAAACGCTGGCGCCCGCGCGATCCACGTGCGTTGAATGCCTCGACGATGGAGAAGAAGCGCTAAAGACTTACGCGGACTTTATGCTTGATCAGGGGGCGGCCAGTGCTAACAGAAGGTCACGCCGCCCCGATTTTTGATTCCACTCAGATTGAAAAGCAAGCCAGCATTTTTTGCAGATAAGCAGCACATCCCGGCTCACCTTCGGCCGGCGCCCAAGGGGCTTTTTCTCCGGCAGCAACCGGCACATAGGGGCCGGCCTTGGCCTCGAAAAATACAGACCCCGGTGCCAATGCAACCATGCTGTGAAAGACCCCGACCGGAATGGTGATGCCAAAGTGTTCTGCGTCTGGCGAAAGGACTATGCTTTCCTGCACCACGCCCACCGCGTCAAAAATCAACACACCAAACCGGCCTTTGATCACCACCAGGGTTTCTTCTTTGTGCGGATCAAGATGGCAATGTGGCGGAACATAAGTACCCGGCTCCAAGGCATTGAGCAGACGATGACAACGCGCCTCGTTGTCGGCATGGCAATTAAGATTCTTGCGCAAGCGGGAACTGGCGACGGCTTCGCCGGATAAAGTGGTAAGGGTTGCCTGACCGAGGAGTTGGGCCATTTTTATCTCAAATATTCCGGTATGTTCAGATGGGGACGCTTGCCTGACCGAAGCGGTGTATGAACACCGTTTTGTTGATCACACGTGGGCGCACTGGCTCACGCGCTTACGCCACAGAAAATCTTTCTCTCAACTCGACCAACCCGAGTTGCTGCAGCAATTCATTTAAACGCCCGGCCGCACGCGCGCGCGGCAGATCTTTGTGGCTGGCAATGATGAGTTCGTTTTTCATCGAATGCTCCCAGCCGACGAGTTCGGTGACATTGACTTGATAGCCGTGCGCTTCGAGTTGCAGGCAGCGCAGCACGTTGGTGAGGTGGCTGCCGAATTCGCGCGTGTGCAGCGGATGACGCCACACTTCGGTCAGCGGGTTGGCGAGTGCGGCGCCCTTGTTCTTGCGCAGCACGGTGGCCACTTCGGCCTGACAGCAGGGGGCGAGGACGATAAAGCGCGCGCGCTTTTGCAAGGCGAGCTTGATCGCGCCATCGCTGGCGGTATCGCAGGCGTGCAAGGCGGTGACGAGATCAAGCGTGTCGGGCAGTGCGGCTGATTGCGCCGCCTCCGCCACCGGTTGATCGAGAAAAGTCATGCGCGTGAATTGCAGTTGCTGTGCCAGCGCGATCGATTTTTCTACGAGCTCGCTGCGCGCTTCAATGCCGTAGATATGCGAGGCGTCTTCACGCGCCTTGAAAAACAGGTCGTAGAGAATAAAACCGAGATAGGATTTGCCCGCGCCGATATCGGCCATCCGCACGCCGCCTTGCGCGGCCGCCGTCTGCGTCAGCAAGGGCTCGATAAACTGATAAAGGTGATAGACCTGCTTGAGTTTGCGACGGCTGTCCTGGTTCAGGCGGCCATCACGCGTGAGGATATGCAGCGCTTTGAGCAGTTCGATCGATTGCCCGGGGCGGATTTCTGCATGGTCGGGTGTGGGCGCGGACGTGGCGTTACGGGAAGCGGCGCGCGGCATGGTTTTTACCAAGGTCGAAGTGGCACCGAGTGTAGCTGAATCGGGTGGGTGAAGTCAGATTGAAAACAGTATCGCCATGCGATAATATCGCGCCGTGATCAAATCGTTTGCTAAACGTCATACGCAAAAACTGTTTCATGGCGAGGCAGTGCCACGTCTCCCGCCAGAAATTCGTGAACGGGCGCGCTTAAGGCTTGCCCAGCTTAATGCGGCCGCGAGTCTGGATTTTATGGCGCTGCCGCCATCAAACCGGCTGGAGGCCCTGAAGGGCAATCGCAAAGGCCAGCATAGCGTGCGGATTAACCAGCAATGGCGCATCTGCTTTAGATGGACCGATGGCAATGCGTTTGATGTTGAAATCACGGACTATCATTGATGAAAGAAAATATGGCAAAGCGTATGGCTCCAGTGCACCCAGGAATGTTCCTGAAAGAATTGATGACGGAGTTCGGGCTGACGCAATATGCACTGGCAAAGGCAATCGGCGTGCAACCGATCCGCATCGGCCAGATCGTCGCGGGCAAGCGCGCGGTGACGCCGGACACCGCATTGCGGCTGGCACGCTATTTCGGTAGCGAGGCCAAATCGTGGGTCAACTGGCAGTCACACTACGACCTTGAAGTCGCTGCGCAATTGCTTGAAGCAAAGATCAAGCGTGACGTTGTGCCGATGAAGGCGGCCGCCTAGCCGCCTTCGCGTCGAAGGTCGCGCAGGGTTTCCGAAGAGACCCCCTCAACCCGCTCGCAGGTGGGTGAAAACTACACCCAAACTTAACCGGCCGTGCCTTCGATTTTAGCTTTGAGTTTGGCCATGTATTTGTCGAGATCAATGACAAAGCGGTCATGTTCGGCCTCACCGACTTGTTCGACTTCATCGTAGACCTTGCACTTGAAGGTCAGCTTGCGGCGGTCGATGGCGGTGAGTTCGGCTTCGCAGCGCACTTTTTTGCCGATCGGTGTCGGTGCCATGTGGCGGATGTTGACCTGCAGGCCGACCTGGCCCTGCCCCGCCTTCAGATGCGGCTCGACGACTTTGTGCGCCGTCATTTCAATGAAGTAGGTCATCGATGGCGTTGAAAAAACGCGATAGTCGCCACGCTTGGTGGTGAGCGCCTCGGTGACATCCCATTCGAGTTCGGCTTTCATGCCGATTTTGAGTGTATCCATGTGTTCTCCAGTGCAATGGTGCTGTGACAGCGCTTTTTCGATGCGTCTTCACCGCATCTTCAACGCTTCTTTAACGCTTCTTTAATCATCCATTTTCAGGCCGATGCTCTTGACCACCTTGCCCCATTTATCAATTTCGACTTTGAGAAACGCTGCGAACTGATCGGGCGAACCCGGGAAGGGGTCAGTGCCGGCAGCGGCCAGACGCTCGATGGTGTCAGGCATCGCCAGCACGCGGTTGATATCGGTCGAGAGCTTGTTGATGATGTCGCGCGGCGTGCCGGCCGGTACGAAGTAGCCCTGCCACAGCACGGCTTCATAGGCGGGGAGCCCGGATTCAGCGACTGTCGGCACCTCGGGCACGGCCTTGGCGCGCGTCTTCGAGGTCACGGCAATCGCGTTCACACGACCCGCCTTGATCATCTGCACCGAGGAGGCAAGCCCGGCAAAATACACCACGACCTGACCGCCAACCAGATCCTTCAAGGCCAGCGCGCCGCCTTTATAAGGAATGTGCACCATCTTCAGACCGGCCATGGTGTTGAAGAGCTCGGCCACCATGTGGTCCGAATTACCGTGCCCGGTGGAGGCCATCAGCAATTCATTCGGTCTCTTCTTCCCCAGCGCGATGAGCTCTTTGACGTTGCGCGCCGGCAGCGAGGGATGCAACAGAATGACGTGCGGCGTGATGCTGGCACTGGTGACGGTGGCCAGATCGCGCTGCACGTCATAGGCCATCTTGGTGTACATCGCCGGACTCACCGCCAAGGCGTTCTGCCCGAGCAACATCGAATAACCATCAGCCGGGCTCTTAACAATGTTCTCAGCACCGATATTGCCAGCCGCCCCTGGCCGTGAATCGACAATCACCGACTGCCCCCAGAGTTCCGTCAGCTTCTGGCCGATAATCCGCGCCACCACGTCAGTGGTGCCACCAGGCGTATAGCCGATGACGGTGCGTACCGGCTTTTGCGGAAAGTTTTGCGCAACGGCCTGACCGCCCGCGATCAAGACGATGCCCGCAGTGAGCGCCGCTGTCAGCGCTGCTGGCTTGCTGGATGTCATCTCATTCTCCTCGCCAAAAACTGCAGTTTAACCACCGCGCGAGCACACGAAGCGTTCGTGCGTCTGCAATGCTTTGAGGGCGTAACCGGCGTTGCCGATTTCATCAAACACCGGAATGCCGAGCTCGACCGCGCGCGCGCGAAATTCACGTTTGCGCGCTTCAATCTGTTCGTCACCATCGGAGCGCAACACCAGCAAGAAATGCGCGGCGCCTGGAAACTTCGATTGCACGCGCAGCGCCGCCAGCACTACGTTGTCGAGCACCTCGGGCTTGGAGCGGCCAACAAAGGGCGCCATGTTGAGGTGCATCACCAGCGCCTCGGGTTTACCGATGCGGTAGATGATATCGACGATTTTTTCCGCGACGCGACCGTCATCCTGCTGCAAAGTGCCGACCGGGCAGTCCACCGGATTGGTGATACTGGTGCCGGGCGGCAGACTGAGTTCAGCGAGAGCGGTGATGGTGTCCGCGGCAAACGGCGCGACTTCAAGGCCGAGACGCGCATACGTGTCGGTGGCCAGCACGCTGGCACCACCGCCGTTGCCAAACAGCACAACGCTTTCGGTCGGCTTGACGGTACGCGGCGTCAGTGTTTGAAAAATCAGCAGCGTGTCGATAAATTCATCGAGCGATTCGGTGAGGATGCAACCGGTCTGCCGCGAGAGCGCAACCCAGGCCCGATCATCGCCCGCCAGCGAACCGGTGTGCGAGACCGCGGCGGCAAGACCGAGTTTGGTGCGGCCGCCCTTGAGCAGCACCACCGGCTTGCGCGCTTTTTCCGCGCGCAGGATTTCAAAGATGCGCCGCGCATCGCGCGCGGTTTCGATATACATGCCGATCACCTTGGTATCGGGGTCGGCGAAGTAATACTCGAGCATGTCGCTGGGGCCGATGTCGGCGCAATTGCCGACCGTCACCAGCGCTGAAAATTTAAGTCCGCGATTCAGGCCACGGCGCACGATGTCGGTACCGAGGCCGCCGCTTTGCGACACCACACCCACACCGCCGGCCGGCCGCGGGCCGATTTCCGTGAACGTGAGATGACCGCGCGGCGAATAAATACCGAGACAGTTCGGCCCGAGCAAGCGCATGCCGCCGGCGCGCGCGGCATCCACCAGCTTCTGCTGCAACGCGCGGCCCTCGTCGACCTCGCCGAAGCCGCTGGAGATCACCTGCGCAAAACGCACGCGGCCGTTGGCCGCTTCGAGCAAAGGCGGTATCTGTGCGCCGGCAATCGCGATGAAGGTGTAATCAATTGGCTCGGGCGTGTCAGCCAGACTGCGATACGCCTTGAGACCGTCGATCTCGGGCGCACTCGGATGAATCGGATAAATAGGACCGGTAAAGCCAAGTTCGCGGATGCGGCGGATAAAGACGTTGGGCAGCGCGCCACCCTTGGTCGAAGCACCGACAACGGCCACGGTCTTCGGTTTGAATAAGGGGTTGAAGCGTTCGACGATGGTATTCATGCGAGCACAAACCTCGCGTCAACAGCCACCGCACCATCGGCGGAAACAATCAGCGGATTAATATCAGCCTCCGTGAAATCATCGACGTGCCGCATGAGCAAGCCGTTATCGCCACCGATTTTCAGCAGTACATCGATAATGGCTTCGCGCGAAGCGCGCACGCGACCACGCGCGCCGTCGAGCAAAGCCACGCCCTTCAATTCATCGAGCATCTCGACCGCATCAAGACGCGTGATCGGACAGATGCGAAAGGCCACGTCAGCCAGAATCTCGACAAAGATGCCGCCCAAACCCACCATCACCAGCGGGCCGAAGTTCGGATCGCGCACCGCACCGACCACCACCTCCTGCCCCGCCGGGGCCATTTCCTCGATCAGCCAGCCGTCGACCTGCGCCACCTTGATCTGCGGTGCAGCGGCCATCACAGTGATCGCCTCGATCAGTTCGCCAGCGTTCTTAAGACCGATCTTCACGCCACCGGCATCGCTCTTATGCAAAATTTCCGGCGACATCACTTTCAAGGCAAACGGCGCTTGCATACCGGCAATGGCGGCGGCCACGTCAGCCGCTGTTTTTGCAAGCACCGACTTTGGCACCGTCACACCAAAACTTGCCAGCAACTGTTTGCCGGCGATTTCATCAAGAGCGGTACGACGTTCTTTTTTCGCCGCGGCAATAAGGGCTTGTGGATTCATCAGGTGGTTTTCTTTTTGGTCATGACTTCGGGTATGAGGCCGGTGTGCACCGCGCCGTCGCGGAATTGCTCGGAGCGCAGGATGGTCAGCACGGCCGGAATATTGTTCTTGAGGCCCTGAATATCAAAGGCCGTCAGCGCCTCAATCAAACGATCAATGGCGGCTTCGCGTGTCGCCGCATGCACGATCACCTTGGCCAGCATCGGATCATAAAACGGCGTGACGTCGCGACCTTCGGCATAGCCGGTATCGACGCGGATCGTCGGCTCCTGCGGCGGACGAAACACCGTCAGCTTGCCCGGCGAGGGGTAAAAATTCTTCGGGTCTTCGGCATAGACGCGCGCCTGGATAGCGTGGCCCTTGATTTCAATTTTGGCCGGCAGAATGTCGGCGAGCTTGTCGCCCGCCGCACTGCGAATCTGCGCCTGCACCAGATCAACCCCGGTGATTGCTTCGGTGACGCCGTGCTCGACCTGCAGACGCGTGTTCATTTCGAGAAAGTTAAACGAGCCATCGCCACCGCGCAACATCTCGACGGTGCCGATGTTGTCATAGCCCATGTTCTTCACCATCGCCGTGACCTGCGTGGCGATCGCCTCGATCTCGCTGCGCGGGATGGCCGGTGCGGTGGCCTCCTCGATGACTTTTTGATGGCGCCGCTGTACCGAGCAATCGCGCTCAAACAGATGCACGGCGCTGCCATGCTGATCGCCGAGCACCTGAAACTCGATATGGCGCGGCTTTTCGAGCAAGCGTTCGAGATACACCTCGGCATTACCGAAGCCACGGCTCGCCATCGATTGCGAACGCTCGACCACCGCCAGCAATTCGGATTCATCTTTCGCCGGCAGCATGCCGATGCCGCCCCCGCCAGCGGCCGGTTTCACCAGCACTGGATAACCGATGCTGCGTGCGGCGGCCAGAATGCGCGCGGGTTCGGCCGGCAAGACATCGGTGCCCTTGGCCATCGGCATGCCGTGTTCGGCGGCAATATCGCGTGCACGGGTCTTGTGACCCATCGCCTCGATCCACTGCGGTGAAGGGCCGATGAATTTAACACCGGCATCGGTGACGCGTTGCGCAAAGCCAGCGTTCTCGGAGAGAAAGCCATAGCCGGGATGCAAGGCATCAGCGTTGGCTTTTTTCAGCAAGGCGAGCAGCGTGTCCTGATTTAGATAACTGTCGGCGGCGGGTGACGCGCCAATCGCATAGGTTTCACTGGCCATCTCGAGATAAGGCGCGCCGTAATCCGCTTCGGAATACACCGCCACCGATTTGATGCCCATGGCGTAGAGCGCGCGTAGCACGCGCGCGGCAACCGCGCCGCGATTGGCAACAACAACTTTGTTAAACCCCATGAACGCTCACTTTTCTTTCGGTTTGGTGGTTCGCAAAAATAGAAGAGCAGGATGGAATCAGGATTTTCGGTCCGAGACGCGGCGCACAAAGTATCGGGTCGAAAAGACGATTCCAGACTAATAACTTGTGGGCCAGGTGCGCATAAGATGCTGCCCAACGCCCTTCGTCATGCGCAATTGATACACCTCAAGCATGCGGATTAGATAATCACGCGTTTCTTGCGGCCTGATCACCGCCTGCGCGCCATAGACCGCGGCAAGGCCCCAGACATCGGAACCCTGCTCGATATCGGCGAGCCGCGCCTCGAAATCAGGGTCGCCCGGTTTCACGCCGTGCACGATGGTGGTGGCGAACTCAGGACTCATGAAACTGATTTCCGCGCTCGGCCAGGCGGAGATGTCATCGGTGTGGCGACCGCCGCCCATGCACACATACGCGCGACCATAGCTCTTGCGCAGAATCACCGACAAACGCGGCACGGTGAGCAGCGTCATCGCATTCATGAAGTTCATGATCTTGCCCGGGGCGCCGGCTTTTTCTGCCTCGGTGCCGATCTGGAATCCCGGCGTATCGACCAGCAGCACGATGGGAATGTTGAATGAATCGCACATCACCAGAAAATCCACGATCTTGCGACAGGCATCGGCATCCAGTGCGCCGCCGCGATGCAAGGGGTTGTTGGCGACAATGCCGACGCTTTTACCGTTCATGCGCGACAAGGCCACCACCGCGCTTTTGCCAAAGCGCGGCTTCAATTCGAACATCGAATCCTTGTCGACCATGCATTTAATGACTTTGCGTATGTCGTAGACCTGGGTGCGCTTTTCCGGCACCAGCGAGAGGATATCCGCCATCTCCGCGCCCGAACCTTCGGGCACTGGCGCCACTGGCGGCGTTTCATTGTGGTGGCTGGGCATATAGGACAGAAAGCGTTTGATCGCCGCAAACATTTCTTCTTCGGTGTCGACGACCTGATCGACCAGCCCGGTGGTTTCGGCATGCAAGCGCCAGCCGCCGAGTTCATCGAGATTCACTTTTTCACCGAGCGCCATTTCAATCAGGCGCGGGCTCGACACCGCCATCGTCGCACCCTTGTGCATGACGGCGAAATCGGACAGACAGGCAAACCATGCAGATGACCCGAACGACGGGCCGACGATGCCGGCGGCCATCGGCGCCTCCCGCGTGCGGCGGAACTGTGTATTGTCGTTACCGAGCAACTGGCCCATGCCGCGGGCGCCCATCGCATCAGGCAAACGGGCGCCGGTGGATTCACCAATGATGACGAAGGGCATGCCGCGCTCGGTGGCAGTGCGCTTCATGTGGCCGACCTTCTTGCCGTTGGTGGCGCTGGTGGAAGCGCCTTTGACGGTAAAGTCATTAACCACCACGGCGACATCACGCCCGCCGATTTTGGCAAAGCCGGCGATCTTGCCGTCGGTCGGCGTCTCGTCGTGCTCTTTCGGATAGACGCCCGACGTGCCAAAGAGACCCGATTCGATGAAGCTGTTTTCATCGACCAGCGCGGCGACGCGTTCACGCGCATTGAGCTGCCCGGATTTTTTGCGCCGCGCGATCTTGTCAGGGCCGCCCATACCGAGCGCCTTGGCGCGACGCGCTTCGTATTCCGCCATCAATTTTTCGAATGCCATTGCCGGTTCCTTGTTTGCAGTTACGGGCGCACGCCGAAACGTGCCTTGGGTCCAAGACGGGTTTTCATGCCAACCTGCGCGGCCTCGAGAAAGCGGCACAGATACGGCCGGGTTTCGCGCGGGTCGATCAGATCTTCCACGCCGAAGGCTTCGGCGGTAAGAAAGGGCGAGGTCATGCGTTTTAATTCGGCTTCGAGTTCGGCTTCGCGCGCGGCGGGATCTTCGGCGGCGGCGAGTTCACGCTTAAAGGCAGCTTTCACACCGCCTTCAATCGGTAGCGATCCCCACTCGGCCGAGGGCCAGGCGATTTTGAAATTCAGCCCGTTACGGTCGATGGTGTTACCGCCGGCCATGCCATAACACTTACGCACCACCACCGTGTAAGTCGGCACGGTGAGCTGCATATTGAGATACCGCGCCTGCATGCCAAGCCGCAAAATGCCCGCAGCTTCGGCCTCCATGCCGATCTGAAAACCCGGCACATCCACCAGAAAAATCAGCGCAATGTGAAAGGTGTCGCAGAGTTCGGTGAAGTGGGCCTGCTTGCGCGCCGCTTTCACATCGACGACACCGCCGAACATCGGGTTGTAGGCGATCACCCCGACCACCATACCGTTCATGCGCGCCAGCGTGGTGATCACCGCACGGCCGAAGCTCGGCTGGATTTCGAAGGTCGATTCGCGATCAACAATCAGGTTGATCAATTTGCGCATATCGTAGGGTTGGCGCTGCGAACGCGGAATGATGGACGCCAGCGCATCTTCGCAACGGTCAACCGGATCACTGCAAGAGGCCTGCGGCGGCAACTCCCAGACATTCGTCGGCATATAGGACAGAAAGCGCCGAATCTGTTGCAAGCAATCCGCTTCCGATTCAGCCGCGTTATCGATGGTGCCGGCGGTATCAACCGCCATCTTGTGGCCACCCAAGTCTTCCTTCGTCACCTTGGTGTTGTAGGCGCGTTCGACCACGGGCGGGCCGGCGGCGAAGATCTGGCTGGTGTATTTCACCATCACCGTCCAGTGCGCAAGTATGGCGCGTCCTGAGGGCCCGCCGGCGGCGGTGCCCATCACAGCGCTGACCACTGGCACCACGCCCATCAGCTCGACCGAACGCTCGAAACCATCGGGGCCCGAGCCGGGAAAGGTGGCATGGCCGCGGCGTGAAATGGAGGTCACGCTGCCGCCAACGCCGTCGATCAGATTGACCAGCGGAATGCGGTAGAGATGGGCGAGGTCTTCAATGAAGCCGCCCTGCCCGCCCTTGCGCCGCGCGCCGCCGAACCCGGCGCCGCCCTTGATGGTGTAATCCTCGCCGCCGACCGCCACCGGCCGGCCGTCGATCTTGCCGATGCCGGCAACATAGGGCGAGGGTGTGAACGAGAGCAGATTGCCGGCGTCGTCATATTTGGCGCTGCCGGCGAGTTTGCCGACTTCCTGAAAGCTGTTGGTGTCGAGTAGTCCATCGATGCGCTCGCGGATCGTCAGCTTGCCGGCGGCGTGATGGCGCGCCACCGCTTCGGCGCCACCGCACTGCTCGGCCAGCGCGCGGCGCCGTTTGATGTCGTCGATTTCTGCAGACCAGCTCATGGCACTCCCGGGCTTGCGCGATGCGCGCGCGGTTCGTCCGCATGGCGCAAGGGCGGCGGGGACGGCCCGCCGAAAATGAAGGGCTATCCTAGCGTCCGGCCTCTTTTGTTGTCAATAAGATTGTTGACAATCTGACAAGATGGCCGGTAACTTAGCACCATGAGTCGCGCTGCCGCCACGCCAACTGTCATTCCGTCCGCCACACTCGCGGCGGCGCCACTGACACTATCACTACCCGAGCAGATCGCATCGCAGTTGGCAGCGCGCATCACTTCGGCCACCTATAGCCCCGGCCAGCGCATCATGGAGCAGGCGGTGGCCGGCGAATTTGCGGTGAGTCGCGGGCCGGTGCGGGAAGCCCTGCGCTTGCTGGAAAAAGACGGTCTGGTGCGCATCCTGCCGCGGCGCGGGGCCCAGGTGACCAATCTGAGCATCGCCGAGGTCCGGGAAATTTTCGATATTCGCGCTGCGCTCAATGGATTGCGCGACCGCGAGATCGCCGAGGACGCCCAGCGCCTGCAACTACTGCCCCTGATCGAGGCGGAGGTAAAGAAACTGGCCGCTCAGGCGCGCGATCGCGCACTGGGCGACGCCTACGCAGAGACCGTGTTCGGCCTGAACCGGCTGCTCAATTCGGCGTCGCACAGCGTGCGCCTGCGCAGCATACTGGGCGCATTGGCACAGCAAACCCTGCGTTATTCGAAATTGAGTTTATCGACTGCCGAGCGTCGGCGGCAATCGGTTAAGCACTGGCAGGAACTGGTGCGGGCGATACGCAGCGGCGACGGTGAGAGCGCACAACGCACCGCGGAGCGCCGCGTGCGTGATTCGCGCGATGCGGCGATCAAAAAACTGGAAGAGCCCGGCTAAGCCTGAAGGGCAGCCGTACGATCAAGCTTCGAGGATGGCGACGACCTGGCCTTCGGCCACCGGGTCTTTCGGCTGCACGAGGATTTCTTTCACCACGCCGCCGTCTTCGGTGATCACCGGGATTTCCATTTTCATCGACTCGACGATCATCAACACATCGCCTTCTTCAACCGTGTCGCCAACCGCCGAGGTGTGCTTCCACAAAGTGCCGGTGATTTCGGATTTAACTTCGATTCTTGCCATGATTGCCAGTCCCGCGGGATATGAAGTGCGCGCAGTATAGCATCGTGATTCCGGCCTCTAAATATTGTGTCCGTGCGCGCCTGCGCTTAACATTGCCGCTCTTCATTTAGGAGCACCTCCATGGCAGACCTTCCTGCGCTGAGTAACGCCGCGCTGGCCCTTGACGGGCGTGTGGCGACCTTGACCTTTCAGCGCGACGATATGCGCAACGCACTGACCGGCACCGAGATTGCCGTGGATATCGTTGCCACGCTCAATTGGGCAAATACCTGCGCGGATGTTTCGGTACTGATCATGACCGGCGAAGGCAGCGCTTTTTCCGCCGGCGGCAATATCAAGACCATGAGCGCACGTGCGAAAGAATCGCCGCATGTGCTCGCCCAGTATTACAAGTATGGTGTGCAGAAAATCCCGTTGGCGATGCAGGCAGTCGAAATCCCGGTGATTGCCGCGATAAACGGGCCGGCCATCGGTGCCGGTTTTGATCTTGCCAACATGTGTGACATCCGTATCGGCTCGACCAACGCCCAGTTCGGTGAAACCTTTGCCAATCTTGGCTTGATCGCCGGCGACGGCGGCGGCTGGTTTCTGCAACGCATGGTCGGTTACCAGCGTGCCGCCGAGCTGAACTTTAGCGGTCGCATCGTCAAGGCCGAGGAAGCGCTGTCGCTTGGAATACTGCTTGAGGTCACGGAACCCGATGCGCTGGTGGCACGCGCACAGGCGATGGCGGCGAAGAT
>CAMDSO010000071.1 GCA_945906935.1 Bordetella parapertussis
ATACGTGAATTGATTGCGCTGGCCAAGGCACGCAGCGCGAAAGGCGATGCGCTGATGTACGCTTCGGGCGGCACCGGCACCAACGGACACCTGGCCACCGCGCTGTTTCTCAGCATGGCGCAGATACAGATGACGCATGTCGCTTATAAATCGGGGGCGCCCGCAGTGATAGACGTGATCGCGGGGCAGGTATTGTTGATGCTCGATACGGTCTCCAGCGTGATGCCTCAGGTCAATGCCGGTAAGTTGCGCGCGATCGGCGTGTCGGGCGCCAGCCGGTCACTGGCGGCGCCCTCGATACCGACGATTGCCGAATCCGGTGTGCCGGGGTATGCGTCTGGCCAATGGTATGGTTTGCTGGTGCCCGCGGGCACCCCCCAGGAAATAATCACCTGGCTACATCGGGAAACCACGACCCTCCTGCGCTCAGCGAACGTCAAAGAGCGCCTCGCCGCCGAGGGGCTCGAAGTCGTCGCAAGCAGCCCTGAAGATTTTGCCGCCTTGATCAAGACGGATATCGCGAAGTGGACAAAGTTGGTCAAAACCATCGATCTGCCGCTGCTCTGAGGGGCTACAGACGTAGGCCGTGATCCGGTCGTATACCTGTTCGGTACGCTGTTAGCAGCAATAAAAAGGGCCGCATTAAGCGGCCCTTTTTATTCTTGTCACGCCGGTTTAACGGCCTGTTTCAACCTGCACCAGTGGTTCATTGCTGATTACCGGCAAAGCAGGCCGCACGCGGGGCGGACGGGGTGGGGCGGGCGGCGCCACCTTACTCGCAGCGCTGTGCAATTTCTCAGTATCAGTCTCAATCTGATCGAGTCCGTCAGGCAATACGAGAGGTTGCGGTGCCACCGGCGCTACCAGAGCCACAACCTGCGGCGGAGTGAACTCACCCCCCCGTTCTTCGCTGGCAACCGACGTATACGGCGTCGCCGCGACCGGTGTCTCCGTAATCACTGGTGCAGCCAACACGACCGCTTCAGATTGAGGTTGAGGTTGAGGTTGAGCTTGAACCTGAACCTGAACTTCAGGTTGGGTCTGAGCTACCATCACAACTGGCGCCGCTTCAATCCTGACCCCGGCCTCGACTGGCGCTGCCGCAACGTGCGTAGCGGGTTCTACAGACCGCATTTCACCGCCTGAGGCCTCGGCGTGAATACTTTCAGCAGCAACCGCCACCGGTGAATCCGTCACTGGCATGACTGTCGCGACCACATCACCAACAACCTCGTTGGCATTGGTATCGGCGTTGTCAGATTGTCCAGTGCGCTCCGCACGGTCACGACCTCCGCGACCGCGACGGCGACGACCACGGCCGCCGTTTTCACGGCCCTCGCGCGCCTCGATTGCACCATTGCCGAGCTGTGCCTGTTGATCCTGCTCGGGCTGCTGAGTTTCAGTGGTAGCGACGTCGGCACTCGCCAGGACCTGCTCGTCACTCGGCGCGCGCTGTGCCTGGCCGTCACGGCGGGCGCCGTTGCGCCCCCCCTCACGCGGCGGACGGGCTTCACGCGGTTCACGTGGTTCACGCGGTTCACGTGCTTCGTGTGGCTCTGTGCTGCGCGAACGGTCATTGCGATCCGAACGGTTGCGTTCGACACCATCGCCTTCAGCACGAGGTTGGTTACGGTCACGTCCCTCATCACGACGGCCATCACGGCGCGATGAATCCGAGCGACCGCGACGCGGGCCGCGATCGGAGCGACCACCGCGCTCACCACGCTGTCCGTTTTCCCTCGCAGCCGGCGTTTCAGCTGTCGCAGTTGCAGCGGGGGCGGGCGAACGTTTAAACCAGCCAAAAATCTTGCCGATGATGCCCGGTTCCTCGTTAGCGGCCGGGGCTTGTGCCGTAGCTTTCTGCTTGGGCTCAATAATCGGAGCCGGCTGCGAAGGCAGCGAGGCCTTGACCACTGCAGTCGGCCGCGGCGCGGCGGCCTCGGTTTGTGCCGATAACAGATTTTCTGTTTTCTCGGGTGCAGCCATCATCTGATAGCTGGGCGGCGGTAGATCGGCGTGGTTGAGTTCCTCGTGTTTCAGGCGCGTCACTGTGTAGTTCGGCGTTTCAAGATGGATATTGGGGATCAACACCACATTGACTTTGAGGCGCGACTCAATGGCGTGGAACTCGGCACGCTTTTCGTTCAGCAGATAGGTGGCAACATCAACCGGCACCTGGGCGTGTACGGCGCCCGTGTTTTCTTTCATCGCCTCTTCCTGCAGGATGCGCAGGATATGCAGGGCGGTGGATTCAATGCCGCGGATATGACCGATGCCATGGCAGCGCGGGCAGGGGATGTGACTGCCTTCAGCGAGCGCCGGGCGCAGACGCTGGCGCGACAGCTCCATCAGGCCGAAACGCGATATTTTGCCAATCTGTACCCGTGCACGGTCGGGGCGCAGAGAGTCGCGTAAGGTGTTTTCCACCTCGCGCTGATTGCGCGCACTTTCCATATCAATAAAGTCGATGACGATCAGGCCACCGAGGTCGCGCAAACGCAATTGGCGGGCGGTTTCTTCCGCGGCTTCCAAATTGGTGCGGAAGGCGGTCTCTTCGATATCGGCACCGCGCGTGGCGCGTGCCGAGTTGACGTCAACCGAAACCAACGCCTCTGTGTGATCGATGACGATGGCGCCGCCCGAGGGCAACGTAACCTGACGCGAATAAGCCGATTCGATCTGGTGTTCGATCTGAAAGCGCGAGAACAACGGCACATCGTCGCTATAGAGCTTCACCCTGCCGACATACTGCGGCATGATGTTGTTCATATAGATACGAGCCTGTTCGTAGACTTCGTCGGTATCGACGAGAATTTCGCCAATATCCTGATGGAAGTGGTCGCGGATCACTCGCGAAACCAGATCGTTTTCGGAATAGAGCAGGCGGGTGCCGTAGACTTTCAGCACGTCTTTCGAGCCGGCCTCGTCGATGGCATTCCACAGATCGACGAGACGGGTCAGGTCCCATTTGAGCTCTTCGGCATCGCGACCGATACCGGCGGTGCGCGCAATCACGCTCATGCCCTGCGGCACTTCGAGCTGATCGACGGCCTCACGCAATTCGGCACGATCCTCGCCTTCAACGCGGCGCGACACACCGCCACCGCGAGGGTTGTTGGGCATGAGGACGATATAACGGCCAGCGAGGCTAATAAAGGTGGTGAGTGCGGCGCCTTTGTTGCCGCGCTCATCTTTGTCAACTTGAACGAGAACTTCCTGGCCTTCTTTCAGCGCATCCTGAATGCGCGCCTTGTTGACATCCACGCCTGCCTTAAAATAGGCGCGGTTGACTTCCTTGAACGGCAGAAAACCACTGCGTTCGGCACCGTAGTCAACGAAACACGCTTCAAGACTGGGGGCGATACTATTGATGACGCCCTTGTAAATATTGCTCTTGCGTTGCTCTTTGTTGGCTGATTCGATATCGAGGTCGAGTAGTTTTTGACCATCGACGATAGCGACGCGCAGCTCTTCGGCCTGCGTCGCGTTAAACAACATGCGTTTCATTATTTTCTTCTCCCGCGCTCAGACACGGGATGGGCAAACTGCCGGCACAAAATCCTTGCGCAGACACAGCATCATTCTTTTACCAGATCGTTTTGTGAGACGTGATGACCCGTATTTAAATGGCTTTTGCTATTTGCCGTTAGAATTCGTCATGCTGCAGCGTCATGTAGCGGAGCGATTGTCGCCACCGCCGGTACCGCTGCTGCATTAAAACTATCGTGTATCTTGAGCGCGCAATTCAACTACCATCGCTACTTTCATTGGTGAGCAATGTTAACCATTGTGCTGCCGCAACCGGGTACTGGGACCAACGGCACGTTTATCCGGGGGTCTATCGATCGCCTTCGGTGAACAGATACTTGGCACTGGGCCATCTTGCCGGGCGTCGCAGCGTTAAAATTGCGCCCCATTTCCGGCTCGGGACGGCATACTTGGAACCGTCCGAACAGCTGTCAACCGGCTTTTAGTATAAGCAAAATGAAGGATTTAGGCAAAAATGTTGTCTCCCGACATCAAGTTGGGGAGGAAGACGCCGGTCAGCGGATCGATAACTACCTGCTTAAGATACTTAAAGGTGTGCCGAAAAGCCACGTCTATCGTGTCCTGCGCAGCGGCGAGGTAAGGGTCAACAAAGGGCGCGCAAAGCCGGAATACCGGCTCGAAGCGGGCGACGAACTGCGCCTGCCGCCGCTGCGACTGGCCGAACGCAAGCATCACGAGCCGCCACCGGACCCCAAGCTCGAGGAAGCCATCCTGTTTGAAGACGACGCCATCATCGCGCTGAACAAACCTTCGGGGATGGCCGTGCACGGCGGCAGCGGTGTGAGCTTCGGGGTGATCGAGCAACTGCGGGCGCAGCGCCCACTGTTGCGTTTTCTGGAATTGGTGCACAGGCTGGACCGGGATACTTCAGGTGTGCTGCTGCTGGCCAAGAAACGCAGCGCATTGGTTGCCCTGCACGAAGAACTGCGCGAAGGGCGGGTGACAAAGTATTACTCGGCAATGGTCTTGGGCAAATGGCACAACCCCCGCCAGAGCGTGAAAGTAAACCTGCGAAAATATTTGCTCCCCTCCGGCGAGCGCCGCGTTTCGGTCGAAGCCGAAGGGCAGCATTCGCACACCATCTTTGAGCTACAAAAGGCCTGGCGCGATTACAGTCTGGTGCGTGCCGAATTGAAGACGGGGCGCACCCATCAGATCCGTGTGCATCTTGCCCACGTCGGCTATCCGATCGCGGGAGATGACAAATACGGCGACTTTGCCCGTAACAAGGAGTTGCTGCACAGTGGTCTGAAGCGCATGTTTCTGCACGCCTCGAGCGTCTCTTTTTTACATCCGCTTGAAGGTCTTACGGTAAAAATCGAAGCCCCGTTACCCAAAGAACTGGTGCGCTTTGTCGATTCTCTGGAGGTTGAAAATTCCGCATCGGTTTGAGTTGTTGGTGTTTGACTGGGATGGCACGCTGATGGATTCGACGGCCGTAATTGCGGGAGCTCTGCAGTCGGCTTGCGCCGATATCGGTCTGCCAGTACCGGAGGATGAGCGTGCACGACATGTGATCGGCCTCAGCCTCCATGACGCCCTGCGTTACATTCTGCCGGGAGTGCCGCCCTCGATTTATCCGCAGGTAGTGGATCGCTACCGCCATCATTTTGTTTCGCGCGAGCAATCCGCGCCCTTGTTTGCCGGCGCGGAGGAAACGCTGCGCGCCTTGCATGCGAAAGGGCATTACCTTGCTGTGGCAACGGGCAAGAGCCGGCGCGGCCTTGACCGTGTGCTGGCGCGCACAGGACTTGCTTCCGCGTTTCATGCCACCCGCTGCGGCGAAGAAGCAGCCAGCAAACCCGCGCCTGACATGTTGTTGGAGTTGCACACGCTACTAGGCATCGATAAGTCAAAAACCCTGATGATAGGGGATACCACGCACGACCTACAGATGGCAAAAAATGCCGGCATCTCCGCTGTTGCTGTGGCTTTTGGCGCGCATCCGGCGCAGCAATTGCGGGACTGCAATCCCCTCGAATGTTTTGTTGATCCGCGTGAATTATGGACATGGTTGATCGAGCACGCCTGATTTGTGCTGCGAGTGAACTGCTCGATGGCGGCAGAGGGGTCCGCTTCAGTGTGCTTCGCGAAAATAAAACGTTGCCCGCCTTCGTCGTGCGCTATGGTCGGGGCGTGCACGCCTATTTGAACCAATGTGCACATATTTCCGTCGAGCTGGACTGGGCCGAGGGCGAATTCTTCGAGAATTCGGGGTTATACTTGATGTGCACGACTCACGGCGCGACCTATGAGCCAGACACGGGATTTTGTGTCAGCGGTCCGTGCAAGGGCCGGCGCTTGACGGCGCTCGCGGTGGTTGAGCAGGACGGAAATGTTTACTTAACGGATGAAGAACTAAACCATGGCTGAAGCAGGGCAGGAAAATCAGGATCCCAACTGGGAGCGCGGCGTACTGGAAAAAGTGGCGCTGGCCGCGATTGCTGAGCAGCGCGCAACGCGTCGCTGGGGCAATGTCTTCAAGATGCTGCTGATGGTCTATTTGTTTGTGGTGTTGTTTGTCGGTATGGGCTGGGTCCACCAGGGCGAACACACGACTTCCGGTAAACACACCGCCCTGGTTGAGTTGCGTGGGGTCATCGTGGCAGAAAGTCCGGCGAGTGCGGACAGCGTCAACTCGGGATTACAGGCGGCTTTTCGCGACGCCAATACTCAGGGCGTCGTGCTGCGGATCAATAGTCCCGGTGGCAGTCCGGTGCAGGCCGGCTATATAAACGGCGAAATTACACGGTTGCGAACCCAGTATCCGAATATCCCGCTCTACGTGGTGGTCGAGGATATCTGCGCATCAGGCGGGTATTACGTGGCAGCCGCAGCTGATCAAATCTATGTCGATAAGGCCAGCATCGTGGGTTCGATCGGCGTAGTCATGGACGGCTTTGGTTTTACCGGGGTAATGGAAAAACTCGGTGTCGAAAGACGCGCCATTACAGCCGGCGAAAACAAACGCTTTCTTGATCCGTTTGCGCCGCTCACCGCCGCCCATCGCGATTACGCGGAAAAAATGCTTGCGGAAATCCATCAGCAATTCATCACAGTCGTCCGCAACGGTCGCGGCAAACGACTCAAAGAAACGCCGGAGGTTTTCAGTGGCCTGATCTGGACCGGCGAAAAAAGCATTGAATTGGGTCTCGCCGATGCCATTGGTAACGTCGAATCAGTGGCACGCGATGTTATCAAGGCCGAGCAAGTGGTCGATTTCACGCTGCGGCAAAATCTGGCTGAACGCGTCGCCCGAAAATTTGGCGCGACCATGGCAGAGGCCTTGGTTAAATCTGCCGGTGGTGGTGCGCAACTGCGCTAATCTGGAATATTGCCCCCGGTTTTAACGCGCATAGAGCAGAAAAACAGCCGGGCGACGACCAATCACCACATTGCTGCGCTGTCGCCAGTCGCTGACAGCAGCACTTTGCACCGATTCGTCCGGTAGCGTCAGGTCTGCGGCGACGCATAATCTTGTATTCGGCTGACAGCATTCCAGCAGGCTAGTGAATAGTGCCTCATTGCGGTACGGCGTTTCAATAAAAAGCTGGGTCATATCCCGCTCGCGCGACTCCCGCTCAAGTTTGACGATTTCATTTTTACAGTCTTGCGCTTTGACCGGAAGATAGCCGTGAAAAGCGAAACGTTGGCCATTGAAACCCGACGCCATCAACGCCAATAACAACGCGGATGGTCCTACGTGAGGCGTAACCCTGATACGGGCCCGGTGTGCGGCCTCAACAAGGCGTGCCCCTGGATCGGCGATCGCGGGGCAACCTGCTTCCGAAAGGACCGCCGCGCTGCGCCCGCTCAGCAGTGGCTGCAGCAGAGACAGCGCGCGTTCTGGGCTGCTGTCCTTGTCAAAGAGTTCCAGGGTGAGTTCGCGTATCGCTCTGGGGTGGGGCAGTAATTTCAGGAAGTGTCGGGCCGTTTTTTCGTTTTCAACGATGAAGTAGTCCAGGACAGACAGGATTTTCCGGGCGCTTTGCGGCAAAACGGCTGCAACGTCCTCTCCGCCCAGAGTGACCGGCACGACATGTAATGTGCCTGTGGTCATGGCAAATCAATGCCCTCGTTGCGCAACATGCGGCATAACTCGATCAGTGGTAGCCCTATCAATGCGTTAGGGTCATCTCCCGACAGTTTTTCGACCAGGGTAATACCCAACGCTTCGATGCGTGCGCTGCCGGCACAGTCATAGGGCTGCTCAGCCGCTAAATATCGATCGATAGCAGCGGCATCCAGTTGACGCATTTTAACCTCCACTGGCACCACCGCGGATTGGTGGCGTCCAGACTGCGAGTTAAGAAGGCAGAGTGCGGTAAAAAAGGTAATGCTACGCCCACTCATCGCCGACAGTTGGTTCCTTGCGGTGGCATGGCACCCGGGCTTGTGCAGTTGTTCCATGCCATTCATGGCGACCTGATCGCTACCGATAATCAACGCACCCGGGTATCGGGCCGCCACGGCGGTCGCCTTGCCGATGGCCAGCCTTAAGGCAAGTGCGGGTGGGCCTTCCCCGGGAAACGGGGCTTCGTCGATGTCGGGAACCGCGGTTTCAAAATCGAGGCGCAAGCGGGCCAGCAACTCCCTGCGATAGGGCGAAGAGGAGGCCAAAACGAGGGCGAGAGGGCGGTCTGAAGACATACTGGGGTGGATTGCCGGGGAGTGAATCTAAGTCCCTGCGTGATATGGGTTTTCGGCAATGTTCTTTTGACAGGGAAGGGCAAAAATACTATCATGCCGCGCTTATGTCTGCACGGGTCATCATCGATAGTCTTGAATTCGCTCTGAGCGGCAAGGAATTGCGCGGGGATATACCCATCGGAATGCTGGATCGGCTGGCCGGTGAGTTGTTTGACCAAGGCGGTAGTTTGCAATATGTGCTGTACGGACAGACCGACCAACGGCAAAGACCGCGGCTGCGGCTCGAGGTCAGGGGTAAGGTTTTGCTTCAATGCCAGCGTTGCCTTGGCAGCCTGCCTTGTCCGATAGAACTGGATACGCAGCTGTTACTGCTCGATGAAAAGACGGCTGACGTTGAGGCCGATGTCGAGGACCTTGATGCAATCCCGGTGAGTCCGGAATTGGATGTGTGGTCGTTGGTGGAAGACGAAGTATTGCTGGCACAACCGATCGCCCCCCGACACGCGGAAGGGGCATGTGAGGCGGCTGGCAAGTTAAAGGATGACGCTGCGTCGCCGTTTGCAGCGCTGGCGGGTTTGAAAGATAAGCAGCTTAATTAATGTGTTATTGAGGGAGTTTGGTCATGGCAGTTCAGCAAAACAAGAAGTCGCCGTCGAAGCGAGGCATGCACCGTTCGCATGATTTTTTGACCAATCCGCCGCTGGCGACCGAACCAACAACCGGTGAGGTTCATCTGCGCCACCATATCAGCCCGAGCGGTTACTATCGCGGCAAAAAAGTCGTCAAGACCAAAGACGAGTAAATTCTGTTTACTGATTACCCGGCCATGCTGAAGGCGGCGAGGGCAGTGTGGTGGTAACAGTTGCTGTTGATTGCATGGGCGGCGATCACGGCCCTCGCGTGACAGTCCCTGCGGCAATTGAGTATCTGCGTTCGGCAGCGGATGTAGACGTCATTCTGGTCGGCTTGCAGGACGCCGTGCGGGAGCAACTGCGCTTGCTCGGGGCAGAAAACACGTCTCGGCTGTCGATACGCCACGCAAGCGAGGTTGTGGCGATGGATGAAGCGCCCGCAACCGCCCTGCGCGGGAAAAAAGACTCTTCGATGCGTGTTGCCATCAACTTGGTCAAAGATGGTGAGGCGCATGCATGCATCAGTGCCGGCAACACCGGCGCACTGATGGCAATGTCGCGATTTGTACTCAAGATGCTGCCAGAGATCGAACGGCCTGCCATTTGTTCGATCCTGCCCACCCGTACCGGCCACACCCATATGTTGGACCTTGGCGCCAATGTCGACTGCACAGCCGAGCATTTGCTGCAGTTTGGCATCATGGGTTCGGTGCTCGTAAGCTCCGTCGAGGGCAAGGCCTCACCGAGTGTCGGCCTCCTGAACATTGGCGAGGAAGATATCAAGGGAAACGAGGTCGTTAAACGCGCAGCCGAGCTTTTGCGTGCGAGCGGGCTCAATTTCTATGGCAATGTCGAGGGCGATGACATTTACAAAGGCACCACCGACGTGGTTGTTTGCGATGGATTTGTCGGCAACGTCGCACTCAAGGCGAGCGAGGGTGTGATCCGGTTGATGGGTGGCTATCTGCGCGAGGAATTTCATCGTAACGTCTTCACCAAAGTTGCCGGCCTTATTGCCAAGCCTGTGCTGGCGGCCTTTCGCAACCGTATTGATCCGCGCCACTATAACGGCGCAACCTTGCTCGGCCTGCGTGGTATTGTGGTAAAAAGCCATGGCTCTGCCGACCATATGGCGTTCCGAATTGCGATTGGCCGTGCCGTTGACGAAGCGCGCGGCGGCGTTCTCAAACACATTACGGAACGCATGTCGGCACTCCAGAAGGAGGCTGTTTGACCTATTCGCGCATCATCGGCACCGGCAGTTACCTGCCTGCAAATCTTGTAACCAACGCCGAACTCGCAACGCGGGTCGATACTTCTGACGAATGGATACGTGCACGCACGGGTATCTGCCAGCGCTACATTGCAGCGCCAGAACAGACATCGAGTGCACTTGCCTTTGAATCCGCGCAACGGGCTATCGCGTCAGCAGGCATTACGCCTGACGACATTGGGCTAATTATTGTCGCGACATCGACACCGGACTTTATTTTTCCGAGTACCGCCTGTCTGCTGCAAGGGAAACTCGGTATTAAACGGTGTCCGGCTTTCGATGTGCAGGCGGTCTGCTCGGGTTTTATCTATGCCCTAGATATTGCGGATAAATTTGTCCGTAGCGGCAGCTGTAAGTATGCGCTGGTGGTTGGTGCCGAGGTCTTTTCTCGGTTGCTAGACTGGACCGACCGTGGTACTTGTGTGCTGTTTGGCGACGGGTCAGGCGCGGTCGTTTTGGGCGCATCCGAGACTCCCGGTGTACACGCCAGCGTCTTGCATGCGGATGGTTCGCAGGCCGGGATACTATCCACTCCAGGGCAAATTTGTGGCGGTGAGATACTGGGTGATCCTTTCGTACGCATGGACGGACAGGCTGTGTTCAAGTTTGCCGTGCGCGTGCTCGACGAGGTTGCACGTGAAACGCTTGATTTGTGCAGCATGCAACCGTCGGATGTGGACTGGCTGATCCCGCATCAAGCCAACGTCCGTATTCTCGAGGCAACCGCCAAAAGACTCGGCATTGATGCAGCTCGCGTGGTTGTCACTGTCGACCAGCATGCGAATACGTCGGCCGCTTCAATCCCCCTCGCACTGGATGTGGCGGTGCGGGACGGCAGGGTCAAGCCAGGGCAAAAAATATTGCTCGAAGGCGTCGGCGGCGGTTTTACCTGGGGCGCCGCTTTGGTGGAGATGTAAAAGATGAAGCTTGCATTGATATTTCCAGGGCAGGGGTCGCAGTCGGTGGGCATGATGGGGAGTTTTGCGGAGTTCCCCGCTGTGCGCGAAACCTTTGCAGAAGCATCCGATATTCTGCGCCAGGATATGTGGCAGCTTGCCGCAGAAGGCCCGGCGGAAGAACTGAACTCAACCGTCAATACCCAGCCCTTGATGCTGACCGCTGGCTACGCCGTTTACCGCGCCTGGACCGCGGCAGGCGGCGAGTCGCCGGTGATTCTTGCCGGGCACAGCCTTGGCGAATACACCGCGCTGGTAGCCGCGGGGGTCATGGCTTTCAAAGACGCTTTACCTTTGGTGCGTTTTCGCGCGCAATCCATGCAGGAGGCGGTGCCTGTTGGAACCGGTGCGATGGCGGCGATACTCGGCCTAAATGACGAAAGCGTATGCCAGGCATGTCGCGAAGCAGCGCTGGGCGAAGTAGTGGAGGCGGTTAACTTTAATGCGCCCAATCAGGTCGTGATCGCAGGACATAAAGCAGCGGTGGAACGCGCGGCTGCGCTGGCCAAGTCGATGGGGGCCAAACGCGCGGTGTTGCTGCCGGTCAGTGCGCCGTTTCACTCCTCGTTGTTAAGGCCCGCAGCCGATAGGCTTGAACAATATCTGGAAACGGTGGCCGTCCTGGCTCCAAACATTCCCGTGGTAAATAACGTCGATGTACAGACGGTGACAGATCCGGCAAAGATTAGAAATGCGCTGGCACGTCAGGCCTGCAACCCTGTGAGATGGGTAGAAGTGATTAAAGCCATGGCAGCCACCGGCGTCACACATGTTGCTGAATGTGGGCCAGGGAAGGTTCTCGCCGGCATGACCAAGCGTATTGACGGTAATTTAAATGGTCTTGCTATTGCCGATGCGGCATCGCTGGAGCAGGCAGCTCAAACGTTACGGCAGGCAGCATGATGTTGGCTGGACAAATTGCGCTGGTTACTGGGGCATCCCGTGGAATCGGGCGTGCCATTGCCCTGGAACTGGCACGCCACGGTGCGACGGTCGCTGGAACGGCGACTACTACGAATGGAGCGCAGGCGATCAGTGATTACCTCGCTGCGGCTGGCGCAAAGGGCGCCGGCTTCGCGCTGAATGTGAACGACCCAGAACAATGTGACGCCTTGGTCGATTCTCTGCAAAAGCAATATGGCGACATTACGCTATTGATTAACAACGCCGGCATTACCCGCGATAACCTTTTGATGCGTATGAAGGAGGAGGAATGGGACGATATTTTGTCCACTAACCTCAAAGCGGCATTCCGTCTTTCCAGACTTGTGGTGCGCAGCATGATGAAGGCGCGTGCCGGACGTATCATTAATATTGGCTCGGTTGTCGGTTCAATGGGTAATGCCGGACAAACCAATTATGCGGCGGCCAAGGCCGGCATGATCGGCTTTAGCAAATCGCTGGCACGTGAGATCGGCAGCCGTAATATCACGGTAAATTGTGTCGCCCCGGGCTTTATTGACACTGACATGACCCGTGACTTGAGTGATACACAACGCGCCGCCCTGGTTGGTCAGATACCGTTGGCGCGACTGGGGAGCGTGGATGATATTGCCGGCACGGTCGCTTTTTTGGCCTCGCCTGCGGCCGCGTATATCACCGGTGCCACCATTCATGTGAACGGCGGCATGTACATGGGGTAATGAAAAATACGGCGGTTGGGAGACCGGCGCCGGATTTGGTAAAATAGGTGTAGTACTTTGCTTTTGAACCCATTCCTGAGAAGGGGGAAACAGATGGAAAATATAGAACCGCGCGTCAAAAAAATCGTTGCTGAGCAACTCGGCGTTAACGAAGCCGATGTAAAGATAGAGTCTTCGTTTGTTAATGACCTGGGGGCCGATTCGCTTGACACGGTCGAACTGGTCATGGCGCTCGAAGAAGAATTTGAGTGCGAAATCCCGGATGAAGATGCGGAAAAAATAACGACGGTTCAGCAGGCCATTGACTACGTCAAGGCTCACGTTAAATAGTCACTTTTCAAGTTACGGAACTACATTGGCAAGACGAAAAGTAGTCGTTACCGGCCTGGGCATAATATCGCCTGTTGGAATCGGTGTCAGCGAAGCCTGGGGCAATGTTGTCGCTGGCAAGTCCGGTATCACCCGAATTAACCGCTTCGATGCCAGCGGTTTGCCCACGCAAATTGCCGGCGAGGTCAAGAACTTCGAGGTGGCCAAGTGGCTTGCTCCCAAGGAGGCCCGCCGCTTTGACACGTTCATCCACTATGGTCTCGCCGCGGGTATTGATGCGTTGAAGGACTCCGGCATCGATCTCGACAAGGAGGCCCGCGAGCAGATAGGCGTCTGTATCGGCTCCGGTATCGGTGGTCTGCCGTTGATCGAGACGACGCATGACGCTTTGATCGCGGGCGGCCCGCGGAAAATCTCGCCGTTTTTCGTTCCCGGAACCATCATCAACATGATTTCCGGCCAGCTGTCGATCATGCATGGACTCAAGGGGCCGAATATCGCCGTGGTCAGTGCCTGCACCACAGCCAATCACAGCATTGGTGAGGCGGGGCGTTTGATCGAGTACGGTGACGCCGACGTGATGGTTGCTGGTGGTGCGGAATCCTGCGTATCAATGCTTGGTGTCGGTGGCTTTTGCGCGGCACGCGCGCTATCAGCCCGCAACGACTCGCCCGAGCTCGCGAGCAGGCCGTGGGACAAGGATAGGGACGGTTTTGTGCTGGGCGAAGGCGCAGGCGTTCTGGTGCTCGAAGAATACGAACACGCCAAAAAGCGCGGCGCGCGGATTTACTGCGAGCTTGCAGGTTACGGATTGAGTGCCGACGCCCACCACATCACCGCACCTTGCGAGGACGGCGAGGGCGCGGCACGCTGCATGACCAATGCGCTGCGCAATGGTGGTGTCAACCTCGATCAGGTTGATTACGTCAATGCACATGGGACGTCTACACCGCTTGGAGACATCGCAGAAACCATCGCAGTTAAACGTTGCTTTGGAGATTATGCGAAGAAGCTTGCCGTTAGCTCGACCAAATCCATGACCGGTCATCTCTTGGGCGCGGCAGGAGGGATCGAAGCAGTATTTTCAGCCATGGCAGTGTACCAGCAGATTGCACCACCAACCATAAACCTGCTCAACCAGGACCCGCAGTGCGATCTGGACTATGTGCCGAATACTGCCCGTGAAATGAAGATAGCAGTCGCCATTTCGAATTCATTCGGCTTTGGCGGAACCAACGGCACACTCGTATTTAAAGCGGTTTGAGATTGCGGCGGCGGCAGATCGCGCCCGCCGCATCCAAGTAGCCGACCATGATATTCGTCAACGGCGTAAAAGGCGGTGCCATTGATCCAATGGATCGCGGCTTCTCATACGGCGATGGTGTGTTTAGAACCTTTCCTTTGTGTGCCAGTAGGGTGCCTCATTGGAACAGGCATTACACCAAACTTGCAAATGACAGTGCCAGACTGCAACTCGCCTGTCCGCAGCGAAGTTTATTGGAAAACGATTTACAAGAGATTGCCAGGGCATTCACCGAGGGCGTGGTACGCATTACGCTGACCCGCGGAACAGGCGTGCGCGGATATGCCATCCCTGAAAAAACATTAGTGACCCGTATCGTTAGCTTTACACCGCAAGGAAGTTCGATTGTTGGGGCAGATGGTGTCCGCGCGCGATGGTGTCGTCTGCGGCTGGCAACTCAGCCTGCGCTTGCCGGAGTTAAACACCTCAACCGCCTGGAGAACGTACTCGCCCGCTCCGAATGGAGTGATACGGCCATTGCAGAAGGTCTGTTACTTGATGTAAACGGCCATGTCATTGCCGGCACGATGACTAACTTGTTTATTCTTCATCGTGGGGATTTGATAACCCCACAGCTCGACGCCTGTGGTGTGGCTGGTGTGACACGGGACTTGGTTATCGAACGCGCGACGCAAGCACGCGTGAATATTACGGTTACCACGATAACGCCCGAAACTCTTTTGGACGCCGATGCGGTATTCCTTGTCAACAGCGTCATTGGGATGTGGCAGATCACAACACTCGAAGAAAAAACCTGGAGTGTCCATCCATTGGGTGCGCAGATACGCTCCTGGATAACGGATGACCGCCAATAAAAAACGCCGTTACATGCGGCTGTGGCTGCCATTTATTGCTGCCATGGTGGCCGCTTTGCTATGGCTGGTTGGGGGCAATTTCATTGCCACTGAAATCACCACACCGATCCAATTCAGCCTGAAGCACGGCAGCGGATTGCGTAGCGCCTCACGCCAGCTCGAGGCGGCAGGCGTAGTCGCCTCGAGCTGGCGTTTTGAAATGCTGGCGCGTGCCGCCGGTCTGGCAAGTCGCATACAGGCGGGTAACTACGACATATCGACGGATATTACGCCCTACCAATTGTTGTTGAAGGTCACCAGCGGTGATCATCGTCAGGACAAACTGACCGTCCTGGAAGGCTGGACATTCAGACAATTGCGCGCTGCCGTCGATGCACATCCGGCATTGCGACATGATCTGGCAACGCTACGCGACGGCGACATTGCTCAACGCCTCGGCATTTCCAGTTCGTCCCCGGAAGGATTTTTTTTCCCGGACACCTATTTTTTTGTAAACGGCACCAGCGACCTCGCGGTGTTGCAGCGGGCGCACCGCATGATGCAATCCCAGCTCAATACCGTGTGGCAAGGAAGAGAAAAGGAACTGCCAATTGAAAGCCCTTACGAGGCCCTGATTCTGGGGTCGATTGTGGAGAAAGAAACCGGACAGGGCAGTGAGCGAAGCATGATCGCGGCAGTATTTGTGAACCGTTTGCGCTTGGGCATGAAACTACAGACGGACCCCACCGTCATTTACGGTTTGGGGGAGGACTTTGACGGTAATTTACGCAAGCGCGATTTACTCTCCGATACGCCATTTAATACCTATACCCGTAATGGCTTGCCGCCGACGCCGATTGCGATGCCCGGACTAGGCGCCCTGAATGCTGCCTTGCATCCGGCAAAGACCAAAGCGCTATATTTTGTAGCGCGTGGCGATGGCACCTCAAAGTTTTCGGAATCCCTCGCAGAGCATGAGCGCGCCGTGACAAAATACCAGCGTCAGGGTAATCGTTAGAAAACGTACCTCATTTGAAAGCGTATCCAGTGCGAGGAAAATTCATCACTCTTGAAGGTATAGACGGCGCCGGAAAAAGTACGCATGTAACCTGGCTGGCCGGATATTTCAGGACACGCAATCTGCCGATTTGCCTGACGCGCGAACCGGGTGGTACGCCTCTGGGTGAAAAATTACGTGCATTACTGTTGGATAAAGATCAACCAATGCATCTTGAAACAGAAACCCTGTTGATGTTTGCCGCACGCCGCGAACATATCCACCAGGTGATAGAGCCAGCTCTGGCGCGGGGTGACTGGGTGTTGTGCGACCGGTTTACAGACGCGACATTCGCCTATCAAGGCGCCGGACGCGGCGTCGCCCTTGGAAAACTCGAAGTACTCGAACAATGGGTGCAGAGCGGATTGCAGCCGGATTTGACTGTTATTTTTGATTTGCCACCCGCCATTGGCCGCGCCCGCGCGGGCCGTATCAAAATACCGGATCGCTTTGAGGCAGAAAACGAAGCATTCTACGAACGCGTGCGTGCAGGCTATCTGGCGCGAGCGAAAACTGACGCGAAGCGCATTCGCCTCATCGATGCCTCTTATAGTATTGCCGAGGTGCAAGCCGATCTTGTCGTGTTAGTGGATCAACTATGCCGGTGACTGTATTTCCATGGCATACATCAATCTGGCATGATTTGCTGGAACGCAGATCCAATTTGCCCCATGCGTTGCTATTCATCGGCAGGGAAGGCATAGGCAAGATTGATTTTGTTCGTAAACTGGCCCAATCGCTTGCGTGTGAAACACCCGCCGAGGATGGCGCCGCTTGCGGCGCTTGTCAAAGCTGCCGCTGGTTTGCGTCGTCTGTTCATCCGGATTACCGTGAAATTTTACCGGAGGCCATGCGCGGCGAAGAGCAGGACACTGTTGACGGGAGCGCGGACGCAGAAGTCACCATATCCAAGCGTAAACCAAGCCAGGAAATCCGTATCGAAGACGTGCGTGGCCTGCAGGACTTTATCTTTCTGACTTCCCATCAACGCGGCGGCAAGACCATCGTGTTCTATCCGGCGGAGGCAATGAATACGAACGCGGCAAATGCTCTGCTCAAGAATCTCGAAGAGCCACCCGCGGGCACCCGCTTCATGCTGGTATCGCATCGTCCCAGCGAGTTGCCCGCGACCATCCATAGTCGCTGTCAAAAGGTGGTTTTGCACACGCCAACGGCAGACAATGCCGAGCGGTGGCTGCGGGAGCAGGGGGTTGCAGAACCGGGGATCAGTCTGGCGCAAACCGGTAACGCGCCGCTGCTTGCCTTGAGACTGAATGACGATACTTTCTGGAGTCAACGCAAAGACTTGCTTAATGGTCTGAGTGCCCGGGATCCGGTGACGTTGTCGCTTGCAGAAAAACTGCGCGACATTCCACCTGCGCGACTACTCGGGTGGCTACAGCGCTGGAGCTACGACCTGCTCATTGTCCGCTCCGGCGGTCCTGTACGGTTTAACCCGGATTACCAAAAAGTGATCTCAGAAACCGCACATGGTTTGCGTCCGATCGACCTCTCCAGGTATCACCGTGAATTGTTGCGACAGCAACGGACGATCCACCATCCGTTGAATCCGCGGCTGTATATTGAACAGATGCTCCTGACCTATGCTGCACTCATTCGGGGGCAACGCGTCAGAGCAGGCAAACCCTATTAATGCCGTGCCGCCATCCTGCGGGTGCCGAGGCCACACCAAACCGAATGGAACACGAAGGTCAACCGAGCGCGTGGATAGATGAGTTCGCGGCAATTGCACTTAACGTCGCCAGCGTCAATTTCTCGTTCGGGTACGATCAACTTTTGATTATTGAATGCGGTTTGGCCCAGATGAGGTTGGTCTGGGGCCACTATAATCATGGCCTCTGCCACACATAGAAAACTCTCATGCTGGTCGACTCACATTGCCACCTGGATTTCCCGGAAATCGTCTCACAGTTCGATTCTGTGCTCGCCTTAATGCAAAGTAACGGCGTGACTCACGCCCTGAGCGTTTCGGTCACACTGGAGGATTTTCCAAAAATTCGCGCTATTGCCGAGGCCTATCCTCACATATTTGCCTCGGTCGGTGTGCATCCTGACTATGCGGATCTGCCAGTGGTGAGTGTGGAACAATTAACCGCGCTGGCAACACACCCCAAGGTTGTAGCGATTGGCGAGACGGGATTAGATTATTTTCGCCTCAAGGGTGATCTCGAGTGGCAGCGTGACCGATTTCGCACGCATATTCGTGCTGCGCGTGCTTGCGGCAAGCCCTTGATCATACATACGCGTTCGGCAGCTGAGGACACGTTGCGCTTGATGCGGGAAGAAAATGCCTCAGAGGTTGCCGGCGTGATGCATTGTTTTACCGAGGACTGGGATGTGGCACAGGCCGCGCTTGAAATGGGTTTCTATATTTCTTTTTCAGGCATCGTAACTTTTAAAAACGCAAAAACGCTCAAGGAAGTCGCGATAAAAGTGCCGCTAGAGCGATTGCTTGTTGAGACTGATTCGCCATTTTTGGCTCCGGTTCCGCATCGCGGTAAAACTAATCAACCAGGCTTTGTCTTGCACGTTGCAGAAGAAATTAGCCGTCTGCGGGGTATATCGGTAGACGAGGTTTGCGCGGCGACATCTGAGAATTTTCAGAGATTATTCCGATGTTTATAGCGATGGCGAGACGTCTATTGAATACGCGATTGTGGGGTCTGGTGCTAATAATTGGATTATTGGCACATGGCGCTGCATACGCAGGGGCACTGGAAGATACGCTTAGCGCGATCAAGCGAGATGATGTACCCACGACCGTGGGGCTGCTTGCCCGCGGCGTGGATATCGATACAGTTGATGCGCAAGGTTTTTCTTTGTTGGCACTTGCTGCGCGCGAAGGCAGTCTCAGCGTATCTCGTTTGCTGCTCGGTGCCGGCGCAAAAATTGAAGCGGTCAACATGGTGGGCGAAAACGCTTTGATGCTTGCGGCGCTGCATGGACATTTGGAAATTGTGAGGGCACTTTTAGTTGCGGGGGCCGCAACCGAAAAGGTCGGCTGGAAACCCCTGATTTATGCAGCGGTTAAGGGCGATATTCGAATTGCCCGGTTGTTGCTGGCCTTTGGAGCCCGGGTGGAGGGCACCGGTGTAAATGGGCTGACAGCGCTGATGATGGCGACGCGCGAAGGGCACACTGAGTTAGTAGCTTTCCTGCTGAAGAACGGCGCTGACGTTAACGCTACATCGGATTCCGGTGTATCTACGATGGGGTTAGCGCAGAAATCACTCAACAGGGATATCGTTGAAATGATTGCTAAGGCCGGTGGTAAATGAGGTTTTTGTGCTTGGATGAGCCGTACTTACGGATATATAAAATGCGTATAATGTATATTATGTCAAATAATATAAGGCTGATTTTGTTACTGTGTGCGATGACGCTTCACCCCGGTTCAGCGTATGCACAACCCATGAGTTCTTCTCTCTATCCAGCACGCATGATCAAAATTGTCGTCCCCTACCTACCTGGTGGCGGTGTCGATACCGCTGCGCGTGTAATAGGTCAAAAAATGGCGGATCATCTAAATCAAACAATAGTCATCGACAACAAGCCGGGCGCGGCCACCAATATCGGATCCGACTATGTCGCCAAATCGCCGCCTGATGGTTATACCTTGCTTTTGACCAACTCCTCGCAGGTAGCCAATGTAAGTATCTACGGCAAAGCCATGCCCTACGATCTGCTCCGTGACCTTGCGCCCGTTTCAATGATCGGAACGACACCGGTCCTTTTGGTGGTGCATCCATCGTTGCCGGTTAAAACCCCGAGGGACCTTATCGCTCTTGCACGCGGCAAACCTGGAATGTTGACCTTCGCGTCAGCGGGAATCGGCAGCCCAACCCACATCGCCCCTGAATTGTTCCGCTGGATGGCCAAGCTCGACATGTTGCACATTCCTTACAAAGGGGGAAGCCAGGCAGTAATTGACGTGATCGGCGGCCAGGTGACCTGTTATTTTTCCGCCATGTCTACCGGCCTGCCATTAGCGAAATCGGGGCGTTTGCGCGCTTTAGCGGTAACGAGTCCGCGCCGGTTTACAGCAGCTATTCCAGAAATTCCAACCGTTGCGGAGAGTGGTCTGCCAGGATATGAACTGGTGGGATGGTTTGCGCTGATGCTGCCCGCAGCAACGCCTTCAGAAGTCGTCTCCCGCCTCAATGCTTCCGCAGTTCTGGCAGTACGTTCAGCAGGCATGACGGAACGGCTACATAGCGAGGGCATAGAGCCAGTCGCCAGCACCCCCCAAGAGTTCGATGCATTCACCCGCAAAGAACTCGTCAAATATGAAAAACTGGTGCGAGCCGCCCGCATTCGGCCCGAGTAGAAATCAACTGACCGCCGATCTAACTGCAAGCAGGTGTCTTATCCCAGATCAACACCCTGCTCTGCGTACGTAATTTATTCGTCAGCAGTGATTTTTGCCATCTTGGCAATCGCGCCCCAACGTTTGATGTCATCCTGGAAAATTTTCTGAAACTGCGCTGGCAGAGCGCCGGCAACTTCATAGCCAATTGAAACAAAAAATTCCTTCATCTTTGGCGTATCCAGCACCTTGCGCACAGCGCTATAAAGTTTATCAACGACTGCCGGGGGCGTCTTCGCTGGCGCAAACCAGCCATGCCAGCCCGTATCCATTTGGAATCCAGGATAGCCGGCTTCGGAAATAAGCGGGGTATCTAGCATTTGGTCGAGGCGTTTCGAGCCGCTATAGGCCAGCGCCCGCAAACGCCCCGCCTTGATATGCTGGGAAACAATTAATGGTGGAATCAACATCACCTGAACCTCTGCACTCAGCAACGCGTTGAGCGCGGGTCCAGCTCCCTTGTAAGGAACGTGCAACATCTTGATACCGGCACGCGCATCAAACGCTTCCGTGATCAGATGCATACCGTTACCGATGCCAGGAGAGCTGTAGGTCAGTTGACGTTGTTTCGCCAACTCGACCAGCTCTTTGACCGAATGAGCAGGCACAGACGAATGCACAACGATTAAGGCGCCCTGCCCAACCGCTATATTGGTGATGGGCAAAAAATCCTTGCTAACATCGAAGGGGAGCTTTTTATAAACCGTCGCATTGACGGCAAAAGCGACCGCTGTATGTAACAGCGTATAGCCGTCGGGCGCAGCTTTTGCCACCAGATCATAGCCAATAATCCCGTTGGCGCCACCGCGGTTATCCACCACGATGGGCTGCCCCAGCAGACCTTCAACTTCGCGCGAAACCATACGGGCTGTACCATCCTGCGTGCCGCCGGGAGCAGTGCCGACGATCAAACGAATCGGATGATCTGGGAAATTTTGTGCAAACGCACCGGACGAAACGACACCCAGCGCGACAAAAACTGCTGTTACATTGTTCAAAAACATCTCCTGACTGCGCCGACCAATTGGACGGCAGCAATTATTTCTGACGGAACTCCTCAACGCTTTTCGCGAACGTTCCGTTACGCAGTTTGAGTGCTCGCGTAATCGGTTGGGTCGCGCCAAAGGTGGGCACATAAGCCGAATGTTTACCGGCACCGCCAATGACTACTACGTGCGCGTTTTCCGCACTTTTCATGACCGGCACCATACGGTCAGGCCCTGCTTCAGTAAACTCACCCTTGAAGACAGGCCATTGGCGGATGCGACGATCAATGTTCTCGTCCGAAAATGCGTCCAGCCGCACGCGTGCATGCTCGTAGATGTATTTCTTGACGTCGGCTTTTGAATACCCGTCGCGCGCCACCATCGATGCGTGTTCCGGGCCGAAAATGAGCAAGGGTGGGCCGTCAAAATAAACATTATTGGCTCCTGTCATCGCGACAGTGCCCGCGGTCATTTTCAATACCCCGATGCCAGTGTTACTTTCATGGTCGTTGACGTTATGCGGGGATTCGGCGCCATAAACAGTCACCGTGCTGACGTCTGCCGCAAAACCGAGCTCAACATGCAATGGTTCCCATGGATTTTCGGCTTCATTTTCAGCAACACAGAATGTGTACTTTGCAGGTGACCCAAAGGTCGCCATATCGCCGGTTGCAGGAATGGCGCCGCCGATGTTCAGCATCGCCAGTCTGACGGCACGGCCAATGGTTGCATTCGCTTGATTACCGGGGCCGAATGCGTTGTGGCCCCAGTTCATTTTCAATTCTTTAGCCAGAGGTCCGTTAACCACCATCAGCGTTGAGCAAGGATGTGTGGTTGCATTAACGCCGTAGAGATTGAACGTCTCGTCACACAGCGCATCGATCGTCAGCATGATCAAGGGAAAATGTTCGGGCCGGCAACCTGCCATCACCGCATTTGCAGCGAGCCGCAAAGGCGTTGCCGCACCATATCGTGGTGCGACCAGACCGATAATGTCGTCGTAAGGCCGGTCGCAGTAAGCCAGCATCTGCTCGACGCGCTGGACCGTCGGAGGTACTAGCGGCAATCCATCGCCCCAGCCCTTTGCCATGCAAAGCGCATTGACCTTGTCAAAATCACCGTCTGTTTCAAGGCCGGCACCAGGCGCCAGCATAAGATCTTTGAGATTGCTCATTTCAAATTTTCTTTGATGAGTGTTGCAAACTGCGGCGCCGCCTGTTCGCTGCGTGCGCGAACTTCGTCGATAGAAATGCCACCGAGCGGATGCGTAATTTCAAGCAATGGAAGCTCTGGAACGCCAAACGTGCGTGCCTGCGCCTTCCCAAGTTTGAGAAAAGGTCCGGAATAAATCACCGCTGTTACCAGTCCGCGTTTGCGGAGCTCTGCCATGTCGTGGACACTCCACGACGTGCAGGACCCTCAATCGGCCATGGCGCTGATTACAAAATCAGCTTCGGCCTCCAGTTTGTCGAGCACATTCTTCGGTGCGGGTGTGCTCGGATTATTTTTGCGCAACGCCACAACCGATTCGACGGGCATCATTTTGCGGATGTTTTCAACCACAAATGCCAGCAAATGGTCGGCATTACCTTTGGTGTTATCGAGCGTGCCAAGCCGGATACCTTTACCCGGTTTAATCGCCCGTTGTTCGCCGGCAGCGCCGAATTGATGCGGTGGCGCCTCCGGTGAAATAAGAAATACTGTGTCGCTCATATTTGTAGACTTTCAAACTCTTTCA
>CAMDSO010000072.1 GCA_945906935.1 Bordetella parapertussis
CGAATGCAGGATGCAGCGCCGCTAACGGCTGATTATTCATGCTGCACCCGTGCGTTCAGCCACTCGCCTGAAAAAAGCACAACACTGGATGCCCTGCCCGGCAGACCGGGCGGCGCGACAAGACCGCAGCGGAATCGGTTTACGCCGCCGGCGGCAATGCGACCTGGTCGTTGATGCTGAACTGATAATCGCGAAAGACATGCTCGGCGGCCAGCAACTGATAGCTGCCGTCGGACAGCCGTCGCGTGGTGTCCTTCAGGCGATAGGTGTTGTGCCCGCAGGTCCAGCAATCAAAATTGCGCATCGCCGTGCACAGACAGGTCTTGTCCATTACAGAGACTTTTTTCGACCCGGGATGCGCCGCCACCTCGCGGTTATAAGCCGTGATATACGCACAACCGCCGCTGCCGTCGAGCAGATAACCGTAGGCCTCGCAATTAGGCCGTATACCATCGCCAATCGACGGACTACTCTTCAGCATGCGCATCGGATAACCAGTGGGCGAAATCGTGTTGACCTCGATATCGTCCTCGCCCGCACTGAAATATTCCTGTTTGACCTTGTCCGGCAGACCGCATTCGCGCGTGCCGGTAAAACGGGTCGCCACCTGCACCGCCGCCGCACCGAGTTCGAGAAACGACGTGGCATCGCTACCGGTAAAAATGCCTCCGGCGGGTATCACCGGAATATCGATCTGCCCGGCTTTGAGATATTGCAAGATCTCGACCACGATGGTGCGCAAATCGTATTGCCGCCAGTCGTCAATGCCAAAACCCAGATGACCGCCGGCCAGCGGCCCCTCGACCACGATGTAATCAGGCGCCCGGTTCAGGCGCGCGTTCTTGCGCAAAAACAGCTGCAACGCGCGCAGCGACGAAACAATGATGCCGAGTTTGGCGTCGCGAAAACGCGGATGATCGGCGATCAGGCCGAACGAACCCAGATGCAGGCCGGCCGAGAGCGTGATGCCGTCGATGCCCGCATCCAGCGCGGTGGCAAGCCGCACGCGTAGGGTGTCTTTCGGCGCGTTCATCGTCAGCTTTTCCATGCAGTTAACGAAGATCATGCCATCGCCGCGCTTGGCCTGCATGGCGCGCCCGACGTGGTTGTGCGTCGCCTCGGCGAGCCGGCCGAGATCAAACAGCACGGCCGATTTGTCGGAATTCGCGACGTTGTATTTGTAGCGCTTGAGCTTTTCCTTGGTGAAGTGCGTACTGTCGCGGCGGTCAGACACCGTCTGTACCATGGCATCCGAGATGTGCCCGATACCGCCAAGACGCGCCGCCTCGAGTGCGAGGTCAACGGTAGAAATGTCCACGCCCATGCCACCCACCATGATCGGCACCAATTCCTGCCTGCCGAAGCGCAGGCGAAAATCATTCAAACATTTGGTCGACATCCCTAACCGCCCTCAAGAAGTGCTGTGCACCGCTGCAGGAGCAGCGGTTCGTGCTGCGCGACAGCGAGCCGCGCATCCAAACCCGAATGGTACTTCACCCCGACTACCGGCGTCACACAAATTCGCAGTGTCCGCCGGCTCGCCGGACGGGCCCTGGATTTCCAATTAGTCTCAGCTTTTCAGGCGCGGCATCAGGCGTAGCGCGTTGTCGCGGTCGATCGCCATCAGTTCAGCTGCACTGAAACGATAAGCGGCCAGCCCCGCGTTGACTTCGGCGCCGTCACGGTACGGGAAGTCGGTGCCATAGAGCACCTGCGAGAGCGGAATCATGCGCAGCAAGGCGTCGAGCGCACCGGCATGATTGCCCTGCGCAGTTTCGTAATAAAACTTTTTGTATTCGTGCATGACGCCGTTGGGCATGCGCTTCACAGCCTCGCCCTTCATATCCCGTTCCTGACGAATGAAACGCGACAGCAGGAAAGGCGTGGTGCCGCCACTGTGCGAAAAAATCCAGCGGATGTTCGGATACTGCGCCGCCGCACCGCCGAACACCAGGCTCGCCATGGTGCGGGTGGAGTCCACCGCATACTCGATGGTAGCCACCGGCACATCCGGCAGGATAGCACCGCAGCACTGCGGCGAGAGCGGATGCACATAGACGATGGCATTACGCCGGTTGAGTTCTTCGAGCACCGGAAAAAATACCGGATCACCGAGGTATTTTCCGCTGTAGCTGGTCATCAGACAGAAGCCTTCGGCCTTCAGCGTATCCAGAGCGAAGTCGATTTCCTTGAGGCAGCCCTCGGTGTCGGTATACGGAATGGCGGCATACGAACCAAAACGCCCCGGGTGATCGCGCACCACTTTCGCCGCATACTCATTGGCTTCACGCGAGAGACGCCGGTTGGTCGCGACATTACCGATTGCCATCGCCGGCTGGATCAGCGACAGCAGCGAAGTGGCGATACCGCTCTTGTCCATGTCATCGAGCGATTTCTGCACCGACCACCCAATATGACCCTGGCCCTGCGCTTTCAGCGCCGCCGAATACGTCGGTGCGACAAAATGGTGATGAACGTCAATGCGGTGAGGCTTGGCAGGCACCGCCGTCGTGGTCGTGCAACCTGGCAAACAGGCGCCCGCGCCCAGCGCGCCGAGTCCGGCCAGAAATCCGCGTCGAGACACCGGCGCAAAAGATTCGTAGTGTTCATTAAAAGCAGCTGCAACGGGATCGATCGCTGGCACTGACATGATGTTTTCCTCTCGATAGCCGGCACAATGCACCGGCGATATTATTTTCAGCGCAGGCAATTGCGCCACCCAACAGCCGTCGGGCAATGTAGACGATAAGTCTGGCAGCGGCAAGCCGCGCACAAGCTCAGGTTTTCACAGGCAGACAGCCCTGCGGCAGATTCTGCAACGCGTCGTAAATGTGACGATCAATAACGATGCCCTCGCGGCGCTGACGAGCGCGTTCGGCAAAGGCACGCTCCGAAGGCAGACGTATTTCATCGATACCCGGCAGGCGTGGCGTCGCCTTGATTTCAGCTAGTGTGGCGCTCATGTGGCGACGATAATCGGCCAGCGGCATCAGCAAATCCGGTTTGATCGCAATCACGAGATAACCGTAACTTTTCTCGAAGTCGCTACCGGAACCGGCCAGCACGCCAAAACCCTGCATCATCAGCGCCAGGGCAAAACCCTTGTAACCGCCAAAGGGCAATATGGCGCCCTTGAGGGCGGCGGCCGGATCCCGCGTTGGCTGCCCCACCGCGTCGATCGCCACGCCTTCGGGCAACAATTCGCCGCGCCGCTGGCGGAACAGCAGATCGGTCGACATGAAAGCCGAGGTCCCCAGGTCGATGACAAAAGCCTCCTCTTCGGTCGGGAACGCACAAGCAATCGGGTTGGTACCAAAACTCGCCTCGGCGCCACCGGGTGGCGCGACATGCCGCGTCGAACTCACCGTATGCAAACCGATCAGTCCGGCGTTCGCCAGCATTTCAACGTAAAACGCACCGCGTCCGCTAACCCAGCTGTTGTTCACGCCGACCACGGCAAAACCGTGCTCGCGCGCCTTCACAATAGCCGTCTGCGTGGCGTGGTACATGCTGACCATACCGACATTGTTACCACCGTCGAACATCGCCGAGACCGGGGTTTCATACACCGCGCGCATGACGCGACGCGGCAGGCGCAGGCGCCGGTGCTCGGCAACATTCAAAATTTTGGGCAGTCCTGAATACTCATAGCCGCATAGCGCGGCGTCGAGCATGTGATCGGCCAGGATACCGGACTCCTCATCATCGTAGCCGATGCGTCGCAACGCTTGAAGGGCCAATGCACGCGCTTCTTCAACACTGAGAGGTACTCGGTCGGGACTCATCGGTGCGCGCATCGGTTCGCGCATCGGCTCATTCATAAGCTCGTCAATCCGCTTTGGCGCCCGAGGCCCGGATCACAGGCGCCCAGCGCGTGAGTTCGTTTTTGATGAATGCGGAGAATTCATCGGGCAGGATGCCACTGGGCTCAGATCCTTCGGCAAGCAGACGCTCGTTGATCTCGGGTGCGCGCAACGCGCGGTTCACTGCGCCGTGCAACTTCATCACCAGCGGCTGCGGCGTGCCCGCCGCCGCCAGTACGCCGTACCACATCGTGACATCAAAGTTGGCAACACCGCTCTCGGCAATCGTCGGCACCTCGGGAAACGTCACCACGCGTTTCGGGCCGGTAATACCCAGCGCGCGCAGTCGCCCTGTTTTCACATAGGGCACGACACTCGGCACGCCGGCAAACACCAGCTGGATCTGTCCGGCGAGCAGATCGATCTGCGCCGGGCCCACCCCTTTGTACGGAATATGCGTGAGATTGATTTTAGCCAGCATCTTCAGCATCTCGCCGGACACATGGGCGCCGCTGCCGTTGCCGCCTGAACCGTAGGCGAGTTCAGCGGGGCGCGTCTTCGCCAGCGCGATCAGCTCGCGTGCATTTTTTGCCGGCAGCGACGGATGCGCCACCAGCACCTGCGGCACCTTTGCAATCAGGGTCACCGGCTGCAGATCGCGCAAGGGGTCGTAAGACAATTTTGGATACAAGGTCGGATTGATGGCGAGTGTGGCGATATTGCCGATGACGAGGTTGTAACCATCGGGCGGCGTCTTCACGACGAGTTCGATGCCGACCGTGCCGCCGGCACCGGCGCGATTGTCGGGCACCACCTGCTGACCGAGAATTTCACTGAGCTTGGCCGCCATCAAGCGACCGATCACATCGTTGGTGCCACCGGGCGCAAACGGAATAATCAGACGGATGGCTTTGTTGGGATAGTCCTGCGCAAACGTGCCGGGCACGATCGCAGTCCATCCTGCAGCACACAGAAAAACACGCTGCCACAAGCGGTCGGCAGCGCCAATTTGGAGGTTACGCATCCGGCTCACCATCACAATAAAACGTTGATTATAGGCGCCAATATAAGAACGCCGCTGCGCCGCTTACGCCGCCTAAAAATATTGTCCGCGACCTGCCGCAAGCAATCCGCCCGCTACAAAACGTTAGACTTATTAATTGATCCAACGCAATATTCCGCGCGCACCGACCCGCACATGGGGGCGGGCGGCTTCCCCATCACCAACCCGGTATTGATGATCGCGTTTGCAGACGAGTCGGCGCTGGCGAGGTTGATCGATGCCATTACCGAAGCCAATGCAAAGATCAAACGCTCCGACGACAAAATAAGGTTGTTCCAGGTGCCGCTCGAGCGCATCGTATAGGCGGCATTTCGATTCACGACTGCGCAAGCGGACGGGGCAGCGCCCGTCCATAGTTCAGATCAGGCGCACGCCATCCAGCGCTGAAAAAAATACGCCAGGGCGCCCCCTCAGGGCAAGGCGTTCTCAGGCTTGCCGGTGGTCAGGAAGTGGTAATAGCTCGAGATGAAAAGATTCATGCGGTAATAATTGCGCACGTCCTTGTATTTCTCAAACTTCACGTTCTTGATGATCTCGTCTTTGCTCATGCCTTTGTTGACCGCCGCACGCATCCCGGCATCAAAGTCTTCAAGCATCTGTGCCTCGTGCAGCACATCCTGCTTGTTACCAATATCGCCGTGACCGCCGAGAAATTTGTCGACGTCCATGGCGGCAATCTTGCGTAGCATCGCCACCCAGTTCGACATCGACGGCGTGAACGACGGGTTGGGCCAGCTCTGTTTTGAAAACGGCCCACCAGTGAAAATAATTTTTTCCTGCGGGAAATAAACCAATGTGTCACCGGGGTTCTGACCCGGGCCCATATAAATGAGCTCAACAGTACGACCGCCCAGCGTGATCACCAGTTTCGAATCGTAAACGAGGTCGGGCAACACTCTTTTGACTTCTGCCGGATCGTATTTCATCTGCTTGAAATACCCGCTACGCCGCTTCATCTCGGTATCGAAGTGGGCAAGCATCATGCCGACAGTATCGCGATGCCCCACAAACAGCGCGCCCTCGCGTTTAAAAACCGAGTTGCCGAAATAATGATCACCGTGGGCATGCGTATTAATCACCCACTTGATCGGCTTGTTGGTGGTTTTGCGTATCGCGGCGAGCAACTCCTCGGCACGCTTCGGATGCTGACGCGTGTCGATCAGCAGTACGCCCTCGTCCGTCACCAGCCAGGCATTATTGGATTCCTGATGGTGGTACTGAAAGAACAGACCGGGCGCGACCTCGGTCACGGTAATCGGAATATCTTTCTCCATGACCGAGCCATCCGCCGGCGCCTGTGCAAAAGCCGACGAAAATAGCCCACACGCCAGCAGCATAGCCACCCATTTGATTGCTTTTTCCATTTCATCCTCTTCCGTTTAAGTTGCGCCGGCAGTGTAACTGCAGCAGCTCTACTGCGGCACGATGCCGGCCTCGACCATCAGTTTTTTGTATTTCGGAATATCGCGTTTGAGTGTTTCCGCCAGCTCCTCCGGCGAACCGGCGATAATCTCGCTGCCACGCGCCAACACCAGATCGCGTATTTCCGGTTTTTCGAAAATCTGCACTATCGCCTTGTTCAGCAGGCGCACGCGTTTATCGGGCGTTCCTTTCGGCGCGAAGAGCGCATGCCAGTTGCCGAATTCATAGCCTTCGAGCCCTGACTCGGCAATCGTCGGCACCTCGGGCAGCAGCGGCGAACGCTTGGCGGTCGTCACGCCATAGACCTTCATGCGGCCCGCTTTCACATAGGGTGTAATGATCGGAATCGACAGCAGTGCGACCTCGACCTCGCCGGACATCACCGCCAGCTCCGAAGGCGAACTGCCTTTGTACGGCACATTATTGAGATTAATGCCGGCCATCGACTTTAGCACTTCGGTACCGACATGCCCGTTGGCGCCGGCAATCGCGATATTGATTTTGCCGGGATCTTTTTTGGCCGCGGCGATGAACTCACGGAAGCTGTTGGGAACGAATTTCGGATGCGACACCAGTGCGGTGCCCGCAGAAATAACGCGAGCCACCGGCACAAAATCGCGCACTGGATCGTACGGCAGCTTCTTATAGAGGCCCACGTTCATGACATGCGTGCCGACGTTGCCGATCGACAGCGTCGACCCGTCGGGAGAGGCACGGGCGGCGGTCTCCATCGAAAGAATACCGTTGACGCTCTGACGCGCATCAATCACCACGTTTTGCCCCAGCGCCTCGCCCAAGCCCGGCGCGATCAAACGCCCGGCAAAATCCGAAGGCCCGCCTGGCGGCGAGGGCACCAGCAAACGTACCGCACGCGTGGGCAAACTGTCCGACGTTTGTGCGGCCATGGCATTACCGACGGCCGCGGCCACCGCGAGCCAACATGCGAACCAACATGCGAACCACTTCATTTCATCCCCTTGCAAGGGCGCGAGAAAACGCGCGATCAGGGCATAGTCTAGGGGCTGCACAAACAGCTGTCGACCACTGCCCGCAGCCACTTCTTTCTTGACACCTCCGCATCGATTTGTTATCCCTCTCCGACCAATCAGGAGGAGTACACACAATGACGTCCGACCGCAGCAAAGTGACCTACGCAATCGCACCCGAGCGCATGCCCATGATCAGCGAAGATCAAATGACGGCCGCACAAAAAAAAGCCGCCGCCGATATCACCGCCGGACCACGCGGCGAAGTCAAAGGCCCGTTTGTCGCGCTCTTGCGCAGCCCCGAATTCATGAACCGCGTGCAAAAGGTCGGCGAATACATCCGTTTCGTCTGCCCGCTCGATAAACGCATCAACGAATTCGCCGCCATCATCGCCGCCCGCCATTGGGGTCAGCAATTTGAGTGGTGGGCGCATTACCGCCAGGCCCTGGAACACGGCCTCGATCGAAAAATCGCCGATGCCGTGGCCGAAGGGCGCCGCCCGGATGGTATGGCCGAAGATGAAACCATCGTCTACGATCTGCTGACCGAGGTGCTCGTCACCAAGGGCGCCAGCGACACGACCTATGCGCGCGCCGTGAAAAAATTTGGCGAGGAAGGTGTGATTGATCTAGTCGGTATCGCCGGCTACTACGCCCTGCTGGCGATGGTGATGAACGTGGCACGCACCGGCGTCCCCGAAGGCAGCCCGCTGCCCTTACCGCCGCTGCCCTTGCGCGCGCAGCCGGTCTAAAAACAGCACGCCCCGCGAAAGCGGGGCGTGCTGTGATGCATTACCGTGTGCTGTGCTAATCCGCAGCCTTGATCCCTGCGGCTTCAATGATTTTTTTCCAGCGTGCGGTTTCCGCCACCAGCGTCGCGCGGAACTGTTGCGGCGTGGTCAATAGCGGTTCGACTCCTTCGAGCTCCAGCCGCTTCCTGAGTTCCGGACGATTAACCGTCTGCGCAAACAACGTTTGAATCTGCGTCACACCGCTTGCCGGCAGCGCCGCCGGCCCCAGCAAACCAAACCACGCCACATATTCATAGCCAGCCACTCCACTCTCGGCAATTGTCGCCACCTCGGGCAATTCCGGTGAGCGCTTCAAGGTCGAGATGCCGATCGCGCGCAATCGCGTGCTGCGCACATGGGTCACCGCGCCGGGCATGGTGGCGATCATGAAATCGATCTGTCCGGCGATCACCTCAGTCAACGCCGGGCCGGCACCCTTGTACGGCACGTGATTGAAGCTGACACCCGCCATATTGCGAAATAGTTCAACCGCCAGATGCGACGAGCTACCGATGCCGCCGGTGCCATACGTCACCGCGCCGGGCTTCTGTTTGGCCAGTTGCACCAGATCGCGCGCCGAACGGGCGGCAAAAGACGGATGCACCACGAGCAGATTAGGTGTGGCGCCTATGACGCTGATTGGCGCGAGATCCTTCAACGCGTCATAAGGTAGTTTGCTGCGCAAGGCCGGCTCATAAGCCAGTGCCGCGCTGTGCAGGAGCAGCGTGTAACCGTCAGGGACGGCACGCACCACCAATTCAGTCCCGACCACACCGCCCGCACCACCGCGGTTGTCGATGACCACCTGCTGCTGCGTGGTTTCTGCAATTTTTGCGCCGATCAGGCGCGCGATCACGTCCACCGTACCGCCGGGTGCGAACGGCACGACAAGACGAATCGGCCGCATCGGGTAACGTTCGGCTTGCACATCGGCAGCGTTTACAGCGCCGCTGCATAGAGCGGCAGCGCACGCCAACATGCGTAGCGGCATCCGCTCGACCGCAAGGCGAGGGATCTGCATCATGCCGTCAACTGCCGCACCATATCGGGCACGAAACGCCGCGTCACCTCGCGCATCTGATCTGGCGTGAGATTACTCACGGGGTGCGGTAATTCAATCAGCGCATGCCCCTCCATACCCTTATTGCGAAATTGCGAGACCGCCGAGTTCTTGAAAATCTGCGTGATAAAGAGTGTGGCTGGAATGCCGCGCTTTTCGAATTCAACCGTGTCGTGCACACTGCACAACGTGCATGACCCTCATCCGCCAAGGGCCGAGACGACGACATCAACCTCCTTGGCGATCTCGTCGAGCAGTTCCTTGGGCGCCGGGCGCGAAAAGTATTCCTTCTTGCGCAATACTACGCGCGCCACGCCGTAATCGCGCCTCAATACCTCGGTCACTGCATCGAGAATCTGGTCGCCCTGTTCCTTGGTGTTGTCGAGCAGGCCCACCACGCAGTTGGTGAGATCCATCGGCCGCGGTGCCTGCGCGATGCGCGCGCGCTGTTTTTTAACGGTCGGATCAATAAAACCCAGTGCCTCTGTCATCGCATTCCCCTAGACTTCGTAACGTCCGTGTACCGGCTGACTCGAATCGTTCCAGCCGTGACACACCGCAGTAATCGGCCCGCGGCCGCCCGCCACCAACAGCTGCAACGTGGCCGGATTCTTCACCGCCTTGATCATGTAGTCATCATCGTCGGGGTCAGCACCCATCGCGCGCGCGCGTTCAGGCCGCCAGTTGCCGCCGTTACGGATATCGCCCTGACGGCGCACCGCCAGCTCGCACAAACGCTGATGCACATCGGCACGGCTCATACCGGCAGCGGCGCACAGTCCAGCATGCTGCGGGCTCATCACCACCGCAATGCCAGAGGCAAACCACATATGCCAGGAACCGGTCGAGGTCATTGAATCGGCGATGCCGCGTAACAGGCGTTCCGGTTCGGTGCTGACGTCGTCGAAATGCAGACGCGGCGCCTCCACCATGACGGCGCTGATCACGTTATCCGTATCCGTATATCCATGCGCAACCGCCAGACTATCCCACGGACTTAGTTCCGTATTTTCAGTCAGACAGGCGCTGTAGCGGATCGGCGAACTAAAAATGGTCGCCGACGAACCGCCGGGTATACCGTCGCCGACATTCAGCAAGAGCAAACGGATCGCGCGACCTATCGTGGTGTTGGCGCGAAAACCCGGGCCGAAACAACCATTGCCGCCATGCAGCCCGATCTGTTTCGCATGAGGGCCGTTGACGATCATCAGCGGCGCCACCCCGTGCATCGTGCATTGCACGCCACCAAGGTTGAAGTCTTCGCGCGTGATGATTTCAATCGCACCGATCACCACCGGCAGGTATTCAGGTTTGCAGCCAGCCATCAGCGCATGGATCGCGATCGTGCGCACTGTCGCCGGCTCGCCGGCCGGCGCAATGTAACCGATGATCTTTTCGGGATCGAGCTGTGTAGCGCCGAGCATCCACTCTACGCGCTCCTCTGTCGGCGTCACGACCGGCAGGCCGTCCGACCATTCCTTCTGCAGGAAAAATTCGAATTCGTCGACTGTTGCCACGATCATCTCCCGCCCTATTTGGTGCCGCCGGTTTTTGTCCGGATCAAGCGCGTCACTGGCTCGTAACTAAACGAGGTCGGCACGAACTGCGAGTGTATGCCGGCACCACCCGCAACGACGATATTAATGTCATTGACGCGGTCGGCCACGCCGATGTGATGCGGATCGCCTGCAATCTCGAACCAGCGCGAACGGCGGTGATGCAAACCGACTACGCTGCGCTCGGCAAAACGCGTCAACGGAATACGCGCCTTCTCGAAGAAATGCTGTTTGATCTTCTGTTTATCGTAGCCATCGCGCGCCAGCGTCTGCGCATGCTCGGGGCTCAACACGAAGAGCGGACCAGTCGGAAAGATGATGTTGTTGTGCCCCAGCCCGGTCAGCGCGCCGACAAAATGATCGAGAATTTCCGCGCCAGTCTCGCAACCATAGGTAAACACGTTCTGCGGCCCTGAACCACCGATCGCCGTCACCGTGCTGTCGCCCACCTTGAAACCGCGCTCGACATGCAGCGGCTCCCACGGCGATTCGTCTTCATTCTCGGCGATACAAAAGGTGTACTTGCCGGCGTGACCATGGGTGGCCATATCGGTTTCACCCGGCAGATCACCGCCGACATTGCGCAATATCAATTGCAGCGCACGACCAATAGTGGCGTTGGCGCGGTTGCCCTGCCCGAACACGTTGCCGCGTGCATTGAGGCCAAGTGCTTTCACAATCGGGCCGTTGACGATGAGCAGGGCGGAACTGGTGTTGGTCGCAGTCTGGATGCCGTAGAGCCGGATGTTGTCGTCAAGCACCGCTTCGAGGGCGGCCAGCACCACCGGAAAGTAGGCCGGCTTGCAGCCCGCCATCACCGCATTGATAGCCAGTTTCTCGATGGTGGCCACACGCATGCGCGGCGGAATGGGGCCGATGGTTTCCTGCGCATCACGCCCACAGGCGGCGAGCATCGCAGCGACGCTCTCCACCGTCGGCGCGGTAACCGGCAGCCCGTCGGTCCAGCCGTGGGTAAAGAAAAACTCCTGCAGCGCGACCGGATCGGCGTCGATCTCAATACGCTCTTCGAGGATGTCTTCACCCAGCGCACCGCGTGCGGCGGCACCTTCAAGCAGCGCCCTGGCGATTGACTGTGCGGCATCGGCGGCACGCCCTTCGACCAGATCGCGCGAAGCCGTGTGCATCGGATGGGGAATTTCGACGATCGGCAGTGCGGCGAAACCGCGACCTGCAGCCTGCACGCGCGCGGCACCCGCAAAGGCGGTGCTACAAATGGTTGCGGTCGGGATGCCGTGTGCTTCGAGTTTGACGCCATCAGCCACGCTGATGGAAGCGGACGTCCCTCAATCGCCGTAACACTGGATGACGGCGGCGCACTTGACGAGCTGCGCCAGATCGCCGGCAGCCAGCTCATCCTTCGGTGCGCGCTTGCGCACCGTCACGTTGGCACCGATGCCGTAGTTCTCGCGCAGGAGCGCGCCGACCCGTTCGATGAAGTAGTCGGCATTCTGTTTGCTGTTATCTACAAACCCGATCACCGCCCCCTTGAGGTCGGCGATCCGGGTGGCGCCGGTGATCGGCGTCACCGGCTGGGAAACTTTTGGATTCAGTATCGTGATGCCTGTCATGCCTGCTCCCGCTGATTTGGCGAAGGTGCTGCGCCCTGATTGGCCAACGATGGTAGCAAAGTCAGCAGAATTAACAAGAACAAATTTAGCATTCTAGTATACTGATCAGTTATACAAAAGGCGGAACACAACGACGATGAAACTGCAGCAACTGCGTTATTTCTGCGAGGTGGCGCGCCAGGGTCTGAGCGTCTCGAAAGCCGCCTCTGCCCTGCATACCTCGCAACCCGGCGTCAGCAAACAACTCGGCCTGCTCGAAGCCGAACTTGGCATCAGCCTTTTCACACGTAACCGCCACCGCGTCAGCGAAATCACCGCCGCTGGCCGTGCGTTGCTGACAGTGGCGCAGCGCATGCTCGACGACGCCGAAACACTCAAACGGCTGGCGCAGGATTTTGGCAGTGAAAAAAGTGGCAGCCTGACGGTGCTGACCACGCACACCCAGGCGCGTTATGCGCTGCCCGGAGTGGTCAAGCGCTTTACCGCACAGTATCCGGCGGTGCGTTTAAACGTCCGTCAGGGCACGCCGGGGCAGATCTGGCAGGCGGTCGCCGCTGGCGAGGCGGACATTGCCATCGCCAGCGAACCGCGCTCCGCGCTGCCGGGTCTGGTGATGCTGCGCTGTTACGAACTACCGCGCGTGGTGCTGACGCCGGCCGGTCATCCGCTGCTACGCGTCAAACCACTGACACTGGAGGCGATCGCACGCTATCCGATCATCACCTACGACGAAGAATTCATCGGCCACACCAAGGTGCAACGCGCCTTCGAAGCGCGCGGTCTCGCCCCCAATCTCGTACTCAACGCCATCGACACCGACGTCATCAAAGCCTATGTGGAGCACGGCCTCGGTGTAGCCATCGTCGCAAAACTGGCGTTTGATCCGAAGCGCGACCGCGAGCTGCGCGCCCTCGATGCCGGCCGCCTGTTTGAATCAAACACCGTCTATCTCGGTTTCCGGCGCAACCATCATCTACGCCGCTTCGTGCTCGATTTCATCGAAATGTTAGTACCGCATCTGAATCGAAAAGTATTGCAGGCAGCGGTCGATACAGGCGGCCCCGCGGCCCAGACGTAGGCGCATGTTAAAATTCATATCTCAACCGCAGGAATCATCATGACGCTCTCCGCTCTGACCGCACTCTCTCCACTCGACGGGCGTTATGGCGGCAAGATTGAGCCGCTACGCCGTTACTTCAGCGAACTCGGCCTGATTCGTTACCGGGTATTGGTCGAGGTCGAATGGTTAAAGGCGCTGGCCGCCGAACCGAAGATCCGCGAAGTGCCGCGCTTCTCGAAAGCGACGATCAAAAAACTCGACGCCGTGGTTACGAACTTCTCAGACGCCGACGGCGCTCGCGTGAAGAAGATCGAGTCGGTCACCAATCACGACGTCAAAGCGATCGAATACTTCCTGAAAGAAAAGCTCGGCGGTAATCGCGAAGTGGCGCGGGTCGCCGAATTCATCCACTTCGCCTGCACCTCCGAAGACATCAACAACCTGTGCCACGCGCTGATGCTGAAGGCGGCGCGCGATGAAGTCATGCTGCCAGGCCTGGATGCGATCATCGAACGCCTGCGCAACATCGCCCACGAACAGGCCGGTGCCGCCATGCTCGCGCATACCCACGGCCAGCCCGCCAGTCCGACCACACTGGGCAAGGAAATCGCCAATGTGGTGGCGCGCCTCAAGCGCGCGCGGGGTCGCATCGCGGCGGTCACCATGCTCGGCAAGGCCAATGGCGCAGTCGGCAACTACAACGCGCATCTGTCGGCCTATCCGGATATCGACTGGGAAAAATTCTCGCGTCGTTTTGTCGAATCGCTCGGCCTCGAGTTCAACCCCTATACGATCCAGATCGAGCCACACGACGCCATCGCCGAACTCTTCGACGCCTACGCGCGCTGCAATACGATGCTGCTGGATCTTGACCGCGACCTCTGGGGTTATATTTCGCTCGGTTACTTCAAACAGAAGACCAAGGCCGGCGAAATCGGCTCCTCGACGATGCCGCATAAGGTCAACCCGATTGACTTCGAAAACTCGGAAGGCAATCTGGGTGTAGCCAACGCGCTGCTGCGGCATATGGCCGACAAGCTGCCGGTGTCGCGTTGGCAGCGCGATCTGACCGACTCAACGGTGTTGCGCAATATGGGCGTGGCGCTCGGCCACACGCTGCTGGCCTACGATTCCTGCCTCAAGGGGTTAGGCAAGCTCGAAGCCAATCATGCGAAGCTCGCCGCCGATCTTGATGCCAACTGGGAAGTGCTCGCCGAACCGATACAGACGGTGATGCGGCGCTATGCCGTCAGCGGCGCCTACGAACAATTGAAGGAACTCACACGCGGCAAAGACGGCATCAACCGCGCTTCACTCGCTGTGTTTATTTGCGGTCTGCAAATTCCTGATGCGGAGAAAAAACGCCTGTTGAAAATGACGCCGGCGACCTATATCGGCAAGGCAGCCACACTCGCACGCAAGATTTGAACGGACCGGCGATGCGGCCGCCTGCCAACCGAACGCACACCATGCGGGACGGTCTATGAGCGCCTCGCCAGGCGCATCACAAAACAGCACTGCAAATGCGGCGTGGCTGCTGATCTTCGCGGCGTGGCTGGTCGCAACCGCCTCCATGCTGGGGGCGTTGTTTTTCGGCGAGATCATGCGTCTGAGCCCCTGCGTGCTGTGCTGGTGGCAGCGGATCTGCATGTTCCCGCTGGTGGTGATATTGCCAGCCGGGCTCTTTCCACTCGACCTTAAAGTCGTGCGCTACGTGCTACCACTGGCGGCTGGCGGCTGGTTGTTTGCACTATTCCATGTGCTGTTGATGGCTGGCGTGATCCCCGAAGACCTCAAACCCTGCACGCGCGGCATTGCCTGCTCGGAGAAGGTTATCGAGTGGTTCGGCTTTGTCACCATTCCGCTGCTATCACTGCTGGCGTTTTCCGCGGTGATCGCATTTTTGTTCATGGCTCAATTACGGGGTAAACAATGAAACAAAAAACGCTCTTCATCGCGGCAGCTGCGGTGCTCGCCCTCGCCTTTCTGGGTGCGGCCCTGCTCTACAAAAATGACAAGGTCGCGCCGACGGCACAACCGGCAGCGGCTCCCGCCGTCAATCTAGTACGCATGCATTCGCCGGCGCTCGGCCGCGCCGATGCGCCGGTAGTAATCGTCGAATTTTTCGATCCGGCCTGTGAGACCTGCAGCGCTTTTTATCCAAAGGTGAAACAAATACTGGCCGCCAATCCAGATCGTATCCGGCTCGTACTGCGTTACGCGCCTTTTCATAACGGCTCGGACAAGGTGGTAGCCATACTCGAGGCAGCGCGCAAACAGGACCGCTTCTGGCAGGCCCTCGAAGCCTTGCTCGCCTCGCAGGCGCAATGGTCAACCAATCACACGCCCCAGGTGGACCTGGTGTGGAAACAACTGCAAGGGCTGGGGCTGAATTTTGAGCAGATGCAGTTTGACCTGACGGCCCCGGAAATTGCCGGTGTGATTGCGCAGGATCTGGAAGATGCGCGCACGCTCAAGGTGACAAAAACGCCAGAATATTTCGTCAACGGCCGACCGTTGCCGAGCTTTGGCTTTGCACAGTTAAAGAAACTGGTGGACGACGCGCTGGCCGCCAGCGCGCGTTAACACCCGATGCGCTGCGACGCGCATAAAGGAATCGCGGACCGGTCATAGCGGAGTAGGCCCGGCCCACAGCACACGTCATAGGGATCCGCACTGGACGGTGAACTAGATGCGGTTGTCACTCTGCGCCAGAGAAACCAGCCTCGCCAGCCCTCAGGTGCGGCGCAAGCGCTGACGTAGAAAGCCGATAACGCCTGGCAGTATCGAGATAAAGATGATCGCGAGGATAAACAGCGTGAGATTCTTTTTCACAAACGGGATATTGCCGAAGTAATAGCCGCAGTAAACAAAGAAGCCAATCCAGAAAATGCAGCCGGCAAAACTATAGAACAGGAATTTCGAATAAAGCATGCGGCCAATGCCGGCAACAAACGGCGCAAACGTACGGATGATCGGCAGAAAGCGCGCAAAAATAATCATCTGCGGGCCGAATTTGTCATAAAACTGGCGTGTGCGTTCAAGATACGCGGGGTTGAACAAGCGCGATTGCTCACGGGTGAAAATACGCGGACCAACGAAACGACCGGTCCAATAATTAGTGTTGTCGCCCAAAAACGAGGCCAGTGCCAACAACGCAAAGAGCCCATGCACGTCCATGCTACCGGTGGCTGCAAGCGTTCCAGCCACGAAGAGCAGAGAGTCGCCAGGAAGAAACGGCGCGATCACCAACCCGGTTTCGCAGAAAATAATGGCAAACAGGACGGCGTAAATCAGGACGCCATAGTTATCGGCCAGCCAGGTCAGATGCTGATCAAGATGCAGAAGAATATCGAGGAACTGCGCGAAGTATTCCAAGGGAAATCCTGAAAGGCGTTAAGAACAATCAATCGAAGGTTGAGTTACACAAAGGTTGTGGGGTATCAGACTGACATCGTAAAACTCAAGCCATCCCCTTCCGATCAAGCAGGATAGCGCCTAAAACGCGGCGCCTATCGTCTCTGCTTTTTTCTCCGGCTTGACCAAATCTTCACGCGAAACCCGCAGCCACATGACGATCGGGCTGGCGACCAGCACCGAAGAATAGATGCCGAAGCAAATACCGATGGTCAGCGCGAGCGCAAAGTAATGCAGCGTCTCGCCGCCGAAGAACAGCATCGAGGTCACCATCAACTGCGTACAACCGTGGGTGATGATGGTGCGCGACATGGTGCGCGTGATTGCATTATCGATAACCATTGTCACCGAGGCCTTGCGCATCTTGCGAAAGTTTTCACGAATCCGGTCGAACACTACCACCGATTCATTCACCGAGTAACCGAGAATCGCCAGCACCGCCGCCAGCACGGTCAGCGAGAACTCCCACTGGAACAGGGCGAAGCAACCCAGAATGATCACCACATCATGCAGGTTGGCGATGATGGCCGCCAGCCCGAACTTCCACTCGAAACGTATCGCCAGATAAGCAACAATGCCGAGGGAAACAAAGAGCAGGGCGAGCGCGCCGTTTTCAACCAGTTCGCGGCCAACCTGAGGGCCGACAAACTCGACACGTCGCGCTTCAACGTCCGCGGCGTCCTTGCGCAGCTCTGACATTACCTGTTCGGACAATTGCGCGCTGGATACGCCGTTCTTGATCGGCAGACGGATCAAGACGTCGAGCGAAGTGCCGAAAGTCTGCACAGCGGCGTCGGCAAAACCGACCTTGGCCATCTTTTCGCGGATCGCATTGACATCGGGCGCTTGTTGATAATGTACCTCCATGACCGTGCCGCCGGTGAAATCGACACCGAAATTAAGGCCCTTAATGAACAGCGCCCCTACTGCGACGAGAAAGGTAAGCAGCGAGATCACATTGAAGATGAACGCATAGCGCATGAACGGGATATCGCGTTTGATTCTGAAAAATTCCATAACTGGCTCCGCAAGCGATGAGGGTAAGGTGTAAGGCGAGGGGTTAAAACCCAACGATCTACTAATGCCTGACGCTTATCGCCCGACTCCTCCCGTATCATCAGTTTTTTCAGCTCCGGCTTTCCAGACCTGGCCAATCGAAACCTTGGCAAGGCGATGGCGGCTACCGTAAACCAGATTGACCATGCAGCGCGAAACAACCACTGCGCTGAAAATAGAAGTGCCGATCCCAAGACACAACACCACGGCAAAACCCTTGACCGGGCCTGAACCGAGCAGAAACAGCATGGTGCCGGCGATCAGGGTGGTGATGTTGGAGTCGAGAATGGTGCCCCAGGCGCGGTCGTAGCCGGCGAAGATCGCCGCCTGCGGTGTGTTGCCGTTACGCAACTCCTCGCGAATACGCTCGGCGATCAGCACGTTGGCATCAATCGCCATACCAACCGTCAGCGCGATACCTGCCATGCCAGGCAGCGTCAATGTCGCCTGCAGCATCGACAGCAAAGCAACGAGGAACAGCACGTTGATTGCCAGTGCGACGATCGAAATCATGCCGAATACCAGGTAGTAGCCGACCATGAACACTGTAATCGCAGCAAAACCGATCCAGGTCGACTGAAAACCGATCTTGATGTTTTCAGCACCAAGGCTCGGGCCAACCGTGCGCTCTTCGATGATATCCATCGGCGCGGCCAATGCACCGGCGCGCAGCAGCAGCGCCAGATCATTGGCTTCACGCGGCGTTTTACTGCCGGTGATCTGGAAGCTCGCACCCAGTACGTCCTGAATGACGGGCGCGGTGATAATCTCGGGCTTGCCCTTTTCAATCAGCAACACCGCCATGCGCCGCTTGACGGCATCGCGCGTGGTATCGCGCATCATGCGCGCGCCCTGACCGTCGAGGTCGATCGCTACTACCGGCTGCGAACTGCGCTGATCAAAGGTCGGCGAAGCCTTGGTGAGGCGTTCTCCAGTGACGATCACCTGCTTCGATAGCAGCAAGGGTTCGGCCTGGGTGCCGCTCCGCTCATAAAGCAACTCGGTGCCGAAGGGCACGTTACCCCTGATCGCTGCGTCGATCTTGGCGGGGTCATAGTCGCGCCCCGAAGGGTCGCTGGCATGCGCCTCAACCAGGCGCATCTCCAGGCTGGCAGTGCGCCCGAGTATGTCCTTCGCGCGCGCGGTATCCTGCACGCCGGGCAGTTGCACAACGATGCGGTCAGCGCCCTGCTGCTGGATGATCGGTTCGGCGACACCGAGTTCGTTGACGCGGTTGCGCAGGGTCGTGATGTTTTGTTCGAGCGCCGCCTTCTGGGTGTCGATCAAGGACTGTGGCGTCAGGGTGGCTGTCAAGCGGAACTCACCGGCATTTTCACTGGCCTTGATGGCGAGATCACTGGTGAGTTTTTCCAGCTCGCCACGGGCTTTGTCGCGCGTTTCGGTGTCACGAAAACGCACGAGGATGCTCTCACCTTCGCGACTAATGCCGGCGTAGGCGATCTTCTTGTCGCGCAGCGTGTTGCGGATGAAACCCAGCTGCCCGTCGAGGCGTTTATCCTTGACCGCCTTCATGTCGACCTGCAACAGGAAATGGATGCCACCGCGCAAATCAAGGCCCAGATACATGGGCAACGCGTTGATCGCGGTAAACCACGCCGGCGAATCGGAAATCAGATTGAGCGCCAGAATAAACGAGGGATTGTCCGCCACCGGGTTCAGCGCGCGGTCAAGCACATCCTTGGCCTTCAACTGCGTGTCGGTATCGCGGAATCGGACCTTGATGCTATTAGGATCGGTAAAAATCCCGTCATACGAAATGGCCGCCGCCTTGAGCGCCTGCTCGACCGCCTGCATGGCGACCGTGTCCACCTTGGCGGTGGTCTTGAGCGGGGACACTTGCACCGCCGGCACCTCGCCGAAAAAATTCGGCAGCGTGTAGGTAACGCTGATCAACATCAGCGCCGCAACGAACAAGTATTTCCAGAGAGGATAGCGATTCATTTTTGTGTGGCGCTTTAGGGTTAGGCGTGAGGCGGCGTGCGCGGCATGCGCGAGGCGTTGCGCCTCACGCCTGACACCTCACTCTTTACTCGATAGTCTTCAGCGTGCCCTTGGGCAGCACGAGCTGAACGGCCGCGCGCTGCACACGGATTTCAACGCCTTCGGCTATCCGCATGGTCAAGTAATTATCGTTGAGTTTTGTTACAGATCCGACCACACCACCGGCTGCGACCACTTCGTCGCCCTTTTGCAGCGCATCGATCATCCCCTTGTGTTCCTTGGCACGCTTCATTTGCGGCCGGATCATCAGGAAATACAACACCACGAACATCAGCAGAATCGGTACCATCGACCACAAATCGCCACCGGGCGGCCCGCCCGCCTGAGCCCACGCTTCTTTAATAAACACGTTGATGTCTCCTCGTGCGACGGTCCGCACATGATGCGCGGCCCTGTCGGAAAAACGCGTATTCTAGCACGCGTCCGCGCGGCGCAAGCCGTGGAATTCCGTAATGAAATCAGTGAGCCGGCCGCCTTCTATGGCCGCGCGCAGGCCCTGCATCAGAGTCTGGTAATAATGCAGGTTATGCCAGGTATTGAGCCGCGCACTGAGGATTTCGTTGATGCGCAACAGATGATGCAGGTAGGCGCGTGTGAAGTGACGGCAGGTGTAACAGGCACATTCTTCGTCGGGCGGGCGCAGATCATCGCGATACCGGGCATTGCGCAGCTTCAATGTGCCACGACGCGTGTAGAGCCAGCCGTTGCGCGCGTTGCGGGTCGGCAGCACGCAGTCAAACATATCAATACCGGCGGCCACCGCGCCGACGATATCCTCCGGCGTGCCTACCCCCATCAGATAACGCGGCTGTTCGACCGGCAATTTGGGCGCGGTGTAGGCGAGGATGCGCTGCATGTCGTCCTTCGGCTCGCCGACCGAGAGTCCACCGATGGCATAGCCATCAAAGCCGATGGCCGTCAGACCTGCCAGTGAGCGGTCGCGCAAGGCTTCATGCATGCCGCCCTGCACGATACCGAACAGCGCATTCGACAGGCCGTTGGTCGCCGCCTTGCCGTCGAAAAAAGCGCGCTTCGAGCGCTCCGCCCAGCGCAAGCTCATTTCCATCGACAGGCGAGCCGTCTCGAAATCGGCGGGGTAAGGGGTGCACTCGTCGAACACCATCGCGATGTCGCTGTTCAACACGCGTTGGATGCGCATCGATTCCTCGGGCGTCAGAAAACACTTGTCGCCGTTGATCGGCGACTGGAACTTCACGCCCTCTTCACTGATCTTGCGTAACTCACCGAGACTGAACACTTGAAAGCCGCCCGAATCGGTGAGGATGGGGTGGTTCCATCCCATGAACCGGTGCAAACCGCCGTGCGCGTCGATGACGTCAAGCCCGGGCCGCAACCATAAATGAAAGGTATTGCCCAGCACGATGTGCGCATCGATCTGCTCAAGCTCAAGCGGACTCATCGCCTTCACCGTGCCGTAAGTGCCCACCGGCATGAATGCCGGCGTTTCCACCCGACCGTGCGGCAGCGTCAGCGTGCCGCGCCGTGCCGCGCCGTCGCGGGCTTTCAGATCAAATGCAATCACGGTTTCAATTTCTCCAATACGCGCCGCAATCCGGCCGGCGGGGGTGAGGTCGCAGGATCACAACATACGGTATGCAACAAACCAGTGGCGGCCACCGCGCGGTCACGACGCACTCAGGAGATCACGGTGTGTTCCGCTCAATCAGCATGGCGTCACCGTAGCTGAAAAAACGATATTCATTTTCCACCGCATGACGATAGGCACGCCGGATGTTTTCAGTGCCGGCAAATGCCGACACCAGCATCAACAGCGTCGAACGTGGCAAATGAAAATTTGTGATCAGGCGGTCGACCACGCGAAACGCATAGCCTGGCAATATGAACAAGCGCGTCTCTGCGCTACCGGCGCGCAGCCCGCCGGCCTCATTCACCTGCGCCGCCGATTCGAGCGCACGCAGCGAGGTGGTGCCCACCGCGATGACGCGCCGCCCCGCCGCCCGCGCCGCGGCAATCGCATCAACCGTCGCCTGCGGCAGCGAATACCACTCGCTGTGCATGGGATGTTCGGCAAGGTTCTCCATGCGTACAGGCTGAAAAGTTCCGGCACCAACATGCAGGGTCAGCCACGCCAGCGTGACGCCGCGCGCCCGCAAAGCCGCCAGCATTGCCGCATCAAAATGCAGTCCGGCGGTCGGTGCGGCCACCGCGCCCGGTGTTTTTGCATAGACGGTCTGATAGCGAGTGGCGTCAGCGGCATCGGCGTGATGCGAAATATACGGGGGCAGCGGCACACTACCGGCGCGTTCAATCAGCGCATAAAGATCGGGGCAGTCGTGAAAACGCAATTCGTAAAACTCGCCGGCGCGCCCCAGCACCTCGGCCTCGGCGCCACCTTGCAAGAGCAAACGCATGCCGGCACGCGGCGATTTGCTGGCGCGCACCTGTGCCAGCACGCGCGCGTCGGCGCAGTCGAGAACGCGTTCAATCAGCACCTCGATTTGTCCGCCGCTTTGCTTGTGCCCGGTCAGACGCGCATTGATTACGCGCGTGTCATTCATCACCAGCACATCGCCAGCCTCCAAAAATTCCGGCAGTTCGCGAAAGTGTTGGTCGGCTAACAGGCCTCTGGCACCATCAAGATGTAGCAAGCGGCTGGCACCACGCTCGGCGGGGGGGAATTGCGCAATCAAGGCCTGCGGCAGCGCGTAGTCAAAGTCAGAAAGTTTCACGCGTCCGATTATACTGGCCCTCGGATCTTCGTCGGCTACTTGCAGCGACTCTCAACGTGGCAAAATTTTTGACACCGTTATTCTTGGCGCTACCGCCGATGCGATCGGGGGCGCAGATTTTGTCGGCATGAATCGGCGTGATTTGTTGTAAAATTGTGGCGTTGCCTCGGTGGTGGAATTGGTAGACGCGCCGGACTCAAAATCCGGTACCGCAAGGTGTGACGGTTCGAGTCCGTCCCGAGGCACCACCCCTCTTTAACGATCTTTGCGCATTGATTGCGGCCCGCCGCATGCTTTTTTGCAGTGACCCGCGCGACGGCAGATCGCCCCCAATTAAGCGATTAGGATAGTGGCGGCTGCAGCGGCGGCGGACCACGCCTGCCGGTCAACGCACCGCCTATG
>CAMDSO010000073.1 GCA_945906935.1 Bordetella parapertussis
CAACTCAAGGTCGGCGATAACGTGACGGTGAAATTCGTCGAGGCGTTGACGCTGGAACTGAAAAAGACCATGGTCAAGCCGGACATTAAGGCGGACGTAGCCGCCGTGCGCGCCACCCCGGGTGCGAAACCTGGTGGTGCGATTGGCCGCCAGGTCACCATCATGGCCGAAGTGGTGATGGTCGATCCGGAGAATTCGATCATTGCCCTCAAGGGCCCGCAGGGCAGGCTCGTTGAGCTGCCCGTGCAGAACAAGGATCAATTCAAGGTCGTTAAAAAAGGCGACCAGGTTGAAGTGGTCTACACCGAGGCAGTGGCGTTGGCAGTGACGCCCGCTGCAGCGAAGCCGGCTAACGCCAAGAAATAAGTTTGTCGGCGACAAGCCGTAAACGCATCTGAGTGCAAGGCGGGGAGCGAAGCGATTTGCTCCCTGTTTTTTTGAGGTATGGACTGTAAGAACTTGTTTGCAGAGAGTCTGCAGGCGTAAGGTTTTGTGGCCGCGCTATGCTGACTGCGCGCGTGGCATAGGGGCCCCGCGTATTTGACGGAAGGCACAGATATCTCTGCCCGCCATTTATCGTGTAAATTACGTTTAGTCGTGCCGGTGCCAAGCCACAATTAATTCCAATCAGCCCCAATGCATCGAGGGATACGTCCGGTGCCTTTGATGAATATCAATACGCCCACTGTGAGGATCAATGCAGGAACACCAGGTCGTCGTTTATCCCAGCGCCAAAACACCGCCGCGCGAAGAATTGCTGGCGTGGAAACTCGCTGAGATCGCCGCTGCCAGTCAGTTGCCCAGTCCGGAAGTGGTTGAAATGGTCATCAACCGGCTTATTGACAATGCAGGCGTGGCGATTGCTGGCATCCACCGCCTGCCGGTAGCTAATGCACGTGCGCAGGCGCTTTGCCACCGAAAGGCGGGCGGTGCGACGCTGTTCGGGTTGCCCGCCGATGTGCAGGTTTCCTGCGAGTGGGGTGCCTGGGCCAATAGTACCGCGGTGCGCGAACTTGATTTTCACGACACCTTCCTCGCCGCCGACATGCACCATCCGGGCGACATGATTCCGGCGCTGGTGGCTGTCAGCCAGCAATGTGGCTGCAGCGGCCCTGATCTAATCCGCGGTATCGCCACCGCCTACGAAGTTGCGGTTGATCTTGCCAAAGGCATGTGCCTGCACGAACACCGCATCGATCACATCATGCATCTGGGGGCCGGTATGGCGGCCGGTATTGGCGCGGCATTGCGTCTGCCGGTCGGGATCATCTACCAGGCGATCAATCATGCGGTGCATGCCACCGTCACCACGCGTCAGTCGCGCAAAGGTGAAATTTCCACCTGGAAAGCTTATGCGCCGGCCCACGCCGGAAAAATCGCGATCGAAGCTATCGATCGGGCCATGCGCGGTGAAACCTCGCCTGCACCGATCTATGAAGGCGATGACAGTATTATTGCCTGGCTACTGGATGGCGCAGATGCCAAATACATGATCCCTTTGCCGGCACCCGGCGAGGATATGCGCGCGATCCTCGACACTTACACCAAGGCGTATTCGGCAGAGATTCAGGCGCAGGCGTTGATCGATCTTGCTTTTCGCATGCGCAGTCGCATAGCCGCGCTTGCCGACGTGAAAGATATCGTCATTCACACCAGCCTTCACACCCACCGCATCATCGGCACGGGGTCCGGCGATCCGCAGAAATTCGATCCGAAGGCAAGTCGTGAAACGCTCGACCACAGCGTGATGTATATCTTTGCTGTCGCACTTGAGGATGGCGTCTGGCATCACGAGCACAGCTACGCGCCGGAACGCGCCAGCCGGCCGGCTACCATTACCCTCTGGCATAGCATCCGCACGGTAGAAGACGCGGACTGGACGCGCCGCTATCACAGCACGGATCCGGCGCAGCGTGCGTTCGGCGGACGCGTTGTCGTTACGCTCAGGAACGGGCAGGCGATCGAGGACGAAATCGCTTTTGCCGATGCCCACCCGCTCGGTCAACGGCCATTCAAACGTGCGGACTATGTGGCCAAGTTCAATACGCTTGCTGTCGCCGCGTCGGAAGCTGAGCGCGCCCGCTTTCTTGAAGCAGCATTTTCGCTGCCTGATTTGCCGGCCGCTTCAGTGCGTGTTCTGTCGGTCGAGGTTCCCGCTGGCGTACGCGATCGGTTCGTGCTGGTTCCTGGATTGTTCGAGAAAAGCGCATGAATAAGGCGTCAACAAAAAATACACGGCAAATGCGTCAAATTACATGAAGCCTAGGCATTTTTTTCAGGAGGATTGACATGCGAAAATCCATGGCAGCGGCAATCTTTTTTTGTGCGCCGGTATTGGCATTCAGCGCCTACGCACAGAACTGGCCGACGAAAGCAGCGCGCATTGTGGTGCCGTTCGCGCCGGGTGGAAGTACCGATCTGCAGGCGCGATTGCTCGCCAAGAAATTTACCGAGAGTCTCGGCCAGCCGTTTGTGGTCGAGAATCGCGCGGGGGCCGGCGGCATGATCGGCACCGAGGTCGTCGCCCGCGCGGCAACCGATGGCTACACGCTCCTGTTCACTTCGGCTTCGCTCTCGGTCAACATCACGCTGCTGGGCGGCAAATTCAAATTCGACGCGCTCAAGGACCTTACGCCGATTGTCTGGACTGCATCGGTGCCGCTGGTGCTGGCGATACACCCGAGCGTTCCGGCCAAAACCGTTAAAGACCTCGTTGCACTATCCAAACGCGACAAGCGCGGGCTCAACGGCGGCCATAACGGCAGTGGTACCACCAGCCACATTGCGCTCGAAATGTTCCGCCAGCAGACCGGCGCCCAGGCCGAATCAATCGGCTACAAAGGCGGCGGCCCTGGCACCATCGCTGTTCTTGCCGGCGAAATCGATTTCACTTTTGCCACACTGACGACCGTTAAGCCGCACCTTGAATCCGGCCGGCTGCGCGGACTCGCCGTCAGCACCAAGAAGCGCTCGAGCGTGTTCCCAGATCTGCCGACGATGGATTCGATTTATCCCGGTTTTGAATCGGATAACTGGTTCGGTCTTTTTGCGCCGACCAGCGTTGCCAAGGAAATCATCGCGCGACTCAACGCACTTTCGCTTGAAGCATTACGCGGCGCGGAAATGCGCGACATTATTGCCAGAGACGGTGGCGATGTTGTCGGCAGCAGCCCCGAGGAACTTGGCGCTCATTTGCGCAGCGAGGTTGCGCGTTATGCGCCGGTGATCAAGGCAGGAAATATCAAATCGGATTGAATGGGCTGCTGGTAATGCGTATTTTTGTCTGTGCCTTATGCCGTAACGTCATGGGTGGACCCGGCCGGAAAAGAACCATAGCTATTGGCCGGCTGGCATCCACCGATGAAAAACAGGTCTGACATCGCGGCGTGCCGCGATGTCGCCCTGTGAAACCACTTCCCAACAATAGCAACCCTGCTTTTCGTCGGTAACGTGTGCGCTTCTGCGCACACTTGGCTACGAATTAATGGCGCCAGTCACCCGTCAGGATCATGTGCAGTAGATGTGGCTTGTGCCTGCACCTTTGCGGCGTTTCGCCGTTTGTAAAAAATTCGGCAGCGCTCTGCGTTCAATCGATTGAGCAGATTTGTGTTTGCCGGAGCCTGGTGGCGCCAGCACGATGCTATTTTTATTGAGTGCCATGGCTGTTGCGTGAGCGTGGGCGGGCATCGCCCTGGGTTTGCCTTCGTTTTGTTTGTGCCTCTGTGCGCTCTGTCTTGGCTAACGCTGAAATTTAATTATTCGCCGCGTATGCCGGCGGCTTTGACGACTTTGGCCCACTTCGACATTTCGCTTTTCAAAAATGCTGAGAATTCACTTGCGCTGCCGGTGCCCGCATCAGCCCCCAGCGCAGCCAGACGTTCTTTCAGCTGTGGCGTCTGCAGGCTCTTCACGGTTTCTGCATTCAACTGGTTGACGATTTCTACCGGTGTCGCTGACGGCGCCATCAGGCCAAACCAGGCGGTGACGGCATAACCTTTCAACCCCGCTTCGCCCACGGTCGGCAGTTCGGGGATCAGGTTCGAGCGTGTGCCGCCGGTGACGGCGAGTGCGCGCAGCTTGCCCGATTTAACATGCGGCAGCGTAATCAGCATATCGGTGAAACCGACCACCACTTCGCCGCCGATCAGGGCTGTGAGGCCGGGTGCGCTGCCTTTGTACGGGATATGTGTCAGGTGTATGCCGGCGAGGCTGTTGAACAATTCACCAGCCAGATGCTGCGCGCCGCCGGGACCGCCAGAGGCGAAGGTCAGCTCACCGGGTTTGGCTTTGGCGAAGGCGATCAATTCTTGCACCGACTTCGCTGGCAGCGACGGATGCACGACCAGCAGGTTGTTGACGCTGGCGAAGAGCGCCACCGGTGTGAGGTCTTTGAGCGGGTCGTAACCCAATTTGGCCTCGAGTGACGGCGCGACTGAATAGGAGATGCCAACCGCGGCGAGCGTGTAGCCGTCGGCCGCGGCTTTGGCCGCCAGCGCAGTGCCGAGATTGCCGCTGGCCCCCGGTTTGTTGTCGATGATGACCGCCTGTCCCCACGCCTCACTCATCGATTGCGCGACGGCGCGGGCGAGGATGTCGGTGGGGCCGCCCGGCGCATAGGGCACGATCATGCGCACTGGCTTCTACGGATATTTTTGCGCCGACGCGGGGAGTGCGGCCAGTGCGAGCACAGCAGCCGCGGTCGCCCAAATAATTTTCATAATCAATTTCTGTTTAGGGCTCAGCAGCGCCATAGCCGCCGCCGCCCGGGGTTTCAATGACAAAGACATCACCTGGATGCATCGCAATTTTAGCTGAACCCGGTAAGGCCACCGTGCTGCCGTCGCTGCGCAGCACGCGGTTAGCACCGGTGCCTCCGGCGTTACCGCCAGCGCTGCCGTAGGGGGGCACAACCCGATGGCCGGAGAGGATGGCCGCCGTCATGGTTTCGAGAAAACGCACACGTCGTAGAGCGCCGTCGCCGCCACGCCAGCGGCCGCCGCCGCCGCTGCCGCGGCGGATCGAGAACTCTTCGAGCAGCACCGGGAAACGCCATTCGAGCACTTCGGGGTCGGTCAGCCGCGAGTTGGTCATATGGGTTTGTACGACGTCGGTGCCGTCAAAGCCGTCGCCGGCACCCGAGCCGCCGGCGATGGTTTCGTAATATTGAAAACGCTCGTTGCCGAAAGTGAAGTTGTTCATGGTGCCCTGCGAGGCGCCCATCACACCCAGCGCGCCGTAGAGTGCGTCGGTGACGCATTGCGAGGTTTCGACATTGCCCGCCACCACCGCCGCCGGATGGCGCGGATTCAACATGCAGCCTGCGGGGATGATCACCTCAAGCGGTTTGAGGCAGCCGGCATTGAGCGGGATGTCGGCGTCAACCAGCGAGCGGAAGACGTAGAGTACTGCCGCCATGCACACCGCCGAGGGCGCGTTAAAGTTGTTGTCGAGTTGCGCGCTACTGCCGGTAAAGTCGATGGTGGCGCGCCGCGCGGCGTGATCGACACGTAGCGCTACGCGGATCACCGCACCATGGTCCATCGCGTATTCAAAGCAGCCGTCGTGCAACACGTCGATGACGCGACGCACCGCCTCTTCGGCGTTGTCTTGCACGTGTTGCATATAGGCATGCACGACATCGAGTCCGAAGTCGTCGACCATGCGGCGCAGTTCCTGCACGCCTTTTTCATTGGCAGCGATCATGGCGCGCAGATCGGCGAGGTTTTGTCCGACATTGCGGCAGGGCCAGGGGCCGCTGGAGAGCAGTTCAGTGGTTTCGTGTTCGCGCAGACGGCCGGCCTCGACCAGTAAAAAGTTGTCGATCAGCACGCCTTCTTCTTCGATCGAGCGGCTGTCGGGCGGCATCGAGCCCGGCGTGATACCGCCAATGTCGGCGTGGTGGCCGCGCGAACCGACGTAGAAGAGGATGCGCGCGGCGTCAGGCGTGATGGATGCGGTGGAAGCGCGGGCTGTATTGCCAGAGCAGCTGTCCTCGGCAAAGACCGGTGTGATCACCGTGATGTCCGGCAGATGGGTGCCGCCGTTATACGGTGCGTTCAACATATAGACGTCGCCCGGCTGCATACGGCCATGGTTGCCGTCGATAACGCTGCGGATCGACGCGCCCATCGAGCCGAGATGCACCGGCATATGCGGTGCGTTGGCGATCAGATTGCCCTCGGCATCAAACAGCGCGCAGGAGAAATCCAATCGCTCTTTGATATTGACCGAGTGCGCCGTATTGGCGAGCCGCAAGCCCATCTGCTCGGCCACCGACATAAAGAGATTGTTGAACAGTTCGAGCCGCACCGGATCGACACGCGTGCCGGCGGCATGGCGCTGCGTGCGCGCTTCAAGACGGCTTAAGACGAGATGATTGACCGGCGTCACCGCCGCCTGCCAGCCGGTCTCGATGACGGTGGTGCCGTTGGTTTCGGTGATGATGGCGGGGCCGCGCAGGACGTGGCCCGGTTGCAGGCTGGCGCGCGCATAGACCGCGACGTCGCCGGTCTGGCCGTCGGAGTGCATGCGGGTGATGCGGACGGGGGCGGGTAATGACAAGCCGACGGCGGACAAGCCGACGGCGGACAAGTCAACGGCGGACAAGCCGACGGCGGACAAGCCGACGGCGGCCAAGTCGACGGCGGCCAAGTCAACGGTGGACAAGTCAACGGCGGACAAGTCAACGGCGGACAAGCCGACGGCGGCCAAGTCGAGCGCGTCGGCTTCGTCTGTAGCAGCGCCGTCCGCCGCCGCGGTATGCGTGCGGCCACTGAGGGGCGCGTCCTCAGACTGCGTGCTGCCGATGGCTTCGACCGAAAGCGCCTCGACGATCAACGTACGATCCGACAGCAGAAAACTGTAGCGCGCACGATAAGCAGTTTCGAAGGCGGCCAGTGTTGCCGCGGTGTCGGTAAAGGGCACCACCAGCGCGGTGTCGGTGCCGGCGTAGCGCAGATGGATGCGCGCGACGACGCGGATGCGTTCGGGCGGGATATCCTGCCCCAACACTTCACGACGCGCCGCCACCGCAAGGTCTACCAACAGATCGTCGAGGCGCAGACAGTTCTCTTCACTGAACTCCACCTCCACCGCCTGCTCGCGCATCGCCGTGATGTCGGCCAGTCCCATGCCGTAGGCCGACAACACACCGGCCAGCGGATGTATGTAAATGCGCGTCATGCCCAACGCGTCGGCGACCAGACAGGCGTGCTGGCCGCCGGCGCCGCCGAAGCAGGCCAGCGTGTATTGCGTGACATCATGGCCGCGCTGCACCGAAATCTGGCGGATCGCATTGGCCATGTTGGCGACGGCGATTTCGATAAAGCCGGCGGCGATTGCCTCGGCGCTGCGCGCTTCGCCGGTTGCTGTGGCGACCTCGTGTGCGAGTGCGGCGAATTTTTCGTGGACCACGCTGACGTCGAGTGGGCGGTCGCCCTCTGCGCCGAACACCGCTGGAAAATCCGCCGGTTGGATTTTGCCGAGCAAAATATTGCAGTCGGTGACGGTCAGTGGACCGCCGTTGCGATAAGCCGCCGGACCCGGATGGGCGCCAGCCGAATCGGGGCCGACGCGCAAACGTCCGCTTTCGAAATGCAGAATCGAACCGCCGCCGGCGGCGACGGTGTGAATGTGCATCATCGGCGCGCGCATGCGCACACCGGCGACCTGGGTGTCAAAACTGCGTTCAACCTCAGCCAGATCGCTACCGGCAAAATGCGACACGTCGGTTGACGTGCCGCCCATGTCAAAGCCGATGATGCGCTCAAAGCCGGCGGCCAGTGCGGTGCGCACCGCGCCGACGATACCGCCGGCCGGCCCGGAGAGGATGGAGTCCTTGCCCTGAAAACATTGCGCATCGGTGAGGCCGCCGTTCGATTGCATGAACAGCAGACGCACGCCGCGCAGTTCGGTGGCGACACTGTCGATATAGCGGCGCAGGATGGGTGAGAGATAGGCATCGACCACGGTGGTGTCGCCACGCCCGATCAATTTCATCAGCGGGCTGACTTCGTGTGACACCGAGACCTGGCTAAATCCGCTCTCACGCGCGAGTGTGGCGAGCAGGCGTTCGTGTTGCGGATGGCGGTAGGCGTGCATCAGCACGATCGCCAGCGCGCGGTATCCGTCGGCATGCAGCTGCTGCAGCGCGTTGCGGATCGCCGCCGCATCCGGCGCTTGCAAGACCTCGCCGTGGGCGCTGATGCGTTCATCGACTTCGATTACCTGCGCATAGAGCAGCTCGGGCAGCACGATGTGGCGGTCGAAGATGCGCGGTCGGTTTTGATAGGCGATGCGCAGCGCGTCGCGAAAGCCGCGCGTGATGAGTAGCGCGGTGCGTTCCCCCTTGCGTTCGAGCAGGGCGTTGGTGGCGACCGTGGTGCCCATCTTCACCGCTTCGATTTGGTCGGCCGGAATCGGCACGCCGGGTGCGACGCCGAGTATGTGCCGGATGCCGGCGACCGCCGCGTCCGCATAGCGCGCCGGGTTTTCCGAGAGCAGCTTGTGGGTAACCAGCGTGCCATCGGGCTTTTGCGCCACGACATCGGTGAAAGTGCCGCCGCGATCGATCCAAAAATTCCAGCGGGAGCTTGGAGTGTGCACGGTGGTTCAACCTTGCTGCGCGGTGGCGGTTCAATCGAAAGGAGTCGAACATAGCAGCAGTGCGGGCGCGCAGCAAGGTTGCACGACGGCTAGTCTATACTGGCCCGCCAGTTTGCTTAACCGGGGAGATTGCATGAAACGGTCAGGGTTGTCGTTCAGGTTTTTTCTCCGTCAGGGCGGATTGCTGCTGGTGGCGTTGTTGCTTGCCGCCTGCGCCGGTCCATCGTTGCAGGGACCGCAGGTCAGCGCGCCGAAAAATATCATCATTCTCTTCGCCGACGGCGCTGCACCGACGCAATGGGAATTCGGTAAATACACAGCGCGGCATTTGCGCAATGAAGGGTTTGCCGTCACCGACAGGGTGTTCCGTGAGGGAACCCTCGGCCTGCTATCGACGCACTCGCTGAATTCTTTCGTGACCGATTCGGCAGCTGGCGCGTCGGCGATGTCGACGGGCCACAAGGTCAACAACTACGCGATTTCGATGACGCCAGACGGTGCGCGTCCGATTACGCTGATGCAGGCAGCGCGTGCCAGCGGTCGCCGTATCGGCATGGTTACCACCGCCACCGTCTACGACGCGTCGCCAGCGGCATTCAGCGTCAACGCGCCCAATCGCCGCGAGTCGCAGGCGATTGTCGACCAGTATTTGCAACTGGGCCCCGATGTCTTGTTGGGTGGCGGCGCCGACTATTTTTTACCCGCCAAGGCGGGGGGCAAGCGCAAGGACAACCTTGATGTGATCGCGGTGTTTGCGTCGCGCGGCTGGCAGGTGGTGCGCGATACGGCTGCACTGAACGCAGCAACCGTGGGTCGACTGCTGGGACTGTTTTCAAACGAGGATCTGGATCTCGAACTGGATCGTGACGCGGCGAAGGAACCGAGCACCGCCGAAATGACCGCAGCGGCGATCAAGGCGCTGGAGCGCGACAATCCGCACGGTTTCGTGCTCTTCGTCGAGAACGAAAATACCGACAGTGCCGGTCATTTAAATGATGCCGCCGCATTGATGCGCGCACTGTGGGCCTTTGACAAGGCGGTGCAGGTGGCGCTCGATTTTCAACGTCGTTCTCCCGACACGCTGGTGATTGTGGCGGCGGATCACGAAACTGGCGGTCTGTCACCGACCTATGCGCAACGTGATCTGTCATCCATGTCGGGCAAGAACCGTTTCAACACGGATATTCCGCGTTTGAAGATGCTCGATGGCATTACGCTGTCAATCGCCGGCATGATCGAGAAGCTGGGCAAGCAAGCAACCGCAGAAAAGCTCGATGCCTTGCTCGCACAGCATTATCCGGGCTTCACGCTGGATGCGGATTTGCGCGAGGCTATTCTGAAAGGTCGCCCGCTGGAGCGGAATTTTCCGAACGTGGTCGCCAGCGCGCTCTCGCGCATGGTGTCACGCCAGACGGGTGTCTATTGGGGAACTGGCGGGCATACGACTGAGCCGGTGGCGATCGGTGCAATCGGGCCAGGGGCTGTGTTGTTTCACGGTTACCAGGACAACACGGAGTTTGCGCAGCATTTGCAGCGCTTGCTGGGCGGGCGCTGAAACTACCGGTGAAGCACAACCGTAGACGCCCTGGAATATGCAGGCGCTTTTTCGGTGTTGCTGGAATGGTGATGGCAACCGCCCCTTGCAATGCGACCGCGGGGTTGGGGCCCGGGGTGAGGGGTAAGCCACGTTTCTTCGAGAGGAAGAAACGTGGCGTATCAGTGATCAGGCTGCCATTGTTGCCTTGACGTTTTTCGGCAGCACCAGATAGTCGCTATTCAAGCCGGCGATATCGGGGCATCCAATCAGCGCCATGACACGGTCGATTTCTTCACGGAAGATATTGATCGCACGCGTCGCCCCGGCTTCGCCGCCTGCGCCGACACCGTAGAGCGTGGAGCGGCCGACGTAGACCATGTCTGCGCCAAGGGCGAGCGCTTTGACGACGTCGCTGCCACGACGGAATCCGCTATCGACAATCACCGGTATGCGGCCGCCAAGCGCCTGCAATATATCCGGCAGGACCTCGATCGGTGCCATCGTTACATCCAGATTGCGACCGCCGTGGTTAGACACCACCACCGCATCGGCACCGCAATCGGCGGCCAGCACGGCATCCTGCGGATGCAGGATGCCTTTGACGATGAGTTTGCGCGGCCACATCTGCCGTAGTTGCCGCAGGTCGTCCCAGCTCAGCGAATCGGTGCGCAGGCTCGCACGGCCCATCGGCAGGCCGGTGATCTTGCTCTTGATCGCGCTCGGGTAATTTTCATAACGTGGCATGCCGGTGGTTATCATGTAGCGCGCCAGCACGCCGAACATCCAGCGCGGATGTTTGAGCACATCCCAGATATTGTGGCGCGTGTATTGGAAGGGCATGGTGAAGCCGTTGCGCATGTTGTATTCGCGATTGCCTGCGGCTGCACCGTCGACCGTCACCACCAGCGCTTCGTAGCCGGCGTTCTTGGCGCGTTCAACCAGCTGGTGGGAGAGGGCGCGGTCGGGCCACATGTAGAGCTGGAACCAGAGCCGCGCACCGGGTACGGCCTCGGCGACCTTTTCCATTGAGGTTTGTGAGCCGGTGGCCAGCGTGAAGGGAATGCCGGCGGCGGCGGCGGCGCGCGCCAGCGCGATCTCACCCTGATACCACATCAGGCCGGCGGTGCCGGTCGGTGCGATGCCGATCGGCATTTTGTGCGTGTGGCCGAAGAACTCGATTTCCTGGTTGCGTTTCGAGACGTCGACCAGAGTGCGCGGCTTTAACTTGATGCGTTCAAAAGCCTCGCGGTTGTTGCGCAGACCGACTTCGTCTTCGGTGCCGCGGTCGACGAATTCAAAAACGCCGCGCGGCGTGCGGCTCATCGCCATGTCGCGCAGGTCGAAGATGTTGTAAGCGCCTAATGTTGGATCACTCATGATGCCAGCCTCACGTGTATGCCATCCCAGGCGGATGTCGCCATGGCTTCGGTTAGTTGCATGCTGCGCAGGCCATCGATGCCGGAGGGCGTGACCGGCACGCCATCGAGCAGTTGCTGGCTGAACGCCGCCACACAGGCGCCATGCGCGTTGATTGCAGGAAATTCCTGCGTATGGGTTTTGCCGTCGCCATCCACCACTTCGAGCACGCCGCCGGCGCGGCTGCGGGTGAGTCCGCGCCCGGTGATGCGGCCCTTGGTGCCGTGGATGACGAAATCGTTATAGGGCAGCGGAGATTTTTCGTTGACGTTGATCTGCGCAACCGCGCCGTTGGTGAAGCGCAGCGTCGACATATTGGTTTGTTCCATGACATTGCGCGGCGTGTCGAAGATCGATGACACCAGTTCGACCTCGGTCGACATGATGTAGCGCAGGATGTCGTAGACGTGCACGCCGATGCTCATGGTGGTGCCGAGACCCGACATCAACGGGTCAACGCGCCAGCTTGAGAGCGTGCCGCCGGGGCGGTTGCCCGGACTCGCTTCGAGTTCGATCACGGTAACCTCACCGATCGCACCGCTCTCGACGATGCGTTTGGTTTCGATAAAGCAGGGCATCGAGCGGTTGTGAAAGTTCATACCGAGCTGCACGCCGGCCTTTTCGCAGGCGGCGACCATGCGTTCGGCATCGGCCACCGAGGTGGCCATCGGCTTGTCGCAAAAAATATGTTTGCCGGCGCGTGCGGCGGCGAGCACTTCTTCGCAGTGCAGCGAGTTAGGTGTATGGATTGCCACCACCTGTACGTCCGGGTTGGCCAGCATGTCGGCGTAATTCGTATACGCATGCTGGGCGCCGAATTTCCTGGCGAAGGCGTCGGCACGCGATTGCTCGCGGCTGACGACAGCGACCAGTTGGTTGCCTTTAAAGGCGTTGATGCCGGGCAGTATGCGGTCGTCTGCAATTTTGCCGGTCCCGATAAGTCCCCAACCAAGAGTTTTTGTAGTCATAGTCCTGTCTGTATCAGTCAGCGCAGAGGCTGTAATTTGTTCACTGGAGCAACGGCGGATGGTTACGCTTTTGTGATGCCGGCATTTTGTTCGTTTTTTTATGCCACACGCCGGCGCTTCGCGGTAATGCAGTTTATCGCGATCCCGGTACGATTACCTGGATGTGATCGCGGCTGACATTCAGAAATGGTGCGGTGAAGACCTGGCGTCCGCCGGTTTCCCAGACTTCAGCGTCGGTCAGCGCGATGAAGCCCTTGGCTTCGATGAAATAATCCGTGACGCGCGCGCCGGAGATCATGTCGATCGAGCCTTTGATGCGATAATTTGCGGTCAGTATCGTGACCTTGGTTTTGCTGTCATCAGCCATGGTGTTCCTCCCGTTGCCTGGCGCCCCCGACACGAATCGAACGTGTGACCCCCTTCTTAGGAGGAAGGTGCTCTATCCACTGAGCTACGGGGGCGCGAGCTTGCATTTTACTGCAATGCGCGCCGCCGTCCTCACTGCGGGTCGATTAGTTGAGCTGGCAGGCACCCGCGCCGTTGGGGTTGCCAAGACGATCCATAGCCGGCCGGTGCTTTGGCGTAAGCGGGCACGCTGCCGCTGGAGAGTGCGGCAAAGGTCGACATTTTTTAGTCAATTCGCCACCGCTGACAGGCGGGCAGGTGGGGGCGGGATCGGATTGACGTACGCGTTTTTCGAATTCCTTGCCGCAGGTTCTGCACGCGTATTCGAAGATGGGCATGGGGTTCGCTCCTGGATTAATCTGCGTTGCGTGCATCGTGCACGATGCCATTTTTAAACTACGTAGCGCTGAAGTTTTTACCGTAAAATGCGCGCTCTCCATCGAAGCCATCCGCCACCCGTCGCATGATATTTTGGCTTTCAATCGCCGTTGTTCTATGTGTGGCGCTACTGCTCTGGCGCGTAGTTGCCGCCGGCAAGGCGGCGCTGCCTGTGGCGGGGGAGCTGCTGCCCGCATTCAGTCTGCCCGATCAACACGGTGCACTGCGTACGGCGGCAGAATTTCGCGGCCGCTGGCTGGTGCTGTATTTTTATCCCCGTGACCACACGCCAGGCTGCACGCAACAGGCGGTGTGCTTTCGTGATGATATGCAGGAATTTGTCGCCGCCGGTGCGGTGGTGTGTGGCATCAGCGTCGATAACAGTGAAAAGCACGCGGCGTTCGCGCGTGAATACAAGCTGCCCTACGCGCTGTTGGCTGATGGCGAGGGTGCGCTGGCGCGGCGTTGTGGCTCGCTGCTGAACCTGGGCTTTATCCGCTTCGCACGCCGCAATACTTTTCTGGTTGATCCGCAAGGGCGGATTGCCAAAGTCTATGTCGGTGTTAATCCGGCGCGCAACGCGCGCGAGGTGCTGGCTGATCTGAAGGAGCTGAACCGATGATTATCGAGAGCATTGATCACATCGTGCTGACCACAAAAGATCTGGATAAATGCCTCGCCTTTTATACCGGTGCGCTGGGTATGACGATCGAACGCTTTGGCGAGGGGCGTATTGCGCTGCGGTTTGGCACGCAAAAAATCAATGTGCATCCGCCGGGATATGAGGCGGGTATCAAGGCACGACAGCCGACACCGGGTTCTCTGGACTTGTGTTTTCTGGCCGCCTGCACGCTCGACGCAGTGATTGAACGCCTGCGCGCGCATGGCGTGCCGCTGGAACTTGAACCGTCGATACGCACCGGCGCGCGGTTTGCCCTGCGTTCGGTTTATGTGCGCGACCCTGATGACAACCTCGTTGAAATTTCGGTACCAGCGGAGTAACAGATGCCACTCGTCACTCTGGATAACGCCTGCCTGGCGTTTGGTCATGTCGCGCTGCTCGATCATGCCAGCCTCGTCCTCGAGCCGGGAGAACGCAACGGCCTGATCGGCCGCAACGGCACCGGCAAATCGAGTCTGCTCAAATTGATCGTCGGTGATATACAGCTCGACGATGGCAAGTTCTGGCGCCAACCTGGACTTTCCTATGCCTTTGTCCCCCAGGAGCCAGACCTTGATCCGGAGGCCAGTGTCTTTGATGCGGTGGCCAGTGGTTTGCATGAACAGCAGGCGTTGCTGCACGAGTTCGATGAACTCTCGCAGCGGCTGGGCGACGATCCGGCGCCGGAGCTGCTCGATCGTTTGAACACGCTGCAGACGCAACTCGAAGACTGCGGCGGCTGGAATGCAAAGTCGATGGTGGATGCCACCATCGCCCGTGTTGGCTTGAATGCGGAAGACCGCGTGGGCCTGCTCTCGGGCGGTATGCGCAAGCGTGTGGCACTGGCGCGGGCACTGGTGGTAGCGCCGCGGTTGCTGCTGCTCGACGAGCCGACCAACCATCTTGATATCGACGGCATTGAGTGGCTTGAGGAATTGCTGATCGGATTCTCCGGTGCCGTGTTGTGCGTGACGCACGACCGACGCTTTCTTGATCGCGTGACGACGCGCGTGATCGAACTCGATCGCGGGCGCCTTGGCGCATTTGGCGGCAACTACGCAGAATACCGCCGGCGCAAGGAAGATTTGTTGAATGCGGAAGCGCAGGAGAACGCACGCTTCGACAAGCTGCTGGCCCAGGAAGAGGTGTGGATACGCAAGGGCATCGAAGCGCGACGCACGCGCAACGAAGGCCGCGTGCGCCGCCTTGAACAGTTGCGGCGCGACCGCGCGGCGCGACGGGACGGTCTGGGTCGTGTCAATTTTGATGTCGCCGCCGGCGAGCGTTCGGGGCGCCGCGTCGCCGAACTCGATCGGGTGTGCAAAGAATTCGAAGGCAGGCGCGTGCTGGATGAGGTGTCCTGCGTGATCCAGCGCGGCGACAAGGTCGGTCTGGTCGGGCCGAACGGATGCGGCAAGACGACGTTGCTCAAACTCGTGCTCGGACAACTCGAGGCGGATGCCGGGGAGGTCAAGCGCGGCACCAAGTTGAGCGTTGCCTATTTCGACCAGTTTCGCGCCCAGCTCGATGACGCCGCCACGCTCGCCTCGGTGATCAGTCCCGGTTCGGATTTCATCGAAATCGATGGAACGCGCAAACACGTGATTTCCTACCTGGGCGACTTTCTGTTTCCGCCCGAGCGTGCGCGGGCCAAGGTTGGGAGTTTGTCTGGAGGGGAGCGCAACCGCTTGTTGTTGGCGCGTTTGTTTGCGCAGCCGGCAAACGTGCTGGTGCTCGACGAGCCGACCAACGATCTCGATATTGAAACGCTCGATCTGCTCGAGGCGCTGCTGCAGGAGTATGCGGGTACGGTGCTGCTGGTCAGTCATGACCGCGCGTTTCTCGATAGCGTTGTTACGCAGATACTGGTCTTTGAGGGCGAGGGCCGGGTTTGCGAATATGCCGGCGGTTACGAAGACAACCGCGCCAGCATACGTGCGCGCGCCATGGTGCAACATGGCGCGTTGGCGGCGGCTAATGCAAAAACCGCGGCCCCCGCTGTCGCGCTGGCATTACCAAAGAAAAAACTCGGGTATCAGGAAACGCGGGAACTCGCCGCGCTGCCCGATCGTATCGCTGCCATGGAAAATGAGCACGCCAAGTTGCAGGAGCGACTGGCGGACCCGGCGCTGTATCGGGGTGACCCCGAGCTGGTTAAGCCGCTACAGAACCGGCTTGCAGGGCTGGAGGGCGAATTGGCGGCGGCTTATGTGCGATGGGAAGCCCTTGAAGCGCGCGCGGCGCAATTGGATCCGGCAGGCTAAGGGGCGTTGCCGGTGTTTATAATTGGTGACAAGTATTAATTACAGCACTTGAGATCCTGGAGAGGCGGTCCATGACACCGCAGGCAGAACGTTTCAGCATCATCGTCGCCGGTGACGATGATGAGATCAATCTGGTCGAAGGGACGTTGCTGGTGGCTGCCTGCGAATATCCCGGGCTGGATGTCGGCAACTGTCTCGAGCGAATCGCGCAGCTCGGCGTCGATTTGTCACTGCGTTTGCGTCCCGACATCAGTGCCGCCGGCAAAATCATCATGCTCAACCGCTATCTGTTTGATGAGTTGGGTTTTCGCGCTAACAGAGATGATTATTACGATCCGCGCAACAGCTTTCTTAACGATGTGCTCGAGCGCAAGCTGGGGATCCCGCTGACGCTGGCGATCATTTATATGGAGATCGGCAGGCATATCGGGCTGCCATTACAGGGGGTGTCTTTTCCCGGACACTTTCTGGTCAGATGCGCCCTGCGCGAGGGCGCGGTTATTCTCGACCCCTATGCGCGCGGCGTGTCGCTGGGTATTGATGACTTGAAGGCGCGGCTTGCCGCCATGGGGCAGGCCGCAGTGCCGGCACGTTCGGTGGTCGCCGCTATGCTGACGGCCGCAAGCAATCGAGACATGCTTGGGCGCCTCTTGCGCAATCTCAAATCGATTTACACGCAACGCAAGGACTGGCTGAAGGCACTTGCGATTGCCGACCACATTATTTTTCTGAGTCCCGGCCATGCCTTGGAATATCGGGATCGCGGCCTTTTCTACCAGCATCTCGAATGTTTTCGTGCCGCGTTGTTCGACCTGCAGTCTTATCTCGAGATGCTGCCCGGCGCCGAAGATGCGGATGCCATACGGCAGCAGATGATAGAGCTGCAGGCGGCGGCGGCGCGCTTGAACTAAGCGGACCACCGTACGCCGAGGCTTGAATCTGCGGGCTGGAGATGCCGGCGTTCAGGTCGGTGCCGGGTTTAATCCCGCGATTATGATTGCCATCAGCGTCGAGGCCGGCGGCTATTGATGTGGTGCTGTGCAGTCGGACTGGTTTTTCACGCGCATTTTTTAGCGCATGTCGTCGAGGTCTTTTTCCGGCGGCGGGTTGCCGTCATAGACCAAATTACGTCGGCGCTGCAGATAGGCGTCACGCTGGAATTCATAAGGATCGAGCGCTGCTTCGTCGAATATCTTGGTCGAATCGAGCAGGTTTGCGCGCAGGTTGACGATGAACAGGCCCCTGAGGGAATTGCGCGTGGGAATGTCGTTGCGCCAGATCCACCCGACCGGGTCGAGTTTGACATCGACAAAGAGTCCGACGCCGTCACGAAAGGAGCTCGGTCCCAACACCGGAATCTGCAGATAGGGCCCGTCTGCGACTCCCCAGCGGCCCAACGTCTGACCGAAGTCTTCCCTGTGCTTTTCGAGGCCGATTTCAGTGCCGACGTCGAAGAGTCCAGCGACGCCTAGGGTCGAGTTGACCAGGACGCGTCCGCTGTCCGACAGACCATCAGCAAATTTCCCCTGGAGCATATTGTTGAGCGCGGTCAGCAGGTCATACAGGTTACCGGCGAAATTGTTGACGCCGGTACGCATGAATTGCGGTAATACGGTTTTATAAACGGTGGCAGCCGGTTGGATTAAAGCCTTGTCCAGGCCGCTGTTGAATTGATAGACGGCGCGATTCATCGGCTCCAGCGGATCACGCGGATTGTTGGTGCTGGCGCAGCCTGAGAGCAACAGCAGCAAGACCGCTATTCCGGTCAAAACGAGTTTTTGTAATTGAAGAGGCAAGGTGGGCACGCACGAAAGAGAAACCAGACTATTTCCCAATTATAACAATGATTTCCTGTACAAACTAATAATGAGACGCATGTTTTTTGCGCGGCCGATCGCAGTTCTTTGCGCGTTGTCGGATGCTAAACTTTGCCTGCAAGAAATTTGCTGCCGTCTTTGGCGGGTCTGATGTGCAAACGTTCATCACCATTTACGCTAGTCCTCGCGCCTGTCCTGAGGAAATTGTTTTCTTCAAGGTGGCCGGTGGTGGTTGGCGTTGGGCGGTTCGGGTTATTTCGGTGAGATCGTGAGGGGAGTGTTGGAATGAGTGGTTTGGTTATGCGTGCCGCGATGCCGGTGTTGCGCCTGTTTAGTCCGGAAACCGCGCATGGCATCGCGATTCGTGCTTTGAAACTCGGCCTTGCAGGGCACTCTGCCGCGGTTTCAGCGCCTGTGCTGGCGACGCGGGTGTGGCATCTGGATTTTAAGAACCCGGTCGGTCTGGCCGCCGGCTTTGACAAGGACGCCGATGTGATGGCGCCGATGCTGGAACTGGGTTTTGGTTTTGTCGAGGCGGGTACCGTCACGCCGCTGCCGCAACCGGGCAACCCGCAACCGCGGCTGTTTCGGCTCTATGAAGACGCGGCGGTCATCAACCGTTTCGGTTTTAACAGCAAGGGCCTCGCGCCATTTGTCGAAAAGCTCAAGGCGCGTCGTCGCAACGGCATCGTTGGCGCCAATGTCGGCAAGAATAAATTGACCGACGACGCGGCTGCCGACTATGTGAAGGGCATCGAAGCGGTCTGTCACCACGCCGATTATCTGGTGTGCAATGTTTCATCGCCCAATACGCCGGGTCTGCGCAGCCTGCAGGCGCGTGAACAAATCGCCGCTCTGATCGGTCGTGTGATCGAGGCGCGCGCGCGCGCGATGCCCAGCGTGCAAAACCTGCCGCCGCTGTTGGCCAAGGTGGGGCCCGATTTAACCGCACAGGAAAGACAGGACATTGCCGAAGTCGCACTGGCGAGCGGTATCGATGGTCTGATTGTTGGCAACACCACGATCGATCGTCCGTCCGATTTGCGCAGCGTGCACGCGCCCGAAACGGGCGGCCTGTCCGGTGCGCCGTTGAAGGAAAAAGCGCAGGCTTGTATTGCCGATATGTATCGCCTGACCGGCGGGCGCCTGCCGATCGTCGGTTGCGGTGGCATCGCCAGTGGCGCCGATGCCTACGCGCGGATACGCGCTGGAGCCTCGCTGGTGCAACTGTATTCCGCACTGGTCTATGGCGGGCCGGGAATGGTCGCGGATATCACTCGCGAGCTGGCAGCCTGCCTGCAGTCCGCAGGCTTTCGCTCGGTGGCTGAGGCGGTTGGGGCGGATCATCGCTAGCGGCCTGCTGGGCGCGACGGCCGGCAGCCTTGTGCTGTTGGTGGGTTTTTTCTTGAGCCCGCCGGTGCTGGCCGTGCAAAACGGCTTTGAAGCCATGCCGGAGGTCGATGTTTTTATCGCGCAAATGGCTGATGAAAACCAGTTTGACCGCGCCGCGCTGGCCCAACTGTTTCGCAAGGCCCGCCTGCAGAACGGCGTGTTGCAGGCGATGGCACGTCCGTCCACCTCCAGGCCCTGGCATGAGTTTCGCGCGTCCATCGTCACGGCTGCGCGTATTCGTGAGGGCGGCGATTACTGGCGCCGTCACGCGCATGCCCTGGCGCGCGCGAGTACCGAATACGGCGTGCCCGCCGAGATTATTGTGGCGACCATCGGCATAGAAACGGTCTACGGACGCACCCTAGGCAAGGGGCGGGTGTTCGATGCGCTGGCCACACTCGCCTTTGCCTATCCGCCGCGCGCCGCGCTGTTTCGCAATGAACTCACCGAGTTGCTCTTGCTCTCGCGGGAAATGCGTGCAGATCCCTTGCGTTATAAAGGTTCCTACGCCGGTGCGCTGGGTGTAGCGCAATTCTTGCCCAGCAGTTATCGCCGCTACGCCGTTGATTTTGACGGTGACGGCCGCCGCGACCTGTGGAATCACGCCGATGCGATCGGTAGCATAGGCAACTATTACCGCAAGCACGGATGGCTGACCGGTCAACCCGTGCTCTTCGCGCTCGAGCGCACTCAGGAACCGCCGGCGGAGCCTTTCCGGCAGTTGCTCGAGCGCGGCATTCAGCCCCATAGTAGTGTGGCGACGTATCGTAGCGCCGGTGTTGCGGTGGGCGGCACGGTGGGCGAAGACGCGCTGGCCTGTGCATTTTCCGCTGAGACCGATACGGGCACAGCTTATTGGCTGGGTTTCAATAATTTTTATGTCATCACGCGTTACAACCGCAGCATTAATTACGCGCTGGCGGTGCATGATCTGGCCTTTGAATTACGCCGGCAGCGCCCGATGTCGGCAGACGATTGATTGTTCTCGATAGTGTAAAAACAGATTTTTTCGACTGATAAGATCGATGTGCTTGAAGCGTCTGCCGTGATGTCGCTGCGGCCGTTGGATGTTGGCTCTTGAATTGGATATGCGCCGTGCGTTTAGTGCTCTTGATGATGATGGTTTGGCTCTCCGGCTGCAGCCTGATGCCGCGCGGTGGCGATGTTGCGGGTAAACCTCAGACGCCTGGGATCGAGCCGGTTCTCAAGGCTGAAGTTCGGATGGTGCTGCCGAAAATCGCACTGGCCCTTGGCGGCGGCGCGGCACGCGGCTTTGCCCATGTCGGTGTGATCAAAGCCCTCGAAGCGCATGGCATCGTGGCCGATATCGTGGTCGGCACGAGTGCCGGCGCATTGGTCGGTGCGCTCTACGCGGGCGGCTACAGCGGATTTGATCTGCAGCGTGTCGCTTTGCAGATGGAGGACACGGCGATTGCCGATTGGTCGCTGCCGGATCGCGGCTTTATCAAGGGCGAAGCGCTGCAGAATTTCGTCAACCGCTCGCTGCAGAACCGCACGTTGCAAAAACTCAACAAACCCTTCGCTACGGTGGTGACCGATTTGCAGAGCGGTGAGATGGTGATTTTTCGCACCGGCAATACCGGCATGGCGGTGCGTGCCTCGAGCAGTGTTCCGGGTGTGTTTCAGCCGGTGCTGATCAACGGGCGCGAATACGTAGACGGCGGACTGGTCAGCCCGGTGCCAGTGCGCGCCGCGCGTTCACTCGGTGCCGATCTCGTTATAGCGGTGGATATTTCCAACAAACCGCGTTTTGGCAAGACGCGCGACAGCATCGACGTCATGCTGCAAACGTTTTCCATCATGGGGCAGAGCATTGCTGCTTACGAACTCAATGATGCGGATGTGATTGTGCAGCCTGAGACAGGGTCGATGAAATCGACCGATTTTGACAACCGGCATCAGGCCATTATCGAGGGCGAAAGAGCGGGATTGGCGGCGGTCGCCGCGATCAAACGCAAGATTGCGGAAAAGACAATCGCCCAGCCGCTGGTGCGCTAAAAAGCGTTGGCCTTGATTCAGGGCAGCAGGCGGCGCGCGCCGTTGAAGCGCTTTTTCCAGTAGCCGTCGCGCAATTCGGAGACTTCGACTTCGCGGCCACGGCGCGGTGAGTGGACGAATCGGTCGTTACCGATATAAATGCCGACATGCGAAAACGGCCGGCGCAGCGTATTGAAAAACACCAGATCGCCGGGTTTGAGTTCGGCTTTTTCAACCGAGGTGCCGACTTTGCTCATCGAGCGCGAATCGCGCGGCAGCACGAGGCCGGTGACCTCATTGAACACGCGGCCGACCAGTCCGCTGCAATCGAGCCCGCCTTCCAGGTCGTTACCGCCCCATTTGTATTTGACCCCGATCATCGACAGCGCGTGAATAACCAGTTCACCGGCGCGATCGAAATAGTTTTTCTCGGCAACGCCGGCGGCGGATTCATCCGCCGCATTTGCACCGCTATCGGCGGCGAGCAATGAACCTGACAGCACCGAGCCGGAGAGTACGGCGGCGAGCAGGGCGGCGATGAGGAAGGTTTGTTTCATGGACCTCAGTTTAACAGCTCGCCGGTAGCCGCGGAAACCCCACCGCGCCTTGCGCTGTGGCGGCGTGGTGGCGGGCAACGACGACGCAGATGCGGGAAAACTGTCGGCAGGGGTAAACTGCGGGCATAAAACGCCGTTAATGAGCCATGAAACCAACATTTAATCGAATTTCGCGGGTTGTCGCGCTTTTTATGCTCGTAACAGCCCCGTTTTCGCTGTTTGCACAAAATCCTGCGGTTGAAGTCATCACGCTGAAATATCGCACAGCCGAGCAGGTCATGCTGGTGCTGCGACCCTTGCTCGACAAGACCGGCACCATGACCGGGCTGCAGAATCAGCTGGTGGTGCGCACCTCGCCCGCCAATCTTAACGATCTGAAAAAAGTGCTGGCAACCATCGATGCCATGCCGCGCCAATTATTGATCACCGTGCGCCAGGATGCGGCAGTGGGTCGTGAGCGCAGCGAGGCACAAGCCAGCGGCAGGATCGTCACCGGCGCGGGCAGCGTAGTGGTGGGCGACGCTGCGCCCGGCGGCGAGAGCGGCTTGCGCGGCCGCATCGATAACACGCGCGCTTTGAGCGAGGATCGCAGTGCGCAAAGTATTCAGGTGCTCGAAGGTAACAGCGCCTATATTCAATTCGGCCAGTCGGTGCCGTTGTCGCAGCCGCAGGTGACGCGGACGATGATCAACGGCAGACCGGTTGATCGTGTTAGTAATAACGTTGATTATCGGGACGCGCAGACCGGCTTTCATGTCCTGCCACGTCTTGCAGGTGATCGCGTGATACTCGAAATCAGTCCTCAGCGCGATACCTTTGCCGCACCGGTGCAGAACCTGCCCGCGGGTAGCGTGAATACACAGCGTGCAGCCACCACGGTGTCAGGCCGTCTCGGCGAGTGGCTGGAAATCGGCGGCGTC
>CAMDSO010000074.1 GCA_945906935.1 Bordetella parapertussis
TGCCCGATGGGGCCATGCATCGTCACCGCAGACGAGATCAAGGATGTGACCCAACTGCGCTTGATGACGAAAGTGAACGGTGAATTGCGGCAGGATGCGCTGGTCAGCCAGTTGATCTTCGACATACCGACGCTGATCGAAACCTTCTCACGCGTGATGACGCTGGATCCGGGCGATCTGATTGCCACTGGCACCTGCGCTGGTGTTGGCATTGGTTTCAATCCGCCGAAATATCTGCAAAAAGGCGATGTGGTGGCGATTACCATCGAACCGATCGGCACTCTTGAAAATCCGGTGCTCTGATTCGTTTGATTCGTCTGAGTCTTGGCGATGCTGGCCGCGGTAAAACAACGGGAGGAAGCATGCGTAAAGTAATGGTTGGTTTGATGCTGGCGTCGATGGGTTTTGCCGCTGCGGCGCAGGAGACCTATCCCGTGCGTCCGATCAGCATGATCGTGCCGTTTCCGCCCGGTGGCGTGGCTGATATCACGGCGCGTCCGACCGCCGCCGCGCTGGAGAAAATCCTCAAGCAACCGTTGACCATCAACAACCGTCCCGGTGCCGGCGGCAAGGTCGGCAATGCGGCGGTGGCGAACGCCAAGCCCGACGGCTACACCATCATGATGGCGCTCTCCAGCGTCTCGGTGCTGCCCGAGGCGGACAGGCTGTTTGATCAAAAGCCCGCCTATACGCTGGATCAACTTGCGCCGATCGCCTTGATTTCGGCCGACCCGGTGATACTCGTCGTGCACCCTTCGCTGCCCGTCAAGACTCTGCCGGAGCTGGTGACGCTGGCGCGACAGAAACAGGGGCAGTTGTCGTTTTCGACCTCGGGTGTCTACGGTGCTTTGCATCTGCCGGTGGAAATGTTTTTGCATGCGTTCAAGTTGAAGATGCGCGCGGTGCACAGCACTGGCGGCGGGCCTGCCATCACCATGGTGTTGGGCGGCCACGTCGAAATGACGGTCGGTGGTCCGGCCTCGATTAGCGCGCAGGTCAATGCCGGCAAATTACGTCCAATCGTTGGCTGGGGCGCGAAACGGCACGAGGCGTTTGCGCAGGTGCCGACGTTCAAAGAGCTGGGTCATGATATCGAGTATTACATCTGGGCCGGCATGTTCGCGCCCAAGGCCACACCGGAAGCGGTGATTAAAACGTTGCGCGAGGCCACCAAAAAAGCGGTGGAGGACGCCGACTTTCGCGCCGCCATGGCGCGTGTGAATTCACCGGTGCAGTATCTAGATGCACCGGAGTTTGCGAAATACTGGGCCGCCGACGCCAAGCGGCTCGCTGAAGTGGTCAAAGTCATCGGCAAGGTAGAGGATAAATAAGCATGGATGAATCGGTTTCTCCGACCGCAGTGCCGCGTGGTCTGCGCGGCGATCATGTCGCCGGTCTTGTGTTGGTGGCGATTGCAGCGTTTGTGGCGTGGGAGAATCGCGTTTATCCGCTCGGTTCAATGGCCGCCCCAGGGCCCGGCAGCGTGCCCTTGTTGCTGGCGGCGATACTCGGTGGCCTGGGCTTGTTGATTATTCTGCGTGGCAGCGGTTCGCCCTTGCTCAACAGCATCGACTGGAGCGAGGGCCGGCGCGGACTAGTGTTGCTGGCGGTGTGTGCAGCGGCAACTTTTGCCTTGGAGCGCATCGGCTACCGTCTGACCATGATCGCAGTGCTGGTGTTTATCCTCGGTGTGGTCGAGCGCAAGAAGCCGCTCGCGACCGCATCGGTGGCGCTGGGTTTCGCGTTTATTTCTTATTATCTGTTCGCCACGCTGCTTAAAGTGCAGCTGCCACGCAGTCCTTGGGGCATCTGATGGACGGCGTGTTTGGTAATTTGATGCTGGGTTTTTCGGTGGCTTTGCAGCCCTCGGTACTGGCCTATGCGTTTGCCGGCTGTGTGATCGGTACCTTGGTCGGCATGCTGCCGGGCTTGGGGCCGCTGGCCGGGATCAGCCTCTTGCTGCCGGCGACCTTCGGCCTTGATCCCATCGTCGCCATCGTCTTGCTAGCCGGTGTTTACTACGGTGCGATGTACGGCGGTTCGACGACCTCCATATTGATGCGCATCCCCGGTGAGGCCGCCTCGGTGATGACCTGTATCGATGGTTACGCGATGACGCAACGGGGGCGTGCCGGCCCGGCGCTGGCAATCGCCGCGATCGGTTCCTTTGTTGCCGGCACCCTGTCGGTGATTGCACTGATGTTTCTGGCGCCGACCCTGGCCTCGTTTGCGTTGCGTTTTGGCCCGCCCGAATACACTGCACTGTTGACCATGGGGCTGCTGGTGCTCTCTTATATGAGTGGCGGCTCGATGCTCAAAACGCTGGCAATGGCCACCGTCGGTCTGTTGTTCGGCATGATCGGCATCGATGCGATGAGCGGTTACACGCGCTTTAGCTACGGTCAGACCGAACTCGCCGATGGTGTCGGTATCGTGCCGGTGGCGGTGGGGCTGTTCGGGCTGTCGGAAATCCTGATGACCGCCGGCCAGGCGGCAACCCCGCCGGCGCAGCGCCCCACCTTACGTCAGTTGATACCGTCGATGGAAGAAATGCGCCTGTCGGTCGGGCCGATTGCACGCGGTAGTTTTATCGGTTTCCTGATCGGCATCATTCCCGGTGCGGCGCACATCATTTCGTCGTTCGTGTCTTACGGTATCGAACGGCGCATGTCGGCGCACCCGGAGCGTTTCGGCAAGGGCGCGATCGAAGGCGTGGCCGGCCCCGAGTCGGCGAACAATGCTGCCGCCACCGGCGCCTTTGTGCCGATGCTGGCGCTGGGCGTGCCCACCGGCCCGATTACCGCGGTGATGCTGGCGGCGATCATGGTGCATGGCATCGCGCCGGGACCGATGTTGATCACCGAGCAGCCGAAGCTGTTTTGGGGTTTTGTCGCCAGCATGTATGTCGGCAATGTGGTGTTGCTGGTGCTCAATTTGCCGCTGGTCGGATTGTTTGTGAATCTGCTGCGTATCCCGTATTCATACCTTTATCCGGCCATCCTCTGCTTTTGCGTGCTTGGCGTTTATTCGGTGGGTAATAGCGTGATGGACATCTGGATCATGCTGGCGATGGGCGGACTTGGTTATGTGCTGCGCAAGTTCCAGTTTGATCTGGCACCGGTGGCGCTCGGTCTTGTTCTCTCGCCGATGCTGGAATTGTCGGTGCGTCAGTCGCTGGCGATGTCCGGCGGCAGTTACGGGATTTTCTTCGACCGCCCGATTGCCATCACCATGTTTGGCGCGGCCGCCGTGTTGATTCTTCTGGCCCTGAAGCCTTTGTTGTTCAAGAGCAAGGACTGGCGCAGCGATGTTGGGCTTGATAAGTAAGACGTGCCGGCGGTTCGTAGACTGCCGGATGTTGGCGTCTGGTTTGTCGTGGCGGCTATGAAAGTCGCGGCACTGGAGGGCTGCATGATGTTGGCGTTGCTGGCGGCGAGGGTGCATGCGGCGGCGGTGACCTGCGAGCAGCTCGGTGAAATTGCCTATATCACCGAGCGGCTGCGTGACAACAGCACGCCGCTCGCCGATGTGATGGCGGATGCTGATCGGCTGGAATCAGACAAGTTCGGCGGCGCTGATATTGAAAAGATACGCGATACCATCCATGCGGCGTTCAACCGCATACGCAATACGAATGAAACGCTGCTTGAGTGCCGCGAAAAAATTAAACGTTAATATAGTTAAAAAAAGGGACATCAATGGAAATTCGCCGTTACAAAAGTTTTGTTGTTGGTTTTATCGTGGCCATGCTGGCCGCCTGTGCTGCGGTCACACCAGCGCCGGATTATCAGGCGCTGATCGCCAGTGCCGATCGTAGTGATGCGGATCGCAACACCGACAAGCGGCGCAACCCGCTTGAATTGCTGCGTTACTACGATGCGCGCCCCGGTATGGTGGCGGCCGATATCGGTGCGTTTGGTGGTTATAACGTCGAACTGCTGGCGCGCGCTATTGGCGCGACGGGCAAAGTCTATGCGCATAATCCGCCGGCCGCGGCGGGGCGCCTTGCCGAGCGCATGAAGTCGCCGGTGATGCGCAACGTCATCGCCTCGAACCGCCCGTTTGACGATCCATTGCCGCCCGAGGCCGGTAATCTCGATCTGGTGGTGTTCAACTTTGCTTATCACGATACCGCCAACATGGCGGTTGATCGCGCGAAAATGAATCGTGCCATTTTTACCGCGCTGAAGAGCGGCGGTGTGTATGTCGTTGCCGATCACTCGGGGCGTGCGGGCAGCGGCTTTAGCGAAACGAAAACATTGCACCGCGTGGACGAGGCGGCGTTGCGTGGCGAGGTTGAGGCCGCCGGTTTTCGCTGGGTGGGTGAGGGCGGATTCCTGCGCAACCCGCAGGATCCGCGCACTGTGCCATCCGGCAAGAACACGGTGCCGAATGATGAGTTTGTGCTGAAGTTCGTCAAACCCTGAGTCGACCTGATCGTGCTGCTGTCACGGTCATATTTTCGTGGAGATTTTTGTTATGCAACGTTTTAGTAGAGTGGCCGCCTGCATGTTCGCGGCCTGTTTGTTGGGTGGTGCTGCCATCGCGCAGGACATCGACAAATTGAAAACCGGTGGCCCTTATGTGCCGACACCGCAAATCGTCGTTGAGCAGATGCTCAAGTTTGGCGCGGTGAATGAAAAGGATTTCGTTATCGACCTCGGTTCGGGCGACGGCGTGATTGTGCTGACTGCGGCGCGTAGCTACAAAGCCTCCGGTATGGGTATCGATATCGATCCCGATCTGGTGCGCCAGTCGAACGCCAGTGCGCAAAAATACGGTATCGCTGATCGTGTTAGTTTTGTGCAGTTGGATGTATTCAAGGCGGATCTGGGTAAAGCCTCGGTGCTGACCCTCTACCTGCTGCCGGGCATGATGATGAATCTGCGCAGCAAGGTGTTTGCCGAACTCAAGCCCGGTGTGCGAGTGGTTTCGCATGACTATCATTTCGGCGACTGGTCGTCCGATGATTCGATCGGCTTCGATGTGCCCGAGAAAGAGGCGATCACCGGGGTGCCGCGCGCCACGCTGTATAAATGGATCGTGCCCGCCAAGGTGGCCGGTAAATGGACGCTCAAGGTTTCCGGTGGCGAAACCTATGAGCTCTCGCTCAAACAACGCTTTCAGAGCATCGTCGAGTCGAGCGCGACTCTCGGCGGCAAGGCACTCAAGCCGCAGTCGGTTTCTATCAAGGGCGGCGAGGTCAGCTTTCAATTGCCCGATGGCAAGGCAGTGGCGCGCTTCAGCGGTCGTGTTGACGGCGAGGTGATGGGGGGCATGGTGGAGCTGGCCGGCGGTCAGACGATGGCGAAGTGGAGCGCGACACGTACGGTGAGTGCGCCGGTATTGATGGAGTAAGGTCGCCGTTGAAGACGGCGCGTTGATCCGTCGTCAGAGCGGGCGCAATAAACGAAGCGCATTGCGTCTAACCAGCATGCGTGTCGTTTTGTTTGAGGTGCGGTGCTGCAACTTCGCCGGGGGCAGCCCGGCGGAGGGTTACTTTTCTTGTCCCGCCAAGCAAAGTAACCAAAAGAAGCGGCCTCCGGTTCGCTGGTCCTGCGGACTTCCCTGCGCTGCTCGCCGGGTCGGGCGGCTGCGCAACTCGCCCTCGCAAAGTGCGCGAGGGCTCAGACAGTTCGTAGGGCGCAATAAGCGAAGCGCATTACGCCGCATGAATTGCTATCAATGTGCGCGGTGCTTCGAGTGTGTATTGCGCACGGTAGATCTCCTCGCGGCGGATTGTTATGGTGTCTTATCAACAACGCTAACACAGTTGCCGCAACCGACCACAATTTACGCTGTTCGTTGTTCGCTGTTCGTCGTTTGGCGGCGCAGCCCGCCTAATTGATGAAAAACGCCGCGGGCAAGGCTTCGACCACATGTCGCCGGTTCACCAGTTGGCTGGAGGCCATATCGGCAGCGACCGGATTATTGGCGTCACTGATGACGCGCCCGTTTTGCAGCAGCTGTTGATTCAGCGCTTGCGGTTGCCGCAGCATGGCGGCGAGAATTTCGTAGAGTCGCGCCGGCGTATGCGACAGATCGGCGCCGGCTGGCGCTGGCAGCGGTTGTGCCGCCGCCACCACAAAGCTGTTCACATGCGTGGCCATTCCGTAATCCGGGCGGTAGAGCACCATGTAGGGCAGTTCGGTGCGCAGCGTGGTCAGAAAGTGCGCATAGGGCCGTGGCGCATCAAGATCGGCAAAGGTGTTGAAGACGGCGATGCCGCCGGCGGCAAGACAGCTTTTCAGGTCGCGAAACATGTCGCGCGTGACCAGATAATCAGGCACGCCGTCGCCGTGAAACAGATCGACGACTACCACGTCATAGCTGCCGTCGCAGTCGCGCAGCACGGTGCGCGCATCGGCCTGCAGCGTCTTCACCGCGCCCGGATCAAAGCCGAATAACTCGCGCGCCGCACGTAGCGCCGCTGGATCGATATCCACGGTAGTGACGGCGATACCCTGTGCGGCCAGGCGCATCGGCACCATGCCGGCGCCGTTCCCCAGCACCAGCGCTTTTTTCAGGCCCGGGCGATAGGAATGGGCCAGCGCCTCGAGCGCGTAGGTATAAAGCGACATCGATTTGTTCTGCGAGTCGACCATGTTCTGGATCAAGCCGTCCTGGAAATACATGCGTTGGAAAGCGCCGTCGTCACGCGCTTCGCTGCGCACGATCTTGATGGTGCCGAACATCGAGCGATAGGTTTTCTCCGGCGTCCAGGTGGCATTGTTATATTGCGCCGGCCACATGCGACCGGTATAAAAATCTGCTGCGGCCAGCAGGGTGAGGGTGGCGATCAGTGCGACGGTGGTGACGCTGATGAGGCGTCGGCGTTCATGCAAGGGCAAGGACGGGCGCGCAAGGACCGCCAGCGGCAGGGCTGCGAGGACCACGGCCACCAGCAGTGTCGAGACGAAATTGCTGAGGTAGGGAATCAAGCCGAAGGCCGTGACGATTACGCCGGCGACCGAGCCGATAGTGCTGACAAAAAACACATTGCCCGCGCCGGCATCGGCAGGCGCGCCTTTGGCCGCGTTTTGGCGCAACACCAGCGCTACCAGCAGCGGGTTCATGGCTGAGGTGGCGAACAGTGGCACAAATAACAGGGCGAGGCACGCAATGAATGCGCCGACGACGAGGTCGATCCGTGCCAGTTGGTAAAACAGATACGGATAAGCGAGGCAGGCGGCGACGATCGCAATCGCCGCCACCGCCGGCATCAAGGTAAAGAGACTGGCGAGTTTCTCCGCCGACAAAGCCTGACCGTTGCGACCGGCGGCAAGACGTCCGCCCCACCAGTAACCGAGGGCCAGCGAGACCAGGGTAATCGAGAGAATGCCGCTCCAGATAAAGAGGCTGACACCGAAGTAAGGCGTCATGATGCGCGAGGCAAGAAGTTCGAGTGCCAGTATCGCCCCCCCCGTTGTGAATATGATCGCCTGCAGCATCATGGGTCAGTTTCGCTCGGGTATAATCGCTGCGTTCGCACCGACGCAGCCCTTGTTGATCGGCCCGCGGAATTTACCAGACTTTTTCCAAACTTGTAACGGCGTGGCGCCCGCGTAAGACAAAGCGTGGCCGACGGAGGGGATATGTTTGCATTGTTGTGGCGTGCGTTGACCGGCCTCGCGCTGGGCGCTGCAGCATGCGGTGCGTTTGCCGCCGAATCGAACGTGCCCTATGTGCCAACGCCGCAGGAAGTTGTCGACAAAATGCTGGCAATGGCGCGTGTCACGCCGAACGATTATCTGATTGATCTTGGTTCTGGTGACGGCCGTATTGTGGTGACGGCGGTGCAAAAATACGGCGCTCGCGGTTTCGGTGTTGACTTGAATCCGCAGCGCATCCGTGAGGCGGTTGAAAATGCGCTGAAGAACGGCGTCAGCGACCGCACTGCGTTTTACCAGCGCAACCTGTTCGAGACGGATTTGTCTGCTGCCAGTGTGATCACGATGTATCTGCTGCCGCGGGTGAACATGGCGCTGCGTCCGCGGTTGTTGGATTTGCGTCCGGGCACACGCATTGTCTCGCACGATTTTGATATGGACGACTGGAAACCCGATGAAACCGTGCACATGGACGTGCGCGAAAAATACGGCAACTCCAGCGGCACCAGCTCGATTTATTTTTACATTGTGCCGGCGAAGGTGACCGGTCTTTGGCGCTGGCAACAGACGACCGGCGGTGTGACGCATGATTACGAACTCGCCTTGGAGCAAAAATTCCAGTTCGTCAGCGGCACTGTGCGTGTCAACGGCAGCACTTATAAAATCAGCGACGCCAGTCTGCGCGGAGACCAGCTGGTATTCAACGTGGTGACACCGCTGGCCGCCACCACGGTAAAACAGTCGTTTGCTGGACGCGTGTCCGGCGAACAGATCTTCGGCAGCGTTGCGCTGTCAGGCGCGCGCGCCATCAGTCAGACGGAATGGCTGGCGGCACGTGTAGTCAAAACCGGCGCGCTTGGAACGGCGCCCTTACTTCTGGCGGTGCATTGAGATGCTGAACTTTTACAAATGGGTTGCGGTGCTGTTGATGACGGCGGGCGCGGCGCTGGCGCAGGATTTTGGCGATACGCCTTATGTGCAGACGCCGATGAACGTGGTTGAACGCATGTTGCAGATGGCCAAAGTGAGTTCGCGTGACTATGTGATTGATCTTGGTTCCGGTGACGGCCGCATGGTGCTGACCGCCGTTAAAAAATACGGTGCCCGCGGTTTTGGTGTTGATCTCGACCGCCGCTTGGTCGAACTGGCGAATCGAACGGCGGCGAAAACAGGGGTTGCCGACCGTGCGGCGTTCTATGAGCGCGATTTGTATGAAACCGATTTCAGTGCGGCGACGGTGATGACCATCTACCTGTTGCCGGAAGTGAATCAGATGGTGCGCCCCAAGCTGCTGGCGACCCTCAAGCCCGGTACCCGGGTGATCACACACGATTACGATATGGGTGAATGGCAGCCAGACGAGCAGATCGTGATCGATGCGCCGGACAAGCCGGTCGGTCGTGACAAGAAGAGCAAGATATTTTTCTGGTTGATCCCGGCCAACGCCGCCGGCAAATGGCGTTGGGAGCTTCCGCAGGCGGGCCGCAACGCGGTCTTTGAATTAAGCGTGGCACAGAATTTTCAGATGCTGACGGCCAATGCCACGCTCGATGGTCGTGCGTTGACGGTGGCTAATCCGCGTCTTGCTGGCGAGCAGATTTCATTTGAACTGCGGGATGGCGTTGATGGAACGCGTTATGAATTCTCTGGCCGTATCGTTGCGCATAACCTCAGCGGCGGCGTAAAGGTGGTTGGTGCGACTGCGCAGCGTCAACTGCAATGGGAGGCGGCGCGTACTGAGCTCGGTACGCCGGCCCATGCCCTGTTGAAAAAGCCGACCATGCAGGAGTTGCAGGAGAAGATGCAGCCATGATGGGGGTTGCCCGGCGACGGGCAGCGGGCTTTTACGGGACGTCCGTCCGTGCCGCCTTGCTGGGCCTCCTGTTGGCAACGCCGTTTGCCGGCGCGCAGGCGCAGTTCAAATATGATGTTCCTTATGTGCCGACGCCGCCCGTGGTGGTTGAGGAAATGCTACGGCTGGCGGCGGTGCGGGCGGACGATTTTGTGCTCGATCTGGGGTCCGGCGACGGCCGCGTGGTGATCGCTGCGGCGACTAAACTGGGCGCCAGCGGGATCGGTGTCGAACTCGACGCCGATTTGATCCTGGAGAGCGAATACAACGCCGCGCTCGCCGGTGTCGGTGAGCGGGTGAGTTTTCGCCGCGAGGACCTCTTTAAATTTGATCTCTCTCGCGCCACTGTGATCACGCTGTATCTGGTGCCGACCATCAATATGAAATTACGTCCGCGGTTGTTGAACGAATTGAAGCCGGGCACGCGTATCGTCTCGCATGACTTCGATTTTGGTGACTGGAAGCCGGATGCGAGATCGACGGTGCGGAAAAACGTTTTTCTATGGATCGTGCCGGCCAAAATCGGCGGGCGCTGGCGGGTCGAGCTCGAGCGTACCGAAGGTATCCGTAGCTATGAGGTTGAGCTGACGCAAAACTATCAGGAGATCGACGGCCTGGTGCGTTACGGCGGCAAAGTGGTGGCGCTGTGGAATCCAGGTCTGCGCGGCGATGCGGTGCGCTTCACCGTCGTCGATGATAGTGCCGGGGTGGACACGAATCTTTATTTTGAAGGCCGTGTGGACGGCGGGCGCATGGAGGGCGGGGTGTTGCGCGGCGTCGGTGTCGGTCAGCAGCAGATGCGCTGGCATGCAACACGTGTGGATGCGGAGGATAAAAAATGAACGTCAAATCGGCGCTCGTGGTGTTGGTTCTCGCCCTATGCGGGCAGTCGGCGGTTACGCTGGCACAAAGCGCTGCCGGCAGCACGCTGCCGGCGGCGACGCCAGTTCACGTCGCCGGTGCCTGGCAGTGGCGTCTGCCGGTCAACAATGCGCCGTTGGCCCTTGAGGTGGTTGTTGTGCAGACTTTGCAGAAAATTGAAATCACTGCGAAAGCCGGCGCTAACGCGGCGGCGGTGAGCGAGGTATCTCTGCGCGGCGACACCATCCGTTTTACGCTGACCTACGAACAATTCGGCCAGCCCGTCACGTTGGGTTTCAGCGGACGCGTCAACGGCGAAAAAATGGGCGGCACGGTACAGGTCAGTGTCGGCGAAGATGGAACGCTCGACTGGACAGCGGCACGCACGGAGCGTGGCACAATACGCCCCGAATAATATTCACTGGTAGATCTGACGGGAGGGTGGCATGACGCAAGGTAAATGGTTGTTGCAGGCGGCGGCTGGTATGGCCCTGGCATTGGTAGTGCCGCTGACGGTGCTGGGCGCCGAAGACAAGGAGCGCGGCGTGGGGGACGTCGTCTATGTGCCGACCCCGCAGGTCGTAGTGGACGAGATGTTGCGCATGGCGAAGATCGGCCCGAAGGATTTCATCATCGATCTAGGGTCCGGCGACGGCCGCATGGTGATCACGGCGGCAAAGAAATTCGGTGCGCAGGGCTTCGGTGTCGATCTCTCCGATGATCTGCTGCGCGAGGCCAGGGCCAACGCCAAGATCGAAGGGGTTGCCGATCGTGCCGAATTCCGTAAGCAGAACCTGTTTGAAACCGAACTCAAGCAGGCCACAGTGCTGTCGACTTATTTACTGCCTGAAATGAATGAAAAGCTGCGGCCGAAGATTCTGGCCCTGCCGCCGGGCACCCGCGTGGTTGCGCATGATTACCACATGGGCGAGTGGAGGCCCGATAGTCAGCAGACCATCCCGGTGCCGGAGAAAATCGTCGGCACCGCCGGTATCAGCTATGCCTATTTGTGGATTGTGCCGGCGAAGGTGGCCGGGCGCTGGCATTCGGAAATCAACCACGGTGGCAAACCGATACAGTATGAATTCGATTTGACGCAGACCTATCAAATGCTCGAAGGCACGACGAAGATCGGTGCACAGACGGTGAAGCTGCCCGACACCCGTATCGTTGCCGATCAGATTTCCTTTGCAGTGTTTGCGAAGGCTGGTGATGCCACCACTAAACATGAGTTTCGCGGCACCATCAAAGGTGCGGTGATCGAAGGTACTGTCAGCGTAGGTGCCGGCAACACGCAAAAACAATTGCCTTGGAAGGCGGTCTTGGCGACCCCGGCGGGCGGCGCCAAATGAACGCGCCCGCGGCGCACACGGAGACCGCTCCGCACCAGACGCTGACGCTGTTTGATGCGGTGACGATGATCGTCGGCCTGATTGTTGGTGCCGGCATTTTCGGTACACCGGCGCTGGTCGCTGGCGCGGTGCAAAGTGAAAGCATGCTGGTTGCGGTGTGGGTTGCCGGCGGCGTGTTTTCTATCATTGGCGCACTGTGTTACGCCGAGCTGGCGACGGCCTTTCCGTCGGCGGGCGGCGAATATCATTTCATCCAAAAAGCCTTTGGTCGCCAGGTGGCGTTTCTCTATGGCTGGTCGCGCATGACCGTGGTGGTGGCCGGTTCGATCGCCGTGTTTGCTTATCTGTTCGGCGACTATATGTCGCGCGTGATTAATCTTGGCACGTATTCACCGGCAATCTGGGCGGCTTTGATTGTCGTCGTGCTGACCGCGGTGAATTACATCGGTATCCGCGAAGGCAAGGCGACGCAGAACCTGTTTACCGTCCTCGAAGTCGGCGGGCTGGTGCTGATCGTAGTGGCCGGTTTCTTCTTCGCGCCGGCGCCGGTTGTGGCGCCAGTGGCGGCTGCCGCGGCCGACGGTGGGGGGCCGTGGTATATGGGGGCAGGCTTGGGCACAGCGATGCTGTTCGTGCTCTTTACTTATGGCGGCTGGAATGATGCGGCTTATATTTCGGCCGAGGTGCGCAACCCCGACCGCAACATGTCGCGCGCTCTGCTGTTCTCGATCGCTCTCGTCGCGCTGCTCTATGTGCTGGTTAATATGGCCTACCTCAAGGGCCTCGGTTACGACGCCATGGCGCGTTCGAGCGCAGTGGCGGCCGATCTCTTGAAGAACACCTGGGGGAGCACCGGCGAAAAAGTGATTTCGATCATGATCGCGATTGCCGCCCTGACGTCGGTGAATGGTTCGATGATCGTCGGTGCGCGCTCAAACTACGCGCTCGGTCGTGACTGGCATCAGCTGCGTTTTCTCGGTCAGTGGCATGCAAAAAGCGGCTCGCCGCGTAATGCGCTGCTCGTCCAGGGCGTGATTGCCATTGTCTTAGTGGCGCTGGGTTCAGCACAAAATGCGGGGTTCAAGGCGCTGGTCGAATATTCGCTGCCGGTGTTCTGGGGCTTTTTCATGATGGTCGGTATAGCGCTGTTTGTGCTGCGCCATCGTGACCCCGACGCACGTCGTCCGTTCCGCGTACCCGGCTATCCGGTGGTGCCGGCGATTTTTGTGCTGATGTGCGCGTATTTGTTGTACTCAAGCCTGATGTATCACCGTGCCAATGCGCTGGTGGGGCTGGGTGTGCTGGCGGTGGGCGCAGTGGTGATGCTGTTCGCGCATAAGCGGCGCTGATGTTGATTGGCTGAAATGGCCCACGCATGCCTGCGGCACTCATGCCCATTCAAAGGTTATGACGTGGGCCGCGGGGCGCGATCAAGCGCCTCGCAAGGCGCATCACCCAGCGGTAACCACGGCATGCTGTTCGGCCAATAATTCGAGACCCGGAATACGGGGCAGGCGCGACTGTTGCACGTGCCTTTGGGGGACTCTAAACAACAAGCAGTGCTGCGCATCGAGCGGACGCTGCTGTCTTTAACGGGGGGTGACCGGCGTGATTTACTCGGTCAATGGCAGTGATGCCTTGAAAAATCGGCAGGCGGTGATTTCGCGTGGCACCGGTATGACGCATTGGAGTGCGGAATTTTTCGGTCCGCGTGACACCACGATGGCGTTGGATCATCCCGCCGCCATGCTGCCGCATGCACTGGTTACCGATATGGCGGCCCGCGAAAGCATACTGCCGCACTTTCACGGCATTGCGCAGTTTCAGATTTTTAGCGGCGGCGCGGGCAGCATGGGGCGCCATCAGCTGCGTCCGCTGATGGTGCAGTTCAAGGATCATCACGCCGCCTACGGGCCGGTGGTGGCGGGGCCGCAAGGGCTGACCTTTTACGCCATGCGCATGCAGGCGTTTGACTCCGCCCCCGTTTATCTCGACAAGCCCGGTTATCGCGAGAAACTCAAACCCAGCAAGCGGCGCAATCTGGTGTCGCCGCCGCTGGTGCTGTCGACCGTGCCGGTACTGGCCGCCAGCACCACAGAGGTATGGGACCCGGTCTACGCCGAGACTTACGACGACGGCCTGGCGGCAAAGCTGCTGCGTCTCGGCCGCGGTATGACGGTGATGAGCCCGCCCCCGCAGCGCGCTGGCGGGCTCTACCTGTTTGTGGTCAACGGCAGCCTTGAATATGCCAATGCGCAATGGCCGCGATGGTCGATGTTGGCGCTGGATAAAACCGCCGATGCGATTGAGATTCGTGCCGGCGAGGCCGGCCTTGAGCTGCTGGTGCTCGAGTTTCCGCACGAGACGACATGATGGGCGATGACGCGAAGAGGTTTAGCCGTTTGCTGTCGGCGGCGTCGGGGTTGGCTCTGGTGGCGGTGTTGATGATCGCCGGCACGCCACCGAGTGCGGCGCAAAAGCTGGAGGTCTTTCCCTCGAAGCCTCTGCGCATCATCGTGCCTTTTCCGCCCGGCGGCGGCGCCGATATTCTGGCGCGTCTGGTCAGTCAGCAGATGACGGAAGCCATGGGCCAGCCAGTGATTGTCGAGAATCGCGGTGGCGCGGGCAGCATGATCGGCACTGAAGCGGCGTTGAAGGCGCCGGCCGACGGTTATACGCTGTTGATCGCGGTCACCGCCTTTGTGATCAATCCGACGCTCTATCGCAAGGTCAACTACGATCCGCTGCGTGATTTCACGCCGGCGTCGCTGGGGATTCGTTTCCCTTATTTGCTGGTGGTGCATCCTTCGTTACCGGTGAAAAGCGTCAAGGAGTTGATTGCGCTGGCGAAGGCCCATCCGGGCAAGATTACTTATGCGTCGAGCGGCACCGGACTCTCGAACCATCTCGCCGGTGAAATGTTCAGGGACGAGGCCGGCATTGATATTGTGCACATACCCTACCGTGGTGGCGGGCCAGCGTTGACCGAGATGCTCGGCGGCCAGGTTTCGATGAGCTTCGGCACCGTACTGCAAACACTGCCGCAGGTGCGCGCCGGCAAGTTGCGCGCATTGGCTGTCAGCAGCGGGCGGCGAGTGAGCTTTGCGGCCGATCTGCCGACGATCGCTGAGTCCGCTTTGCCTGGCTTTGAGGCGCAAGGTTGGTACTCATTTGCAGTGGTGGCGGGAACACCGGCACCGGTGCTGGCGAAACTCAATCAGGAGATCGTGCGCATACTGGCGTTACCCGGCGTGCGCGAGCGTCTGCTGGAACTCGGCACCGAGCCGCATCCGTCGAGCGTTGACGAAGCGCGTGCGTTTTATGCGAGTGAATTGAAACGCTGGTCGAAGGTGGTGGTGCGCGCCGGACTCAAAGGCACCGAGTAGGCGAGTTCGGTTGTCGCACAGGGCGCGGCACGGGCCGCTATGTCGCCGGCAGCACCGTAACGCTCTGCGCATCAATGCCGAGTTTGATCGCGCTGCCGGTGTCGTGACCGTGGCCGCCGAAATGCGGTACATCGACGGTCAGAATTTCTGCTGCGACCTTGATGCGGTAACGCATGAACTCACCGAGAAATTCCCGCCCCTCGACGTTGCCGTCTAGCCAGGTGCGGCTGTGGTCTGTCGGCGTATCGACCGCGCGTATGGCAAGTGCGTGAGGGCGCAGCGCCAGTTCGGCGGGGCCCTGTAGTGTGCTGCGTACGGCGATGTGTTGTCCGTTCAGCACGGGCGCAGTGAAGCCCTCAGCATCGACGCGACCAGCGAGCAGATTAATGGTGCCGATAAAGTTGGCGATGAAGCGGTTGCACGGATGATCGTAGAGTTCGGTCGGCGTGCCGGTTTGTTGTATGACGCCGGCGTCGAGCACCGCCACGCGGTCGGCGATGGACAGCGCCTCTTCCTGATCGTGGGTGACAAAGATGGTGGTGATGCCGAGCTTGCGTTGCAGGGCGAGCAGTTCAGTGCGCATGTGCACGCGCAGCTTGGCGTCGAGATTGGAGAGTGGTTCGTCGAGCAGCAGCACCTTGGGTTCGATGGCGATGGTGCGGGCGACGGCAACGCGCTGCTGTTGTCCACCGGAGAGCTGGTTGGGGCGGCGTGCGCCGTAGTCGGCGAGCCCGACGAGATCCAGCGCGGCGGCGGTGCGGCGTTTGATTTCGGTACGCGGCAGGCGGCGTTCTTCAAGGCCGAAGGCGACGTTCTGTGCCACCGTCATGTGCGGCCATAATGCATAGTTTTGAAACACCATGCCGATGTCGCGCTGCCATGGCGACACGCCGGTGACATCGCTGCCGTCGACCTTGATGCTGCCGCTCTGCGGTTGGTTGAATCCGGCGAGCATGCGTAGCAGGGTGGATTTGCCCGAACCCGAGGGACCGAGCAGGGCGAAAAATTCACCGGGTTCGATACGCAGACTGACGTCGCGCAGCACGGGCGTTGCGCCGTAGGCGAGGCTGACGTTCTCGATATCGACACGGACTTTACGGTTCGCTGGCATGCCTACACTCCGGTTTTCAGCATCGTGCTGTCGTGTCCCGTCGCGCGGCTGCGGATCAGACGGTTGGAAAAATAAGTGCCGAGGGCGACGGTGATGACGGCCACCACGCCCAGCGCGGCACCGGGGCCGCGGCCGGCGATGCTTTGCATATAAAGGTAGATGCCGTACGACATCGGCGCGTTACTCTGTGCAGTGACCAGCATGATGGTGGCCGAGAGTTCCACCGCTGCGGTTAAAAAGCTGGTGACAAAACCGGCGAGGATGCCGCCGGCCATCAAGGGCACGACGACGCGATAGATCGTGCGGTTCTTCGAGGCGCCGAGGTTTTCCGCGGCTTCTTCGAGCGAGATATGCAGTTGTTGTAGCGCCGCGGTGCAGGAACGCAGTGCATAGGGCAGGCGTCGTACCGCGTAGGCGATGACGATGATCACCCAGAAGGCGGTGAAGGGCTCATCGGTGAACGGCAGCTGAAAATCCTTGAAAGTGCGCAGGTAACCGATGCCCAGCACCACGCCCGGAATAGCGATTGCACCAGTGGCGGCAAAGTCCAGCCACTGGCGGCCGGCGAGTTTGGTGCGCAGGATCAGGTAGGCGATCGCCGTGCCGAGAATGACATCAGCACCCGCGGCGAGTCCGCAATAGAGCAGGGTGTTGGCCATCATGCCCGACGAATCACGGAATACCGTCACATAATTGTCGAGCGTGTAGACGTCCGGCACCACTGAATAGCTCCATACTTTCGAGAATGACAGCAGCAGGATGCCCAGATGCGGCGAGAGCACGACGAGTAATACGAGCACGATCCAGCCGTAGGCCAGCACCGCCTGCCACGGTTTTAATTCGCGCTTGGCGAGTGTCGAGCCGCCGCGCTGTTGCGTCGCGTAGTCGCGTCCGCGCATTAACCAGGTCGAACCCCACAGCGCGATGATGGAGGTGATCACCATGATGACGCTGGCGACGTAACCAATCGGGTCGTCGATGCCGATGGAAGTGATGCGCAGATAGGCCTGGGCGGCAAGGATGTTGGTGACGTTCAACACCAGCGGTGTGCCTACGTCGTCGAATACTTTGAGGAACACGAGCGCCGCACCGGCGAGATAGCCGGGCATGGCAAGCGGAAAGACGATGCGGCGGAAGAGGCGAAAGCCGCTGGCGCCAAGGTTCTGCGCCGACTCTTCCATCGCGCTGTCGATGTTGGCTAGAGCCACGGTGAGATTTAGGAGGATGAACGGAAAGTAATGCAGCGCCTCGACAAAGATCACGCCGTTGAGGCCCTCCATGAAGGGAATGCCGAAGCCGAACCAGTCGTTGAGCAGCAGGTTGACTGAGCCGCTGCGGCCGAACAGCAGTTGCATGGCGGCCGCGCCGACAAACGGCGGCATGATCAACGGCAACACGCCCAGTGTCTGGATCAGCACCGCGCCACGAAAACGAAAGCGCATCGTGAAGTAGGCCAGCGGCAGTGAAATGAGCGAGGAGAACAACACGCTCATGCCGCCGACGTAGAGGCTGTTGTAGAACGATTCGCGCATCAGCGTCAGGCTGAAGAACGAGCCGAAATGCGACAGTGTCAGACTGCCGTCGCTGTTGGTGAAGGCGACGTAGATCACGGTTGCGACCGGGATCAGCAGAAATAAAATGAGAAACGCCGCGATCGCCAGGGCAATCGCGGTGTGGCTGCGGTTGGTGCGTTGGTTCATGCGCGCAGCGCCGTGTGGGCCGGGGAATGCCGCGCCTTATTTGGCGAGCGCCGCCGCCTGTTGTGCGAGTTCGACCGCACGCGCATAGTTTTTGCGCGCCGTGTTGCTCCAGTACTCTTCGAGCGCAGTGGTTTGTTTGGTCTTCTCGGCGTCGCGTTTGGTGTTGCGGTAGAGCGCGAGGAATTCCTTGTCCTTCGACTTCTCCTCGCTGACCACTGGCGTGTAGGCCAGATCGCGCGCATCGTCGAGTAGCCGCTGCGCCTGCGCATTATTTTTGCCGGCGAGTTTGGTCGCCGCCTCGTTGATGGCTTTGGCGGCGGCGACCAGATCCTTGTGCTTGAAGGTAATGGTTTGATCGAAAATCGAACTCACTACGTAGTAACGCGATTCGGAGAGGTCGGCGTCAAAATTCACCTTTGGTTTGATGGTGCCGGTGAACGGGTTGGGGAAGTCGGGCGGCGCTTTTTTGTAAGCGCTCGGCAGCACCGGCAGCCGGCTGATGGCGGCGTCGAAGAGCAGTTCCTGACCCTCGGGAGACATCGTGTAATTGACGAATTTTTTCGCGTTCTCGGCGTTCTTGGCGCCAGCGACGATGCCGATATTGGCCGGCACGATGGCGGTCACCGATGGGTAGACGAAATCAACCGGGAATTTCGAGGCCTTGCCGGCCAGCCCAAAGAAATCGATGACCAAGCCGATGCCGTACTGGCCGTTGTTGACGCCGTCCGGCACGCCGAAGCTGCGTTCGGTGATAGCGGCACTATTGGCGGCGATCATCAGCATCTGGCGCCAACCCTTGGCCCAGCCTTCGCCTTGCAGGATGGTTTCGACGGTGAGGTGGGTGGTACCCGAACGCGAGGGCGAGGACATCGCGACGTGGCTGAAATAGACCGGCTTGGTCAGATCAGCCCATTCTTTCGGATCGGGCAGCTTGTTGGCCTTGGTGTAACGCGTGTTCCACATGATGCCGTAGCCGGCCAGGGCCTGTCCGAGGTAGTAACCCTGCGGGTCGTTGATCGGGTAGTTGCCGATTTTTGCCGGCACATCTTTGGTCGGCGATTCGATTTTTGCTAGCAGTTTTTCGCCGGCCAGCACCTCAAAGGCGTCGGGGGCGGACACCCAGAACACATCGGGTTTGTTGGTCGCCGGGGCTTCGCGGATATAGGCCACGCCGGCGGGGGTCGGCTTATTCAGAATTTCGACCTTGATGCCGGGGTTTTTCGCCTCGAAGGCCTTCTTGTAGGCTTCGGTCAGCTCTTTGGGAAACGAGGTGACGACGACCACCTGCTGCTGGGCGTGGGCGGGCACGCCGGCCAGCGCAAGCAGGGCGGCGAGTAGAAAGAATTTAAACGATTTCAAGAGTAATCTCCTTGACCACAATAACGGGTGGCCGATATTACCGACGGCAGGTGTAAATTGCCACCGCAGGGGTGCAAATCGCGGCGCTGGTGTGGGACCAGGGGCTTGAAATTACGCGGATCGACCCCAACTCGGGCAGGTTAGCGACCGATCTGAGGCCGCGTCCGGGGCGACGCACCGCGGGTGACTGAACATTCAACAGGGAACAGGACAAAGATGAGCACAGCGACGAATACTGCAGCCAAAGAAACGATGGGTTTTCAAACCGAGGTCCGGCAGTTGCTCGATCTCATGATTCACTCGCTCTACAGCAACAAGGAAATCTTCCTGCGCGAGCTGGTGTCAAACGCCTCCGACGCCTGCGACAAGCTGCGCTTTGAGGCGCTGACCAACAAGGATCTGTTTGAAACCGATCCGGACCTGAAAATTCGCGTCAGCTTCGACAAGGCTGCACGCACCATCACCCTGGCTGACAACGGCATCGGCATGTCGCGCGAAGAGGTTATTGCCAACATCGGCACCATCGCCCGTTCAGGCACGCGCGAGTTTTTCAAATCACTGAGTGGAGACCAGGCCAAGGATGCCAATCTGATCGGCCAGTTTGGCGTCGGTTTTTATTCGTCCTTTATTGTGGCGAACAAAGTCACGCTGACCACGCGTCGCGCCGGTGCCGCCGCGGCGGAAGGGGTGCGCTGGGAATCGGAAGGTGCCGGTGAATTTACCATCGAGCCGGTGGAGAAGGTCGCACGTGGCACCGAGATCACGCTGCATTTGCGCGAGGGTGAAGACGACTTCATGTCGGGCAGCCGCCTGCGTTCGATCATCGGCAAATATTCCGACCATATCGTCCTGCCGGTGGTGATGAAAAAGGAAGAGTGGGACAAGGATAAAGCGGAGTATGTGACCAAGGACGAAGACGAAACCGTCAATCAGGCCAACGCCTTGTGGGCGCGTTCGAAGAGCGACATCACGCCGGAACAATACGACGATTTCTACAAACACGTCGCCCATGATTTCGAGCCGCCGCTGTGCCACTCGCATGCGCGTGTCGAGGGCAGCAAGGAATACACGCTGCTGCTCTACGTGCCGAAAAAAGCACCGTTCGATCTGTTTGACCGCGAACACCACCAGGGCATCAAGTTGTATGTGCGCCGCGTCTTCATCATGGACGATGCCGAACAGCTGATGCCGAACTATCTGCGTTTTGTGCGCGGCGTGATCGATTCATCTGATCTGCCGCTGAACGTGTCGCGCGAGATTCTGCAGCAGTCCAAGGACATTGACGCGATACGCGCCGGCGCCACCCGCCGCGTGCTGGGCATGATCGAAGAACTGGCTGAGAACAATAAGGAGAAGTTCACCACCTTCTGGCAGGAGTTCGGTCGCGTCTTCAAGGAAGGCATCGGTGAGGATCAGGCCAATCGCGAGCGCATTGCGAAGATCCTGCGCTTTGCCTCGACCAAGACGGATGCCGAGGTGCAGGAGGTGTCGTTTACCGATTACATCGCGCGCATGAAGCCCGAGCAGGAAAAGATTTACTACGTCACTGCGGACAGTTTTGCGGCGGCCAAGAACAGCCCGCATCTTGAGGTGTTCCGCAAGAAAGGCATCGAAATATTGCTGCTGCATGAACGCATCGACGAATGGGTAGTTTCGCACCTGCATGAAGTCGAGGGCAAGCAGTTGCAGTCAGTGGCCAAGGGTGAGCTCGATCTGGGCAAGCTCGCCGACGAGGAAGACAAAAAGGAACAGGAAAAAGACGCCGGCGAATACAAGGATCTGGTCGAGAAGATCAAGAAGGCGCTGGGCGAGGGTGTGAACGAAGTGCGTACCACGACGCGTCTGACCGAATCGCCGGCCTGTCTGGTGTCAGAGCAGTTCGGTATGGGCGGCAATCTCGAGCGTCTGTTAAAAGCGGCGGGGCAGAAGGTGCCGGTGTCGAAGCCGATACTCGAAATCAATCCGCGGCATCCGCTGTTGCAGCGTTTGAAGTATGAGTCGGAGGGGCAGCGTTTTGACGACTGGTGTCACGTGCTGTTTGATCAGGCCTTGCTGTCGGAGGGCGGTCAGTTGGATGACCCGGCTTCCTTCGTCAAACGTCTCAATCAGCTGATGCTGGTACTCGACAGCAAAGGCGCCGCCTGAGCGGAGGCGCTGCGGCCGCCAGCGCGGTCGCGGCTCAGGGCTTGAGCATGCGTTCCGGCAGCCTGCCCTGGTTGCCGACGCACAAAAAATAGCTCAGTGGTTCATTAAGGCAGGCGCCGTAGTACTGGTTGCGCGCTGCGCATTCGCCGCGTCTGTCAGACTGTTCTACGGCGCAGTTGGCGAGCGCCGGTTTCGCCACGTTGGGAATGTATTTCGTAAAACACCCCATGAAATCGGCATTCCGTGGGCTACTCCTGCAATGCAGAATGATCTCATTGCGGCCAATGCAGAAGGTCTGATCAGCGCGCAGCACCTGATTGCAGTTTTGTGTTTTCGACGGGTCGGGGGGCGGTGGTTCAAACGCTTCGAGCCTGGGCACCACCTGCTCGACCGTAATATCCCTCACGCATTTGTCGAGCGCCAGTCCGGTGAGGCTGGCGCAGGCCGGCGGCAGCAGGCTCATTTGCGCGTGGCCGGTAGCGGCGGCAAACACAAGCGCGGTGCAGACGATGCGCAGCATGGCTGGTATCGTTTTTTTTATGTAAGGGTTTGCTAAGATTTTTTGTTCCTGATTGCCTTGATTATTGCGCTGCCCGGTTATGCGCGGTGGAGAGCATCTTTACAATCAATTATAACGCAGGCGATTTTTCTTCCGGATAACGCATAGCCTACCCGCCGATTTTCGCCAAATGCTCCACCACGAGGGATTGCGCATGACTGCGCACAAAGTCCATGAAGTTGCGCGTCACCAGCGACGGGGTTTTGCCGACGGGGTAGACGAAATACCATTGGCCTGCTGGCGGCAGACCTTCGACATTGAGTATCGCCAGAGCATGCGTGTCGGTGTCGAGCCCCAGGGTGTAGCGTGACATGATGGATACGCCAAGGTCGGCGAGTATCCCCTGCTTGATGGCCTCGTTACTGCCGAG
>CAMDSO010000075.1 GCA_945906935.1 Bordetella parapertussis
CCGAGTGCTTCGGCGCGATGGGCGTGATGAAGGATATGCCGCAACCGCACTATGTCCACAACGCGCTGGTGTTCGTGCATTCGGATACCAGCAATTCGACCATGAAACTGCGGGTCGCCGAGGCGATCGCCGAATTCAAGCGCGCGTGAGAACGGACAGCCACACATAATCATCAGGAGCAGTAATGGATTTTTCGTTAAGTGAAGAGCAGCGCGCATGGCAGATGAAGGCGCGCAAGTTTGCAGATGAAGAAATTACCCCGATCTCGCTCGCCCGCGAGCAGATAGAGGATCCCAAGCACACCTGGGACTGGGAAATTATCAAGAAGGGATCGAAGCTGGGTTTTCGCACGCTGGCAGTACCCAAGGAATGGGGCGGTCACGGCGCGGATTTCATCTCGCAGGCACTGGTCATGTCGGAACTCTCGCGCGCTGATTGCGCGATCGGCAAGGCGTTCAGTCAAAACTGGAAGTGGAGCCACCTGATTTCTTCGGTGTGCAGCGACGACCAGAAAAAGCGCTTCCTGACCAAGTTTCTAGAAGATGACACCTTTGTCATGGGCAAGGGGATCACCGAGCCGAACGCCGGCGGTGATAACCGTCTACCGCCGCCGGATTTTCCGAAGTCGGGCTTTCGTTTGCGTGCCGAGCGGCAGGGCGACGAGTGGGTGCTCAACGGCGAGAAATGTTTTATCGCCAATGGCGGTGTCGGCAAGCTGTTCTTCCTCGACGCGCGCACCGATCCGAACGTCGGCATCAAAAGCGGCACCACCATGTTCATGGTGCCGGCCGATACCCCCGGCTTCCGTTTCGGCAAGCAGTTCAACAAGGCCGGCTGGCGCTTCTACATGAATGCAGAGCTGATTTTTGAAAACGCACGTATTCCCGATGCCAACCGCGTTGGTGACGTCAACGGCGGTGTGAAGAAGGGTACTGATGACACCACCGGCGGCGACTTGTTCGGTGATCTGGAGTTGGCAGCGCACGCCTTGGGTGTCTGCGATCACGCCTGTGAATCGGCGATGAAGCATGCCAAGAGCGTGACCAAGGGCGGCAAGCCGCTGACTGATCAGCAGGAAGTGCAGTTGATATTGAACCGCATGTTCATGCTGACCGAGGCGCTGCGTTCGTTTGTCATGCGCATTGCGTGGGAACACGACGCCAAGGTGCATTCGCACAATCCAGGTCTGGCGATGAACTTCTCCTGCGATACGATTCAGGATGTCACGCGTCTCGCTATCGACCTCATGGGCAGCAGCAACGGGCGCATGAATGCGAGTGCCGACAAGCTGGCCCGCGATGCCATCGTCTGGACCCACCTCGGTGGCGATTCGGTGTTGCGCATGCGTTATGCGCGCCGCATTATCGCCGCCAACAAGTAAGACAAAGCCGGTCTGGATGTTTCCGGGTCGGCGTAACGTTTGCTGATATGAATACACGAGGGGGCTAGTCCCCCTTGTTCATTAAGGGGTGGCGCCGTGTTGAAAATCGGAATTTTGCTGGGTGACGATATCGGGCCGGAAGTCGTGCCTGAATGCGTGAAGGTGATGAAGGCTGCGGCGGCGAAGGCCGGGCTTGATGTGCATTGGCAGGATTTTCCGATTGGGCGCCGCGGTCACGAGATGCACGGTAACACTATGCCGCAACAAACCGTCGACGGCCTCAAGGATTTCGATGGCTGGATCATGGGGCCGATCGGTCATGGCTCCTATCCGCGCAACGATCCGACCTGGATCATGCCGCCGATGCGCAAGAAATTCGACCAGTTCGCCAGCATCAAGCCGGTAAAGTCGTACGAGAACATCAAGTCGATCCACAAGAACGTCGATATCGTCTTCCTGCGCGAAGTCACCGAGGGCATGCAGTCGAGCGACACCATCGTTGCCGGCAACGGCGAGTTCCGCCCCAACGATGAAATTTCGGTCGGTATGCGCGTTGTGACGCGCAAAGGGGCCAACCGCGTGGCGCGCGAAGCGTTTGAAATCGCACGTACCCGCAAGATGAAACTCGTCACCGCCGTGCATAAAGAGCCGGTCTACCGTCTGGTCTGCGGCATGTTTGCCGAAGAGTGTCGCAAGGTTGCGAAGGAATACCCGGATTGTAAATTCAACGAAGTGCTGGTGGATGGGTTCGCCATGAAAGTGGTGATGAATCCGCATCAGTTCGATGTCGTGGTCACCACCAACCAGTTCGGCGACATCCTCACCGATGAAGGCGCGGGTTTGGTCGGCGGTCTGGGTCTGGCGCCTGGCCTGTGCGTCGGTGCAGATAACGCGATGGCGCAGGCGACGCACGGTTCGGCCCCCGATATCGCCGGCAAAAACATTGCCAATCCCTACGCCATGATCATGTCCGGCCAGATGCTGTTCGAATGGCTCGGCCGCAAACGCAATGATCCGAAGGCGGCGAAAGCGGCGCAGTTGATCGATCAGGCGGTCGATCGTGTGATTGCCGAAGCTAAACATCTCACCGGCGATCTTGGCGGCAAGGCGTCGACCAGTGAAATGGGCGACGCGATCGCAGCCGCGATTTAAAGGCGGATCGGATGATGCAACTATCAGCAATTATTCTGATGGTTGCATCGATAGCGCTGGCCGGCGCCTCGCAACCAGCGCTCGCCGCAGCGGTTGCAGAGTATCCGGTCAAGCCGGTGCGGGTGATTGTCCCCTTTGCGCCCGGCGGCACCAACGATGTGGCGGCCCGTATCGTTGCCGAAAAATTCAGCGAACGTTTTGCGCAATCCTTTGTGGTCGATAATCGCGCCGGCGCTAATGGCGTGGTGGGCGCAGAGATCGTGGCGCGCGCAGCGCCCGACGGCTACACGTTGTTGGTGGCCTCGGCCGGCATCGCGGTTAATCCCAGTATTATGAAGTCGCTGCCTTATGACACGCAGCGTGACTTTACGCCGCTGGGTATGGTCGGCGGCGGCCCGTATCTGATGGTGGTGCATCCCGCCATCGGTGCGAAGACGGTGAAAGAGTTCGTCGCCTGGACGAAGGCGCGGCCCGCTCAGATCAGTTACGCCTCGGTCGGGGTGGGCAGCCCTTCGCAACTGGCCGCCGAGCTGTTGCGCATGGTCAGCGATATCGATATGCAGCATGTGCCGTACAAAGGCGGTAGTGCGGCACTGCCGGATCTGATCGCCGGGCGGGTGGCGATGTTTTTCGGTTCCATCTCCACATTGAATCCGCAGATGCAGGCAGGGCGTGTGCGCGCCATCGCGGTGACTACACTGACGCGTTCGCCGGCCTTGCCCGAAGTGCCGACCTTCGTCGAATCGGGTTATCCCGGTTTTGAGGTCAACGGCTGGTATGGTTTGCTCGGCCCGGCAAAAATGCCCGCCGCCTTGGTGTCGCGCCTGAATGCGGAATTGCAAAAAGTGCTGGCCTCTAGCGAAACGCAAACGCGTTTTGCCGCCAACGGCATGGAGCCCGCTGGCGGCACCGCCGCCGCCTTCGGTGAACGTATTGGCAGTGAAATGACCAAATGGGCGCAGGTGGTGCACGCTGCCGGCATCAAGCCTGAATGAAAACCGCCGCGTTAAATCGTACCCCGGCCCGTATCATCTTGACAGCGGCAACACGCGCCGATAAAACGAACTTTCTTTTTTCTTTATCACTGATCGGAATCATCCGCCATGCCAGCCAACTGGTCTGAAGAAGTGCACCGCATCATGCAGGAGCAAAACGTGGGGCAGGTTGCCTACGTGCCCGACACCGGCTTGAAGCACGTCATCGAGCTTGTAGTCGCCGACAAGAAAATGCGCGCCGTGCCCCTGACCACCGAGGAGGAGGGGGTGGCGCTTGCCACCGGCGCATGGTTGGCGGGTCAACGCAGCGTGTTGCTATTGCAATCGAGCGGCGTTGGCAATTGCATCAACATGCTGGGCATGGCGATCGAATGTCGTATTCCGCTGCTGATGCTGGTGACGATGCGCGGGCAGTGGGGTGAATTCAATCCATGGCAGATGCCGATGGCGCAGGCGACGGCTTCGGTGCTGACGGCCATGGGCGTGATCGTGCAACCGGTTGAACGTGCCGATGACGTCGCCGAGACCTTCGCCGCCGCCGGCCGCCTGGCCTTTAATACCAATCGCGTGGTTGCGGTGCAGGTGGCGCAACGTGTGGTTGGCGCCAAGGAGTTCAAATGAGCACTGCGAACAAAAAACCTGTCATCGACCGCCGCAAAGCGGCTGCCGCCATCCTCGCCAAACGCGGAGACGCGCTGGTGGTCACCGGACTGGGGGCGCCCACCTGGGATGCCGCCGCCGCCGGCGACAGTGCGCTGAACTTTTATACCTGGGGCGGCATGGGCTGCGCCGCCATGGTCGGCCTTGGAATGGCGCTGGCGCAACCAAAGTGCCGCGTCATCGTCATCACCGGTGACGGTGAAATGCTGATGGCGTTGGGGGCGCTGGCAACCATTGCTGCGCAACAGCCGCGCAATCTGTCCATCGTGGTAATGGACAACGAACACTATGGCGAGACAGGCATGCAGGTGACGCATACCGCGCTCGGTGTCGATATGGCCGGTATGGCCAAGGCTGCGGGCTTTCGCGCCACTGCCACCGTCCACACCATGGCGGAACTCAAGTCGTGGATACCGAAAATTTATAGCGCAGGCCCGGTGTTCGTGGATCTCAAGGTGACCACCGATCGCGCGCCACTGGTGCTGCCGCCGCGCGATGGCACCTTGCTCAAGCTGCGTTTCCGGCAGGCCTTGCTGGGCGAGGCGTGAAGATGCGTTTTGTGGCTGGAAAGACGCAACGCTTCTTCCTGAGTTCTGCGCGCGCCCAATCCGGAATACGCTGCGCTTCTTCTGGACTTCGGGTTCTTTCGAATGTAATGGGCGCTTCGTTGTTGCTGGTGGTGGGAGGCGTGCCGCTGGCGTCGGCGCAACCCGCCTATCCGGTGAAGCCGGTGCGCGTCATCGTGCCGTATCCGCCCAGTGGTGGGAATGACATCATCGCGCGTGCGGTTGCCGATGAATTAACCAAGCGCACAGGCCAGAATTTCCTGATCGACAATCGTCCCGGTGCGAGCACTATTATCGGCGCTGAAATCGCGGCCAAATCCGCCGCCGACGGTTATAACGTCTTCGTATCGAGCCAGACCACGCTTGCCATCGTGCCCAATTTGAAGCGCAGCGTGCCCTATGATCCGATACGCGATTTCGATCCGGTGTCGATGCTCGCCACCCAGCCGTATCTATTGGTGGTGCATCCCTCGCTGCCAGTGACCACGGTGAAGCAACTCGTCGCGCTGGCCAAGGCGCAGCCGGGGAAACTTGCCTTTGGTTCGCCCTCGCTGGGCACCGGCGGACATTTGTCGGCAGAGCTATTCAAGATCGCCACGGGTGTCGACATGTTTCATGTGCCTTATAAAGGCGGCGCGCAGGCAGCGGTCGAGGTGATGGGCGGACATGTTTCGCTGATGTTTGCGACCTTCAGTTCAGTCCATACGTTTGCTGTCAGCGGCAAACTGCGGCCGATTGCGGTGACTTCAGCGAAGCGTTCGCCGGCGTTGCCCAAGGTGCCGACCATCGCCGAGAGCGGTGTGCCGGGGTTTGAAACCGTGCAATGGATCGCCATGTCGGTGCCGCGCGGTACGCCGAAATGGGCCGTCGATCGTCTTAATGCCGAGATCGCCGCTGGCGTGAAGTCGCCTGAATTTCGCGAGCGTCTCTCCAGTCAGGGCTACGATCCGGAGTCTTCGACGCCGCAACAACTTGCCGATACCATCAAGCTGGAACACGTGCGCTTTGGCAAACTGATCAAGAGTATTGGTCTGAAAGACGAATAGTCGTCTCGCGCATGGCGGAGTCGGGCGGCGCAAGGCCGCTCGACGTAAAAAATATTTTTTATCCCTCGTGACGCGGTTTTACATTCCCATATAGATTGTAAATCATGGGGTTTTCGCTGATGCCTGACAAATTACTTCAAGTAGTCGTGTGTCGCCAGTTCGAGTGCCCGTCTTGCAAAGAATAGGCACGCAATCGAGAGTGATTTTTAAAAAATAAAGCGTGTTCAGAAGGTTGGGATTGAGGCTTAAGGTGGCGTCTAAAGAGTGCGGCCTTTTTACCGCGAGGAATGCGGGCAAAAGCCCCCTCTGTTCGATTCAAACTCAAAGGCTTTGCTGTCGATAATCATCACAAGGATGAGCGGCATTCCTGCCGTGAACCGAACGTGTATGGAGGCCGCCATGAGCAAGCAGCTTGCCTTACCCCTTGAGTCCGATCTGAGTGCCGACCCCGCACTGCGCCGCGCCTGGATACGCAGCGGATTGCGCGTGCCATTTCACGTCGCAGTGCATGTGCCGGCGCTCGTCATCTGTTTGCGACATCTCGCCGGAGTTGGCATGCAGCGCCGGCGGTTGCGCTGACGAACCGGCGGCCGCCAAAGTCGCCAGGGCCGCCAGATCCGTCAGTGCCGGACGGCTTACTCGTACCAGTAACGCTTGTGCGAGACCGTCTTGGCATTGGGGCCGCCGCCGTTCGGATCCAGCCACAACACCTTGCCCGGATGCTTGACCGGTTTGCCGTCGAGGCGCTCGCGCAGCCAGTCGCAGACAAACGAGTGGATGTCGATCTGCCAGACCAGCGCGCGACCGGCGCCGGTCACCGAGCCGTTGTGGTGCTGGTCGGGCAGCATCCACAATTCGGCTGGGGCCTTCATCTGGTCGAACAAGCGGTAGATCTCATCGACCGGTGCGCGTGGATCAAACTCACCGTTGACGATCAGCGTCGGGCACTGGATCTTGTCCATACGGCCCTCCATGTGCATCTGGCTGACCACTTCGTCGAGTTCCTCTTCGCTCTTGGATTGCGTGAGATAGGCGAAGAGCTGCTTGTAGCGCGGTGATTCTTCGGTCATCAGATAGTATTTGTCGCCAAACGAAGCCCACGGCGCGGCCAGCGCGGCGATGCGGTGGTCGTGCGCGGCGATGCGCATGCCCCAGTGCGAACCGAAGCTCAGCGCGTAGACAGCGATTTTTTTCGCATCAACCTCGGGGCGCTTGATCAGGTAATCAATCGCCGCACTTGCCGCCTCTTCGTAATTGTCGGCGGTGAGACGAATGCCGCGCAGATTGCTCTCGCCCTGGCCGGGGCCGTCGAATGAAAACAGATGCATGCCGCGGCGTTGCGCCTGGTTGAAATTCGGATGCGGCCACGCTTCCTTGGTTTGATCGCAGCCCGGCACATAGAACACCAGCGGCTTGGGGCCGTCGCCCGGCGCCAGATGCAGGTTGCCCGAGACGATGGTGCCGTTCCATGGGATATCAACGTGTTCGATTTTGTAGGAGGCGAATTCCCGCACCTTGTCATAGCAGCGCATCAGGCCACCGTGCAGATAACGTTTTTCGTCATTGGTTTGAAATACCACGTGCTGGGCGTCGAGCCACAGCAGGGCGGTCTGGTAATAGAGTTCCATCGCGGTATCGCGGTGACCCGCCTCGGCTTCGGTTTCCGCCATTTTTTCGAGGCGGCGTGCGGCCAGCCCCATGTGCTTGCTAATCATGTCGTGGTTGCGCACATTGCGCGGCAGGCGGCCGCGACCGTCGGACTGGAAATGGAAGACGTTGCCGGTTTCTTTGATCACCCAGTCAAAGACCCATTTCTGGCTGTCGCGTTGCAGATGGGGACGGCCGGTTTTCTCGTTTGACGGGCTGGGCATTTCTCTTCTCCAAAAAATAATTATTATGAGCCGTGCTGACGGCGCGAGGTCGAAAGATACCTTGTGGTGTGTGGCACCGCAACCGTGTGCGGTGCCGCTGTCGCTATTGCGGCGTGAGGCCGATGGCGCGCACCACGCGGGTCCATTTTTCGGTTTCGGTCGCAATGTAAGCGGCGAATTGCGCCGGTGGATTGGCGACCGTTTCCATGCCCTGCGCGAGAAACAGCGCCTTCACATCGGGCAGGTTGAGCAGTCTGACCATTTCAGTGTGAATGCGTGTGCTGATGGCCGGCGGCGTTTTGGCGGGGACTACCATGCCGTGCCAAGAGGTGGTTTCAAAACCCGGCAAGCCGCCTTCAGCCACCGTCGGCGTTTCGGGCAGCAGTGCGCTGCGGACGGCCGTGGTGACGGCGATACCGCGCAGGCGGCCGGATTTGACATGTGGCATCGCCGGCAGCAGGCTCGCCAGCATGATCTGCACCTGGCCCGACATCAGATCACTCAGCGCCTGACCGGTTCCTTTGTAGGGTACGTGCACGATGTCGATGTTGGCCATGGACTTGAGTAATTCCATGCCGAGCTGGGTAGTGGTGCCGGCGCCACCCGAGGCATAGTTGAGCCCACCTGGTTTGGCGCGTGCCAGTGCCAGCAGTTCCGGGATCGATTTCGCAGGCACCGCCGGATGCAGCGCGATGATCTGCGGCCCCGCAGTGGTCTGGGTAATTGCCTGAAAATCCTTCACCGGGTCGTAAGGCAGTTTCGCAAACAGCGCCGGGGCGACGGCGAGATTGCCGGACGAGCCAATCATGATCGTATAGCCGTCCGGCACTGAACGCGCGACGATCTCGCAACCGATCGCACCACCTGCGCCACCGCGGTTATCCACGACCACGGTCTGGCCGAAGGCCAGCGAGAGGCGCTGTGCAACCACCCGCGCCACAATATCGGTGGGGCCGCCGGGCACGAATGGTGCGACCAAGCGCACCGGTTTATCGGGATAAGCCGCCGTTACAAATGCCGGGGCTAGTAGGAGTGCGATCACCGCACCGTGGGGCTTTAACTTCATCATGCCTGTCTCCTCGCTGAAGATACCTGTAAACAGCCTGGCTTTGCGGTCTTATGTCATGGCCTCAATGTTATGAGGCCAATGCCGCGATCGCCGACTGGTAGATCATATCCGCTTCGGTGGCGGCCGTAACCGTGGTATTCAGATCGCGCAGCAGTCCGTTTTCGATGCCGTAGATCCAGCCATGCACCGCCAGCGGCTGGCCGCGTTCCCAGGCGTCACGTGCGATGGTGGTCTGACAGACATTGGCGGCCTGTTCGATGACATTCAGTTCGCACAGGCGTGCAGCCGCGCCATCGCCCGGCGTGCCGGTGATCTGCGCGCTGTGTTTCTCACGCACGTCCTGCACGTGGCGCAGCCAGTTGTCGGAGAGCCCAATGCGGTCGCGGCGCAGCGCCGCCTGTACGCCGCTGCAGCCGTAATGGCCGCAGACGATGATGTGGTGCACTTTGAGTATGTCGACCGCGAATTGCATTACCGAGAGGCAGTTCAGATCAGTGTGTACCACCAGGTTCGCCAAATTGCGATGCACGAACAATTCACCCGGCAGCAGACCGACGATCTGATTGGCCGGCACGCGGCTGTCCGAGCAGCCGATCCACAGGTATTCAGGCGATTGCTGTTGCGAGAGCTTCTGAAAAAACTGCGGGTCTTGTTTGCGGATGTTTGCCGCCCATTCCAGGTTGGTATCGAAGAGGTGTTTGAGTTTGCGCATGGCGTTTCGAGGGGATGGTGTAGCGCGATGCTAACGGCAGGGGCGGTGATACGCAACGTCGCATACGCGCTTGGATTCAGCGCAGCGCACGGTCATGCACCTGCCAGCAGGCGTCCCCAGTTCTTCACCGGTGGCGCAATGCCGTCGTGTATCAAACGCCAGATTTCTGAGATCGGGTTGGTGACCACCGGAATGCCGAAATCTTCTTCGAGTATCGGCACCGCGGCGAGGCTGCGCCAGGCGCCGCCGGCGATCAACAGGCCTTCGGCCTGCGGCGCCTGACGCATCGCCTCGCGGCCAAGCTGAAAGGCGAGGCGCACGCCTTCATCGAAGCTCATCGAAAACGCCTGCTGCGCCCACTGGCCGCGCGTCGTGATGGCGAGCACTTCGAGGCCGGCCTCGGTGAGATATTGCACCAGCGCATTGTTTAATTCGTCGGACCAGCGGCTGGCAATAGTGATGCGGCGCGCGCCCAGATGTTTAAAGGCTGCCGCGGTGGCTTCGCCCTGGCCATCGGCCGCTACGCCGGTGCGTTGCGTGGTTTCGGCCAGCAGTTTGAGCACATGCGTGCGACCGAGCTGCGAGGACACTGGCAGGCCGGCAATCATGATGCGTTGCGCGCCCTGCGCAATCAACTGGTCTACGCAGGCGGGAAAGCGCGTGATCGCGCCCTCAACGCCTGCTTTCGTGTAATCGGGAATGTCGAGCGAAACGCTGACACGACGAACATCGGCAGGAAACAATGGTTCCATGCGTGTTTCGGGCTGCCTGTCCTTGCCGACGGGCATGACGCGCCCGGTGATATAGCGTGGCGTGGTGCTTTGTTCTTGAGTCATGGTGTTTTCCATCCATCAGTGCATGGCCGCGGGGCATGTCGGCCGTATGGGGTAGCGTATGGTGTTTTTTTTGTGTTTCTTGGGATTGGTGTGTGGAAAATACCGGGTGTTTGTGCCGGTGCTTGCACGAGCGTGGTGGTTGTAATCGACTGTCGTATTTTTGTGCGAACAGGAACGAAACGAAACGATAGCGCCGGATTATGGGTAATTTCGCACCATCGTGGGCGCCGCCAATTCTTCCCTCACCGCATTAGTGACGCCCACCACCTATTACAAACGGTCTGCAGTGATGCCGCTTTGGCACCGGCTTATTTTTCGAGACGCTTCTCAATCTCCTTAATGGTAGCGAGCTTGTTCCAGGTGCCGTCCTTGCGCATGGATTGTTCGGCGGCGTAGAGCTTATTGAATACGTCGTCCGAGGTGCGCGGGCTGCAGGCAAGGAAGAGGGGCTGTTCGCCCACGCGGTAGACCGTTTTGACGTCGCTGACCTTGGCCTTTGCCGCCACCGTTTGGTACGCGTAAAGACCAGACACCCACAAGTCGATACGTGCCGGATCGTCTTTCTTCAGAAACAGTTTGGGAGGAATTTCGACTTCGGTGTCAGAATAAGAAATATTGGTGATCGCCTTGGCGCGCAGGAATTCAGCTTTCGCATCGGTCTTGATCGCACCGATCTTGTATTTGCGTGCATCAGCATCGTTGTTGATGCTGGCCGAAAAATCGCTTTTCGCCACCAGAACCCATTTATTGTTGGCGATTGGCCCGATCCAGCGAAACAGCCGTTCGCGCTCGGCAAGTCGTGCAGTCGAATACAGGCAGGTGTCCTTGTCTGCCTGAGCACGGCGATAGGCGGTATCCCAATTCAAAATCTCAAAGCGTGCTTTAAGGTCTGCACGCTTGATCATCTCAGTGATGATCTCTGTTGAGATGCCGGCGGGTTTGCCAGCTTGCGTAAAGTTGAAGGGTGGATTTTCCTCGGTCAGAAAAGTAATTGACTGCGCCTGTGCGGTATTGAGCACCACAAGGAACGCAATGGCGGTAAGGCCGGCCCCGCTATTTTTGAACATGTACATGCTTATCTCCCCCCGAAAACGCTTGACTGATCCTGATCTTGATCTTAGCGCAAACCAGGCGTTAGAAATATGCTCCCTGTGAACAATCGTAAGGTTGCTCCGTAAACAGCCTATTGCCAGAGGCGTCGCCGATGGGGGCCATTATGTGGTGAGCAGTAGGGGGCTGGTAAGCGATGTGATTTTTAAATGTTTGGCGATGCTGTTTCGGATTATTCGTTGCGGCTACAGAGGTGCAAGGCACGACTGGCTGAATTGAATTCGTGTAGCGCACGATCGAGTGCGCTCGACAACTGTTGTGGGTCTTTTGCACTCTTCGCGCGTCGAGCATACAAAGCCGCGCTCTTGAAATCCCTGTGGGCTTTGTCGCAGGCACATTCCGTTGCTGCTTTGGCGGCCCGATCGAGGGCGTTGTTCGCTCGCCAAGCGTAGTGTTTGGCGCGAGAAAAATCGGCCTCTGATGAAGCGTGACGAAGCTGACTGTGTGCTTCTTTGACGGTGCTACTGTACTCGTTACAGGTCATAGCCGATGCGGCAGGAATAGCCTGCAGAATAAGGCAGAGCAAGCCAATCAATGCGGGGATGAATTCTTTGGCTGGAATCTTTTTCTTTCGGATTGTTGATTGACTGCGCAACCAGGTTGTAACGGGGACGACGATGGTTTGTCGAGTTTTAAGCTGCGGAGGATAAGCTGAACTGGTCAGAAAGGTGTGGGACGGATGGTCTTCGTTACGTCGAACGCAGTGCTGTGCCGTATCCTTGTGGTGTGTGGCGCATGCCTGTGGTTTTGCCGCGATGGAATCTATCCGATCATGGCGGGGCGCGGGTAATGCCGGCGGATTGCAGGAGCATGCGGTATTTTTTGAGTTCGTTGTGAATCAAGGTGGAAAATGTTTCGGCGGCGCCGCCAACGGTTTCTGAGCCTTGTTCGCCGAGCTGGCGACGGATCTCGGGATACTGCAGCGTCCGTTCGATTGCGCGATTGAGTTTTTGTATGACCGCCTGTGGCGTTTTGGCGGGTAAGAGCACGCCAGACCAGCCGCTTAATTCGTAACCCGGCACCGTTTCGGCGATCGTCGGTACGTCGGGTAATGCGGCAATACGATTGGCCGTGGTTACCGCGATGCCTTTCAAGCGACGAGTGGTGACGAGCGAGAGTGCCGAGATCATCGGTCCGCCCATCAACTGGATCTGGCCTGCAAGCAAATCGTTGAGCGCAGGGCCGCCCCCTTTATAGGGCACGTGTACGATGTCGACGTTTGCGGTGCGCTTGAATAATTCGAGCATCAGATGCGCGGCACTGCCATTGCCGGAAGACCCAAAATTCAAGCTCCCCGGGTTTAGTCGCGCGAGGTCGATTAGTTCGCGCACGGTGTTGGCGCGTAGCGTTGGATGCGCTGTCAACAGGTAAGCATTGAGCGTCAATTGCGCTACCGCTGAAAAATCGCGCACGGGGTCATAGGGTAGATCGCGGTGTAATAGTGGATTGACCGTCAGACTCGCCGGCACGCCGAGCAGAATCGTGTAGCCGTCGGCAGCGGCGCGCGCTGCGGTCTGCGTGCCGACGATTGCATTAGCGCCGCCGCGGTTGTCGATCACGATCGGTTGCCCCAGTTCATCGGCCAGTCGCCGTGCAACCACGCGCGCGACCACGTCAATGCCACCACCCGGAGGGTAGGGCACGATGAACCGGATGGGGCGGTTGGGGTATTCGGTGGAGTGGGCGTGGAGTGAGCCGGAGACTAAAACGACGGCCACGCAGCGCAAAGCGAGATAACGCATCATCGGCAGATGCACCAGCTGCGGCAGCTGCGGAAGTAGCGCATTGTTTCGCACCTTATGGCGCCCGTTAGAAGGCCGGCGAGCACTGGATTGACGCCTTTCGATTTGGGGCAAGACAGTCACGCAGAAACAACGTCGCCACGTTTCGGTCCGGCATGCCCGCTTCAGCCGCCAGGACTTTGAAAGGCGTCACGACATCTTCAGATAGCCACATGGTAACGGCCTTCTTCAGCTTCGAGGCGTAGGAATTTTTACGGGATTTCAGTTCGGTGAGGTCGTCTTCAGCTTTCATGTCGTTCAACCTGTTAGAACGCGCTTTCGCGTCGGAACTCAGGCGGAGGAAAAATTCCAATAGGGGTGAAATAATCTTTTATTTGTAACGCGCGATCTACAGTTGGCAGGAAAGTTACTCTGATCCGAATGGCACTTACTTGAGCTTTTCAGGATACCCATATTTTGTGATTCTCACCCTGGCGATTATGCGGGGCTGAGTCAGTATTCGATAGGCTTTAGGTCGTCGCTTGAGGGTTCTGGGTTCAATCCGGTCAGGCCGATCACCGACCCGCTGTTGTTGGGCGTGTTTAACTGATGGGAGCGCGGTGAGCCGAGTGGTTCATGCTCCGTTCCGGTTCTGTAAGAGGCTGGAGGTGCAATTTCCCCGGCCTACTCGACCGGGGGTGTCAAATTTTTTTAGGCACTAATCTTGCTTTATTCCGTGGAGTGCATTGAGGACTTAAATACAGCTGGGAATCCGTAATAACAGCTCTTCACGCCTATGGAAGTTAAAACGACCAACCTGAGAAGCGCATCGCAAACGCCACTACAAGCGTCAGGGGCACAATCTCGCGTTAATTTCCGTAAGGTCTTCGCCTCTGTCCACGATAGCCCCGGGGATTCAGTCGCTCAAACGTCCTCCCTAAAACTCAGCCATCGCGTGCGGTCAGGCGAAACTCTCATCGCAATCGCGCAAAAACAGCTAATAAGTTCAGGTCAAAATGCATCGCCAGACGCAGCAATGTTCCAAGCCCTTAAGATCGCAAAAGACAATCATATTCAGAACCCGGATCGCATCTATGCCGGGCAGACGCTTGCGCTAGACAGAATGAATTTGGCCACCCAACCCAATAGAAACTCGCAACAGCTCGCTACGATCGACGCATCCCTGCGCGAGGGTAGAAATGGGCAAAAAATTATTAACGGTGGAGACATTGAAAAATTCTATGGCCTCTGCCAATACGCGTCAGAAACAATGGATGACGCGAACGATGAGTCGCCAGTTTATGCTGGTGCCTTGCCGCTCTCTTCGACTCAAAACATAGAAGGACCCTTCATTCCGCAAGCGACCAATACGCCGCAGAGCCGAAATATTGACTCATACGAACAAAACCCTGCCAGTCCTGCGCCCAGGGGTCACCCCACAGTATCGATCTCAGACATCATCTATAAAGGTGTCATTGGAAAAATGCTCGACTCGGCGCCCCTGGAGAACTCGACACGAACAATCCTCCAGCAAGCCAATTCTGTAGTCGGCAACTCATTTGCAGGCCGGGCGCTCGCTACACTAACAGGCGTCGGCGGACCAATCCTTACCGTTGCCGGATTATTCTGGGGACTTTTTTCAGCACAGAAAATTGGATTGGCAGCGAATAATGAAAGCAAGCAGGCTGCACAAACCACTAACACAACGTCCGTGAATTGATTCTTATCTCAGAGGCAGGCTTGCAGATGGCCAACAACAGCCCCTACACTGTTAGTAACCGCAGGCATGGCGAGCGTTGATAACTGTTTATGCTCATCCATGCTGATCAATCCCGCTTTTAATAAAATAGCGATCAGTGCGGGAACCCTCCCGCGTGCTGTGCCGTCAATTATTTTCAGCGCGACTGCGATGCCTTGTTTTGGCATGAATGCCGTTAGAAAGCCTTCCGCACCAATTTTCATGATGATGCGTCCTTGAGTAACGCGCCCTAGGATGACATTGGGTTGATTGGTTCCTGATACGTATTCCGGATGCTGAAGCATCGCTTGATGTATCAAACCGATTGCAGCGCGACGTTTGGGTGAGGCCGCTTGCTGGACAGAGAAACGTGCCATCATTTTCGCGAAGTCGGCAATGGGCAGCGCGGGCGCAGGCAAACAGCATCCATCGACTGAAAAATCCAAGAGCCGCGAATCCATATTTGCCAAATCAGATAGCGAGTCAAGGTATAGATTTTGCGCAGGGTGATCCATGTCGTGGTAGCCATGCAGTGGCCAGTTGCAATGCTTGGAAACCGTAAGAAACCCTAAATGCTTCCCCGAACAATTATGATTAATTTTTTGTCGCCTAATTGCCATATGAAACAAGTGGGGCGCTCGATTTTCAACGCAAGGCAGATCAGGACCGCATGCGAGCGAATCTTGCGATAATCCCAAGCGCATGAGCCATGCCAGGGCTAGCTCCGTATGGAACGGTTCTGCGTTGTGTGAACCGCATGCCAATGCAAGGTGCTGCAAGCCGAGCCGACAGGATGCATAGGCGCCGGTTTCAACAAGTGCGATCGCCTGTATCGGCTTCAAAGCGGAGCGGGGAAAAAAACTCTCATTAATTTCGCCCCAACTGTCGATGATTTCACCCTTGGCATTTGCGACAGCCGCAACGCCCATGTGTAAACTTTCGACAGTTTTCCCTCTCCAAACCTCGACCATTTTTACGTATGTGGGCATATGTCAAGTAAATTGGAACTTTGGTAAGTTTTGAAGTCGAGAAACTTTGATAATTCGTGGTAAATTTTTTAATCTATGGCGATAAACGGCTCAACTAATAATCCCCATTCAATTATTATTTCCCGCCAATACTCATTTTTTCGACCAATATCGAACCGCAATGATTTGACCCACGATATAAAACATCAGATCCTACGGCAAGGATACTCCGAAATATATCCTTCAAATTTCCTGCAATGGTTACCTCTTGCACAGGATGAGCAATTTCACCGTTTTCCACCCAATAGCCGGCAGCTCCGCGTGAATAATCGCCGTTCACCAAGTTGATGCCATGCCCCATCAGTTCGGTCACTACAAGCCCTCGTCGCATTTGACGTATGAGTGAGCTGAGGTCCCCAGTGGTAGGCCTTAAGCTTAGATTAAATGAATGGCCGGAATTACCGGTAGTCTTCAGGCCGAGTTTTCGAGCCGAATAGCTACTGAGGAAATATCCTTGTAATACACCATCCTGTACTACGCAACGCTGACGTGTCCCCACACCCTCCCCATCATAAGGGCCGCTGGCTAACCCGCGGAGAAGACGCGGGTTCTCACCAATATTCACTAATGGCGAAAAAATTTCCCGACCTAGAGTATCCAGCAAAAAAGAGGCTTTCCGATAGAGATTGCCACCGCTTGCGGCAGTTACAAAATGACTGAGTAGCGAGGAGGCGACCGGCGCCTCAAATATCACTGGCGCCTGCATGGTCGGTATCCTTTTAGCGCCAAGGCGACTCATCGCACGGCGCCCGGCTATGCGCCCAACCAATGCCGGAGAATCGAGATCTGCGGCCCTACGCGCAGAGCTATGCCACGCATCGCGCTGCATCGTAACCCCTGAGCCCGCGATCACAGCGCAATTAATCCAGTGAAGCGAGCGCGGATAACCCGCAAGGAAACCCAGGGAGTTACCGAATACCCCGTGTGAGTGCTGAACCGAAACAGACGCACCTTCCGAGTTGTTGATTCCATTGGCCACGGAAAAGGCGGCACTTTCGCAAGTGTTTGCGATGTCGATTGCTTCTTTGATCGATAAATCCCAAGGATGGAATAAGTCAAGATCAGGGATCTCGCGCGCCAACATGAGTTCGTCTGGAAGGGCAGCGCATTGGTCTCGAGCCGTAGATCGGGCAATCGAAATTGCCGCGTCAACAGTTGCGCGTACAGCGCTTAGTGAAAAATCTGAAGTGCTGGCATGCCCGCGACGGTAATTTAAATAAACTGTAATTCCGATCCTTTTGTTATGGTTATGTTTAATTGTTTCGACATCACCACAACGAACTTTTACAGTTTGCCCAATACCTTCTGAGATCCCACATTCGGCAGCAGTAGCGCCCTCGGCGCGTGAGTATTTGATCACCTCGGATGTGATTTCGCACAACCCCCCAATCTCGTGAGATAGGGCCGCGCAGCTCGATCTCATTGTCGAATCAATAGTCATTGGTAACGCTCCGTGAATTAGTGCCTGGGGCGGCTATGGAGTAATGCGATCCGCAATCACATTTTTTACACTAATCTGCGATTGACCACCACCGGCGGAGTTTAAAACTACGGGATTTTCAGTGGCTTTCTGTTTTTGAGCATAGCGATGCGATGCTCGCCACAGGCCTTCTGGCAATCCCCAGACCCAATGGGGGGGGGCTTGGGCCTGCAGCAATGGCTCAGGCAGAACCCGTGCAGAATTGTTAATCTGTGTGGTCTTTCGTCTTCGCCGCACCCTTCGTCTGCCACTGCATATTGCTGGGGCTATCAGCCCCACTGCGCTGCAATGGCTGCGCGTGTCTATCCAGAGCAATTTCCAGATTTAAGCACGGCATCGCTCAAAACGGTGCCGTGTTAGGTAACATCACCAGAACCGAAATCCGCGCTTCCCGCATCCGCGAAATAGTTCGAATCGTTCTGTAGATCAGTAGAGTCTTCAGTGTTCGCCGCGAGTTTGTTGGCTTTTGGCGGAGGCGGGTTCGTAGCCGCATTGGGCGCCTGATTGTGATGCCCCATCAGGCCTTGGATTCCTTGAAAGAGAAACGAGCCAGCTACTACGCCCGCTGCAGTGGTAGCGACCGTTCCCAGCATACTGGAGCCCCAGGCGGGTGCCGCGGGTGCCGCGGGTGCTATTGGCTGTTGCTTTGGAGCTATGGGGCGCACAGCCGACGCTTGCGCAGAAGGTGCAGCGAGCGGATGGCGTGCCCATCGCTGCGGCAGGTCTGCGCCCAGGCGCTGGCATCATTCAAAAAACTGCTTGAAGAGATTGACCTGGATTTTTCTAGTTCCGCTTGCAGTTGCGCGCACTGTGCCTGGGCGGCCAGAAATCCAGCCTCCAACTGCATCGCCCGCTGAACCAGTAGATAAGCCGCCGCCGGCTGTCTGGCACATGCTTCACGGATCAATGCGTCGGCGTCCTCGTCTTTTTGTGGCAATGAAACATTTACTAATTGTTGTAGGAAGTCGTTGAGTCGATCGCGTTCTTGAAGATTCACGGAATCGCCTCAATTCGTTGCATGGTTGCAACTCTACTCTGGCGAGGGACGCAAGCCGTGCCCCCCTCGGATTGGAAGCTGATCCGCGGCTCGCACTGTACTTTGAGCAACGGCTGTCGAGTGAGCCGGCCTGGGAGTCGCGTAGCGCGACCCGCGGGCCCTGCGGTGTATGCTTTGATGCGTTTTAGCGTTTTCCTAACTTGGCACGGGCTTCCGTTTTACCAAATGTCCGCACTAAACCTAACGCTTGTATCTGCGCCTTACGTGGACGTGATCGCCCCTGTTCCCAGGCATAGATCGTAACTCCGCTGACACCGACCAGTTTTCCAAAGTCATTTGCTGAAATTCCCAGACGCTTCCGTTGAGCGCTAACGCTCTTGGCGGAAAAGCGGGGGGCCACTGTTGTGTCCTGGGATTTCTGTGGCGAAATACCGCCGCCACACAGCTTTCCCAGTCGTTTAACTTCAGTCTTGAGCTCTGCTGCTTGTCGTTTCAGCGCTGCAATTTCCTTGCGGTGCTGTAACGACGATTTGCGCAGGGAGAGTGTTTGGCTTCGGATTTCTCTGCGTGCAAGACGGGTGATCTCATTTTTAATTGATTGTGCAAAATTTGGCATCTATCGTCCTTAATGTTATTTAAACAGATTCGATTACTCTGGATTTGCATGTGGCAGCCCATTAGGATAGCCGATTGATGGACGTTAAACTAGGGTTTGCACTTCTGTAGCTGCGCAGCAGTAGCCGCGCGCATATGCTGCTGCCAGGCGGTAAGCGGCTAAACGTCGAACGTCGAACGTCGCCGTCAGGTGCCGCTGCAAAGTCCGCTGGAACCCACGCTGGCCCTCGCGTGAACACGCGGCGGAAGACAAAATTACCAACCGGAGAATAGGTTGGTATTTATAGGGCGGTGTGCGTGCAACATGGTCGAGGGAAAATCGCGCTTGAACTGTTAATTGTGCCTCGTCATTTCCGTTTTGCCCGCATGGCACGGCAGATACTATTTGGCTGGCGTCGGGGTTGTGTCAGCCGCCGTTTGCATGGCTAAACGGACAGCCTTCTTTGCCATTTCAGTCAGGGATTCCACCGATCCGGCTCCGGTTCTAAAGGACTCCCCGTCAATAGTGGCTAATGCATCACTAATGACTTCGTTGGTTTGACTGTCAGTAATCTTGCTCTCAACTAACATGGCGAGAGTTTTAGCATTTACTCCTGAAGCATAAGCGGCAGCATTTACTGCCAGGCCTATCGGGGTGTAATTCCAGGCTTTTAGGCTGTCATTTGACAACTCTGCACCGGTGATTCCGACGGAAAGTATTGCAACCCCGGGGCCGATTTCCGAAAACACAACCGAACCGGTGCATATAACCACCAGACTGCGGAAAATAGGCCCATCTATCGACGCATTAGTTACGGCGAATAACACACAGGCGGGGTACAGAAGGCCGTGGTAAAGTCCAACTCTAACCTAAATGAGCGGGCTGTCGATTTGAATCCCGCCTAAAGTGTCTTCACAATTAACCAGGGGGAGTCTTGTCATGAGTAACGGTCTACTGAGATTGCATCGTGTCATGGTCGCGGGGTTGATCGCGGCGATCTTTAACGTGCCGGTGGCAAGCGCCCAGCAACCTGTCGACACGCCCGCTGCTGCGCCGGCAGTCAAGCCGTCCGTGCCGATCCCGAGCATACAGCCCGCGCCGACCCTGGTGCCGGGGCGTGGCGATATCCCGAGTGCGGAGATCGGTAAGCGGCTCGCCAATGTGGCGCCGCCGCCGATGGGCGTATCAGAGGCGGAGTTGCCGAAACTCGTAGTGCCGAAAGGCTTTAATGTCGAGGTCTACGCGCACGGCATAGGCAATGCGCGCACGCTGCGCATCGGAGACAAAGGCACGGTGTTCGTGTCCAACCGCCTGCTTGACAAGGTCTACGCCGTGGTCGACAAGGGCGGCAAGCGCGAAACCAAAGTGATTGCGTCGGGGATGGATCGCCCGAATGGCCTGGCGTTCCACAAAGGCACGCTGTATGTCGCCGAGGGCACCAAGATCTCGAAGTTTGAAAACATCGAAGACAACCTCGACAATCCGCCCAAGCCCGTGGTGATTTACGATGATCTGCCCAACCACGCGTCGCACGGTTGGCGCTATATCGGCATTGGGCCGGACAATAAGCTCTACATCAACGTTGGCGCGCCGTGCAATATTTGCGAGCCGCCGCCCGGTCATGCGCAGATACGCCGCATGAATCTCGACGGCAGCAACATGGAAGTCTACGCAGTGGGTGTGCGGAACTCGGTGGGCTTCGACTGGAACCCGGTGACCAAAGAACTGTATTTCACCGAGCATGGCCGCGACTGGCTGTCGGAAGACCTGCCCGAAGATGAATTGAATCGCGTGACCAAAGCGGGGCAACATTTCGGTTTCCCGTATTGCCACAACGGCACCTTTACCGACCGCGAAATGGGTTGGGGCAAATCATGCAAGGATTACGTCGGCCCCGCCACGCTGCTGGGTGCGCATTCATCGCCGTTGGGCATGCGTTTTTACACCGGCAATATGTTCCCCGGTTACAAGAACGCGATTTTCGTCGCGCGTCACGGCTCGTGGAACAAAACGGTAAAAACCGGCGGCGACCTGATCGTCGTGCGCCTGAACCCGAACGGCACGGTGAAATCGCAGGAAGTATTCATGACTGGCTTCATGGTGAACAACGCCTATCTTGGCCGCCCGGTGGATGTGGCGATAATGAAAGATGGTTCGATGCTGGTGTCGGATGATCACGCCGGCGCGATTTATCGCGTAACGTATGGCGCGACAAACGTCGCAAAGCGCTAATTATCCGAAGGCGTAGCCAAAGTAAGCGCCTCCCGCCCCGGCGGGAGGGCTATGGTGAGGGTGGGGGAAGCGCCTTGCCTGCCGCCACCAGCATTTTCCTGGCCTGAAATGAAAAAACTGTTGGACATAATACGTTGCGGTTTGGCCGCCGCGCTGCTTTTTAGCTTCGCCGCCCCCGCCACCGCAGAAACGGTACAGGAGCGCCTCGCCACGTGCCTGGCTTGCCACGGCGAGAACGGCCAATCGACTGTGCCGTTAACACCCTCACTCGGCGCGCAACCGGCGTTTTTTTTGAGTATCCAGATATTCATGTTCCGCGACAAAATTCGCGCGGTGCCGCTGATGAATCAGATGACGCAGGGCATCAGCAACAACGACTTGAAGGCGCTGTCAGCGGCGATTTCAAAACTGCCGCCGCCACAACCGCCCGCAGGTACGCCTGATGCGGCACGCATGGACGCCGCGCGCACGCTCGCCGAACAAAACCGCTGCAATATCTGTCACGGCTCAAACTACGCCGGTGGTGAAAATGTGCCGCGTATCGCCAGCCAGCGCGAAGACTATCTGGCGAAGACGTTGCGCGAATACAAAGCCAACGCGCGGCGCGGTTACGATGCGGCGATGTCCGATGTGCTGCATTCGGTAAACGACGAGCAGATTGGTGACCTGGCTTATTTTCTGTCGCGGCTGAAGTGAAGTGTTGTGATGTAAATATCTGTTTTTATTGTAAATTTAATGGCAAAAAGGCAGGGATCACCTCCTGCCTTTTTATTTGCTGCGTGGCGAAACTGGCTTAGGCTCTCGCCGTCGTTTTCCCTTTCGGTTTCGACATGCGTTTGGGCTCTGTTTTCACCGGTGCGGCGGGCGTGGCCTTGCCCTGTTCCGACTTAGCGCGCTCGGTCTTCAGGCGTTTAACGCGGTCGCGGATTTCGGTTTTTTGTTCCGCAGTGAGCTCTGCTTTTTTCTTCACCGCATCCGCTGCGAAGCCGGATGCGGAGCGCGAGCAACCGCGCGCGCCGGCCTGATTTCTCG
>CAMDSO010000076.1 GCA_945906935.1 Bordetella parapertussis
CGAAAACCCAGGTCGATTTGCTTGTTGTATTGACCGCCTTCGCTTTCACGCGCGACCGCGCCAAACCAGCCAAACATCATCAAAAACAGCAGGCATAAGCCGACGATGAGGGGAAACTTTCCCCAGGATGCGTCGTTCATCCACAACGCGGCGCCCGAAGCCATACTAAGCAACGCAACAGAACCGACAATCGGCCAGTACGAAGGCTCCGGCACAAAATAACGCGCAGACTGGTTCAACATGATGCTCTCTCCCTGATAGCCCAGATTACAGTTTGTTAGCGGGTGATGAAACGCACCAGCATAACGAGACTCAATACAAAAATAATGCCACCGATAATTCCTGCCGTTACCACCTGTTGCAGTGTCAATGCAACCGCGTCCTTCTCATATTCCGCGCGCTTGCGCACGCCAAAGAAAGACCAGAATACTGCTTTGGCGACCTGCAACGGTGTCGCCTTAACTTTTTTTTCCAATATCAACCTATAGGCTCGCTTTTTTAGCGGCCCCTTCTATTTCAAAAAAAGAATACGACAGGGTGATGGTGCCGACGTTCTGTGGCAGCCCGGATTCGATCACAAAAGCCACTGGCATCTGCCGTGACTCGCCTGGCTGCAGGGTTTGCGGCGTAAAACAAAAACAATCCAGCTTCTTGAAAAACCGTTCTGCCAGCTGTGGCCCGTAGCTCGGTATCGCCTGACCCGTAATCGCGCGATTCGACGTATTGCGAATCTCATACATGATGGTGGTCAGCTCGCCTGGATGGACCCGCAGACTGGTTTGCACAGGACGGAAAGTCCACGGCAACTCGCTACGCAAATTTGAATCCAGTTCGATAGTGACCAACCGCGTCAGATCAACCTGGGTATTGGACACCTCATCGGGCTTAATCAGCCGGTTGATCCCGGTCACTTCACAAATTTTTTGATAAAACGGAATAAGCGCAAATCCGAAGCCGAACATCGCCACCGAGACGACGAACAGCTTGCGCATCGTCAGCAGATTCAATTGCGGGAGATTGACCATTACCAGTGGCGGATGAAGACGGCAACAAAGAAGGCCAGCGCCACCGAAATCAGTAGCAGCGCGGTCTTCAATTTTGGCGACACCATGTCCATGCTCTACTTGATGACCGGCGGCGTTTCAAAGGAATGGTAGGGTGCCGGTGAAGGCAGTGTCCACTCAAGCGTATCGGCGCCTTCCCACGGGTTAGCCGGCGCTTTTTCGCCACTGCCGCGGGCGCACTTGATGATTGCTGCCACGAACAGCAACTGCGACAGGCCAAAACCAAACGCGCCGATCGAGGCGAGCATGTTGAAATCGGCGAACTGCATGGCATAGTCAGGAATCCGGCGCGGCATACCCGCCAGACCGAGGAAGTGCATCGGGAAGAAGGTGATGTTGAAGAAAATCAAAGAGCTCCAGAAATGGTATTTCCCCAACGTCTCGTCATACATGTGCCCGGTCCATTTCGGCAGCCAGAAATAAGTCCCGGAGAAAATGGCGAACAGCGAGCCGGCGACCAGTACGTAATGGAAGTGCGCCACCACGTAATAGGTATCCTGGAGCTGAATATCGATCGGGGTGATCGCACACACCAGACCGGTGAAACCGCCCATCGTGAACACAAACAAAAAGCCGCAGGCGAAGAGCATCGGCGTCTCGAACGTCATCGAGCCTTTCCACATAGTCGCGATCCAGTTGAAGACCTTCACGCCGGTCGGCACCGCGATCAGCATGGTGGCGAACATGAAGAATAACTGACCCGCCGCCGGCATGCCGGTGGTGAACATGTGGTGGGCCCAGACGATGAACGAGAGAATCGCGATGGATGACGTGGCATAAACCATGGAGGCATAACCGAACAGCGGCTTACGCGCAAACGCCGGGATCACCTGCGAGACGATACCGAAGGCCGGCAAAATCATGATGTAGACCTCGGGATGCCCGAAGAACCAGAAAATGTGCTGGAACATCACCGGGTCACCGCCGCCTGCGGCGTTGAAGAAGTTGGTACCGAAGTGGCGGTCAGTCAGCAACATCGTAATCGCCCCCGCCAACACCGGCATCACAGCGATCAGCAGATAAGCGGTGATCAGCCAGGTCCATACAAACAGCGGCATCTTCATGAGGGTCATGCCGGGCGCGCGCATGTTCAAAATCGTCGTCACGATATTGATCGAACCCATGATCGAAGAAGCACCCAGGATGTGCAGCGCGAAAATACCAAGGTCCATGCCCGGCCCCATCTGCGTCGACAACGGCGCATACATGGTCCAGCCACCGGCCGGCGCACCGCCCGGCACGAAGAACGAGGCCACCAGCAAAATCGCCGCCGGGGGCAACAGCCAGAAACTCCAGTTGTTCATCCGCGCGAAGGCCATATCTGGAGCACCGATCATCATCGGAATCTGCCAATTGGCGAAGCCGACGAAGGCCGGCATGATGGCGCCAAACACCATGATCAGACCGTGCATGGTCGTCAGCTGATTGAAGAATTGCGGCTCCCAGAATTGCAGACCGGGTTGAAACAATTCAGCACGAATGCCGAAGGCAAGCACGCCCCCCATAAAGAACATGGCCAGGCTGAACAGCAGATAAAGCGTGCCGATGTCCTTGTGATTGGTCGTGGTCACCCACCGCATCAGCCCCGAGGGGTGATGCGCGTGGGTGTCGTGGTCATGAGCGTGGCCGTGCGCGTGGTCGTGTGTGTGTGCTGCTTCCATTCTGCTCTCCTACAAATTCGTATTGGGTTCCGGTCGATGCGCGGCTTACTTGCCAGCCGCCGAGAGATAGTCCACCGCCGCTTTAATCTGATCATCCGACATGTCGGCGGCACCGCCTTTGGGCGGCATCGCATTGTGGCCTTTGATCGCGTGGGTATAGAGAACTTCCTGCCCCTGCTTCAAGCGCGGCCCCCAGGCAACCTTGTCACCGAACTTGGGCGCGCCTGCCACACCGGCACCGTGGCAAGCGGTACAGTGTTTCTCATAGACCGCCGTGCCATCCATCGTGCCCGCTGCCATGGCGCTGGATGCCGTCTTTTTCTTTTGCTCGGCGATCCACTGGTCGTATTTCTCCTGCGCGACCACTTCAACCACGATCGGCATGAAGCCGTGTTCCTTGCCGCACAGTTCCGAGCATTGACCGCGATAAACACCGATCTTGTCGGCACGGAACCAGGTATCCCGAACAAAGCCCGGAATGGCATCCTGCTTGACACCAAACGCCGGCACCGACCAGGCATGGATCACGTCGTTGGCAGTGGTAATAATGCGCACCTTCTTGCCGACCGGCACCACCACGGGATTATCAACTTCCAGCAAATAATTGGGACGCTCGGCGCGCTTTTTCGCACCTTCGGGCGACTTGTCCGTCACCAGATCTCGCGGCGTCGCCAGCGCGCTGTAGAAACTCACACCCTCGTGCAAATAATCGTAACCCCACTTCCACTGGTAGCCGGTAGCCTTGATGGTGATATCCGGGCTAGAGGTATCCTTCATCGACAAGATCGTCTTCGTGGCGGGGATCGCCATGCCAATCAAAATAATGAACGGCACGATCGTCCAGATAATTTCGACTGCTGTATTTTCGTGAAATTGCTCGGCTTTGTGGCCGACCGATTTACGGTGCTTGATGATTGAATACGTCATCACAGCGAACACCGCCACGAAAATCACACAGCAGATCAGGAAGATCAGCGTGTGCAGGTCATAAATTTCATGTGCAATGATGGATTGCGGCGCCTGCAGGTTATAGCGCTCGGCCCCCGCCACGGCCGGCGTCAGCGCCGGAATCAATGCTGCCAGAAAACACTGTGCCCACTTACTGATCATGCTTCACTCCAACGGTGCGTTAAATTCCTACGGAAGCCATGGCGAGCAATCACGACGCCAGACCCGGCTCCCCTCGAGCTCAGGGAACAGTGCCACAACGGGTTTAGGAACCACCCGTCTGAAATTCGCTGCGGGTGACGTGCTGCGGGGCTATAAAAACCCGACAACCGCCTAAACCCCCGTCGAATTGTTGCTGGCCTGATATGGGATGATATAAATCAGAGCTAGCACTCGAAAAATCAGGCGGAATTTATCATATTGACCTCATCATAGGCAACCGAATACCCATCTAGTTCCCTCCGGATTAGCGTTTTAATTGCCTGTTTTTTTGAGCAATTCGCGCCGCCCTTAACGGCCAAGCTCGGACGTTGCATCGGCCATGGTCGCGCGTATCCGTTTACGCGATATCAAGCCATTCAAGGGTCAGCGCCAAGACCCCAGCCGGCGCATTGGGCCATTCCGCCAGCAACGGCGCGCCCAAACGGTCAGCAAGCGCCGAGACGTTCTCGTCAACCGCCTCCATGGCGGGGTCGATACGATTGGCGATCCAGCCGGCCAGCGTCAATCCACGCGCCCTGACGGCCTGCGCTGTCAACAGCGCGTGGTTCAGACATCCCAAACGCAAACCCACCACCAGAATCACTGGCAGACCCAGGCGTGCGGCAAGCTCGGCGCTATCGAGAGCGTCGCCTAGCGGAATACAAAAACCACCTGCGCCCTCGACCACCACCGTATCTGCCTGCAGCGTCAGTGCATTGAACGCTGCGGCAATCCGCGCCAGTTCGATTTCGACGCCCACACGCGCGGCAGCGATATGCGGCGCAATCGCCGGCTCAAAGCAATATGGATTGACGAGTGCGCGCGGCGCGACAAACGCGCTGGCCGTATTGAGCGCGGCCACATCTTCATTCAGCAGCCCCTCGGCATCATGCACCGCGCCAGCGGCGACCGGCTTCATGCCGACGGCACGCACGCCGCTGCGCACCAGCGCACGCAACAGCGCACAAGCGACACGCGTTTTGCCGACCCCCGTATCGGTGCCGGTAACAAAAAACCCGCGCGGCGCGATGGGCGCAACAATAGGCATCGGAGAGGTCAGCCGGCCTTGATCGGAATAATCGGCCGGCCGTCGGCCGTCTTGCGCGGTAGCGGCGCCCAGGCGTGGCCGTAGATCACCTCGAAAGTCGCCGGCAATCGGCCTTCCTGACGCCACGCCTCGTAGTTGCGCTCCACCGCCGCCAGCGTTGCACGCGCACTCATGCCAGGCGGACGCCCGGCGGTGACATTGTGCGCACCAATCGCCTTCAGATCGCGCATCAGCGCGCGCACATCCTGATAAGTGAGCGTCAACTGCTCCATATCCATCACCGGGTCGACAAACCCCGCTTGCACCAGCATGTCGCCCAGATCATGCAAATCGACAAAGCGGTTGACGTGCGTGTGCTGATCGGCGCCCTGATAGGCGGCGCGCAACTCTTTGAGCGTGTCGGGACCGAAAGTCGTAAACATCAGCAAACCTCCCGGCTTGGTTACACGACGAAATTCCCCGAACGCACGCAACGGATCATTGACCCACTGCAACGCAAGATTCGACCATAACAAATCCACCGCGGCCGGCCGCAACGGCAGGCTTTCAATATCGCCACAGACACCGCGCAAACCGCGGCCGCTCCAACGACGTGCCCAGCCGCTGCGCGCACAGGCGCGGCTGACCATCGAAAACGCGAGATCCAGCGCACAGACCGTGGCGGCTGGATAACGTCGCTGCAAATCCTGCGTGGCGTGCCCGGTGCCGCAGCCGGCATCGAGCACGAGCGACGGCTGCAGACGCACATAATCAAGCCGCGACAACATGCGAGAACCGATTTCGCGCTGCAGAACAGCCGCACCATCATAGGTTTCTGCGGCACGCTCGAAAGAGCGGCGAACCGAGCGTTTGTCGATAAGCGTGTCAGTGTCTGCCATGGAATTCCCGAATGCGTTTTGCCACCTGCGCTTCGCGCGTTATAAATAATGCGTGCCCGGCGCCGGCCATGCTTTCAAATTCGGCCTGCGCTAGCGCCTGCGCCAGAAACTCGCCCGCCGCCTGCGGGATCAAGGCGTCGTTAACCCCGTGCATCACCAGTGCCGGCTGCGCAATCTGCGCCAGATCAGCGCGTAAATCCATCTCGCGCAACAGCGCCAAACCCGCAGCCAGCGCCTTGCCCCCCGCTTCGCCCCCCCTTGCATTCGCCTCGCGCAGTTCACGCAGCACTTCGCGCGTCGCATGATCGCCGTTGGCCTGCAGCGTCAAAAAACGCATGCGGGCGCGCGGCACACTGGCGGCCACATCAGCGGCAAAACTTTCAAACGTTTCGTCTTCCATGCCGTGCGCCCAACTGTCATTGCAAACAAAGCGCGGCGTCGTCCCCAGCAGGATCAAACGCGCAACCTGCGCTGGATAACGTTGCGCCCACGCCAGTGCCAGTTGCCCGCCTAACGACCAGCCGCAAACGGTCACGCGTGCAGGCAAGGCGGCGGCCAGCGCGTCTATGATCGCTGCCGAGGTGGCATCAACCGATTCGAATTCACCGCAACCAAACGCTGGCATCTCAACCGCATGCACGCAAAAGTCAGGCGCCAGCGTTGCGCTCAGATCCCGCCACACCGCCGCATTCATGCCCCAGCCGTGCAACAACACCAGCGCGGGGCCGCTACCCTCGACGTGCACGCGCACACTCATGACGCAGCGCCTATGGCATGCAAAGCGCGCAACAGCTGATCAATCTGTTCGGGTTGATGCTCGGCGCTTAGTGAAACACGCAGACGCGCCGTACCATCCGGCACCGTTGGCGGACGAATCGCCGGCACCAGTAATCCATGCGCGGCCAATGCCTCGGCAACCTGCACTGCCGCCTCACTGCCGCCAATCACCAGCGGCTGGATCGCCGTGTCCGAGGGCATCAAGCGCCACGGCAGGCCGTCACACCCCCGCCGGAAAGACGCAATCGACGCCGCCAATCGCGCGCGCAGATCACTGCCGGCGGCGATGATCTGCAGACTCTTTAACAAGGCATGCGCCAGTAGCGGTGGCGTTGCCGTGGTGTAGACATAGGGCCGCGCACGCTGCACCAGCCATTCAATCACAGCAGGAGCCGCAGCCACAAAGGCACCGGATACACCCGCGGCCTTGCCCAGGGTCGCCATGTAAATGATCCGCTCGGAAGCAATGCCGTAGTGTTGCAGCACGCCGCCGCCCGTCTTACCCAAAACGCCAAAGCCGTGGGCGTCGTCGAGCAAGAGCCAGGCGTCATGCCGTTCGCACAGCCCGAGCAAGGCGGCCACCGGCGCAATATCGCCATCCATACTGAAGACGGCATCGCTGATCACCAGCTTGCGCCGCGCCGGATGCGCGGCGAGCGCGCGTTCCAGCATCGCTAAATCGCCGTGGACATAACGCTTGAACTCGGCGCGTGAGAGTTGCGCCGCATCGTTGAGCGAAGCGTGATTAAGGCGGTCGGCAAACACCGCGTCACCGCGCCCCACCAGTGCTGTCACCACACCCAGGTTGGCCATATAGCCAGTCGAGAAAAGCAGGGCGCGCGGCAGCGACACAAATGCCGCCAGCGCCTGCTCCAGCTGGTGATGGGCGGTGGAATGGCCGAGGATCAGATGCGCGGCACCGGCGCCCACACCATAGCGATGGGCGCCCTCGATCGCAGCGTCGCGCAACCGCGAATCGGCGGCCAGTCCCAAATAATCGTTGCTGCAAAACGCGACCAGTTGACGACCGTCAACCGTGGCCTGCGCCTGCTGTGGCGATTGCAAAAGCCGCCGACTGCGCAACAGTCCCTGTGATGCGAGCGCCTCGAGTTGTGGCGCCAGCACCGCAGCCGGCAATTGTGCGGAAGAACCGGCCTCCGCGCCGGCCTCTTCAAACGACATACGTCAGGCCCCGCCACCCATGGCGTGCAAACCCAGCCGTTGCATCAGTTCGCGATCGCGCTCTGCTGCAGGGTTGCCGGTAGTGAGCAGTTTGTCGCCGTAGAAAATCGAGTTCGCACCAGCGAAAAAACACAGCGCCTGTATGCCGTCGGACATGGCCTGACGGCCGGCCGACAAACGCACCATCGCCTTCGGCATGGTGATACGCGCACACGCAATGGTGCGTACAAATTCCAGCGGATCGAGCGTATCGGTGCCGTGCAACGGCGTGCCTTCGACCTGCACCAGATTGTTGATCGGCACGCTTTCTGGATACGGATCAAGGTTGGCAATTTCCACCAGCAGCGCCGCACGCGTGCGACGGCTTTCACCCATACCGACGATACCGCCACAGCAGACGTTGAGACCGGCAGCGCGCACCTTGTCGAGCGTGTCATGACGATCGTCCTGCGTGCGCGTTGAAATGATGTTGCCGTAAAACTCGGGCGCGGTATCCAGATTATGGTTGTAGTAATCGAGCCCGGCCTCCTTCAATTGTTCGGCCTGACCTTCTTTCAACATGCCCAGCGTGGCACAGGTTTCCATGCCCAGTTCGCGCACCGCGCGCACCATGCCGAGCACGCGCTCGAGTTCGCGCTGCTTGGGGCCGCGCCAGGCCGCGCCCATGCAAAAACGTGTGGCGCCCTTGTCGCGCGCAGCGCGCGCGGCGGCCACCACCTCATCAACCGACAGCATGGCTTCGTTTTCAACGCTAGTGTGATGACGCGCCGCCTGCGGGCAATAACCACAATCCTCGGGGCAGCCGCCGGTTTTGATCGACAGCAGGGTCGACATCTGCACGGCATTCGGATCAAAGTGTTCTCGATGCACGCCGGCGGCGCGATACAGCAAATCGTTAAACGGCAGGTTGAACAAGGCCTCGACCTGCTCGACGCTCCAGCGTGAAATCTTGGCGTTGGCGACGACGCTGTCGGCGGCAACAGCGGTCGCTGCGTTGTGACTCATGGTATCCATGGAATGGCCCGAAAATGGTTGTCTGCTGCGGACAAAAAAGGCGTTAATTCATGCGCGACGCATCATCAGTCATGCCCCGCCCCCTGTCAAATTCAAGAGGGGTGATATTCGACTACTGCACACGTTTTGTGCATGCAATTCTGCCGCAACGCTGCCTGCTGTGTAGCGCCCCGGCGCCACTGCGCCCGCTCTGCGACGCCTGCCATGCGCAACTACCGGCGTTAACCCATGCACGCTGCCCGCAATGCGCCACGCCCACCACCGCGGCACAACTCTGTGGAGCCTGCATCGCCAACCCGCCCGCTTATGCCAGCGTCTCGGCGGCGTATCAATATGCCTGGCCGTTCAGCACGCTGATCCAGCAATTCAAATACGCGGGCAATCTGGCGCTCGCGCCGATGCTGGCCGAAGCCCTCTGCGCCAGCCACCCCACCCCCGTCGATTTGATTGTGCCGATGCCACTCGGTCCGGCCCGCCTGCGCGAACGCGGCTTCAATCAGGCGCTGGAACTCGCGCGTGTCGCCAGCGTGTTGACCAACACTCCGCTGAATGCAAAGGCCTGCCGGCGCGTGCAGGATCGTGCGCCACAGGCGATGCTGCCGTGGCGCGAACGCGCCAAAAATGTTCGTGGTGCGTTTGTTTACAACACCGACCTCTCGGGCCTGCGCATTGCCGTCATTGATGATGTAATGACCACCGGCGCGACACTCAATGAACTGGCGCGCACCTTACGCCAGGCCGGCGCAACAGAAGTACACGGCTGGATGGTGGGCAGAACGCTGAAACAGGGTTAAGGCCTTACGAACACTCCGCTACGCAAGGAAGAACTATCGAGCGTTTCTCGTTCCCGCCAAACAGTGCGCTCAATCCCTCACTCAACGGCATGCGGCTGAGAGATCTTCCCATTCGTTGACGCGAACTTATGCAACATCAGTAGATCACAGCGTTATTGCAACTGGCGCAAACGTTGGTCGACAAAGGCCTGCAGTTCGGCGTTCAGCGTATTGCTCGCCCTTGCACGACGAAAAGCATCCTGCGCGTCGGTATTCCTGCCGAGGGCCTGCAAAGAAATACCCAGCCCCATCAACCAGACCCCAGAATTCGGCGCCAGGCGCAGCGCCGCCAGATACTGCTCGACAGCCTCGCGATGGCGCGACTGACGCTGCAACAACCCGGCAAAAAAAGCCAGATAGTCGGGACTGTTCTGCGCGCTGGCCGCCGATGCCTGCAAGGTTTCGATGGCTGCATTGGCATCGGCACGATCCAGTTGCAAACGCGCCAGTGCCATCGCCAAACCGGGCTGGTTGGCATTGAGCTTGAGCCCTTCCTTGAGCAGTTGCTCGGCCTCAGGGGTGCGCTTGGCATCAACCAGCAGCCCAAACAAACCCTGACGCGCACCGGCATGCAGCGGGTTATTTTGCAGCGCCTGCCTGAACGAATCCTGCGCTTCAACTAGCCTGCCCTGACCGAGAAAATTTGCCGCCTCGCGATATTCATTTTCCGCCATTTGTGCCGGCGTCAGCGTCTGCATACGCTTGTCGATCTGCGCGCCGGTCGCAGCAAGCTGCACGCGCGGCTCGCCACCTATATCTGCGGCGCGCGGCTTCGGCGCAACCGGCGGCAACGGCGCAATAACGCTCACGGCGCTCACAGCGCTCGCAGACGCCACCTTGGCGTCACCTGCCGGCGGCACAACCTTGGCAGCGCTTGCGGCCGGTGCGGCGGGCACCTCGGTCGCGATCACAGCAGCCATTGCAAGAGGCGGCTGGGGCGCCTTAGTGTCAACAACAGGCGCCACGGCACTCGGTGCGGAACTCGGTGCGATACCGGCCATTGGCGCTGCCGGCGGACGCACCGCAACCGCTGCCTTGGGTGCCGGCACTACCGCAAGATCAAGGGCGCGCAGGGTTGCCGGGCCTTGGGTCAGATATTTCACTCCCGGCGCAGCGACAGGTTCCGCCCCCTGCGCTTGAGCCGCTGGTGGTGGGGGCGACATCGCCGCTCGTTGCTGCACCAGCCAATATTGCCCGCCTGCCAATGCCGTCAGCGCGATACTACCGATTGCGATCCACGCACCTAAACGGGTTTTCTCGGTTGCCGGCAAGACGCGGACTTGACTCGGCATTGCACCGCGTTCGGCGGCGGATGCGCGCCGTTTCTCCAAATCCTGCAGCATTTGATTAATCAGGCTCATGGTTGCGCATCCGCATTCATTGCGTCACCACCCAGCCTACGCTGCCCGCCACAATAAACAACAGGGCGGTCACGTACCAGCGCAACCAACTTTTTTGGATGGAAGGCGTGTCGCTCGCAGCAGCACGCACATGATGTGGCAAGACCTGTGCGAGCCCCTCGCCAAAAGCCAGCATCATGGCCTTGTGTGACAACACATTCACCAGACGCGGAATCCCGCCCGTGGCGCGATGCAAGACGCCCACCGCACGCTTGGTAAACAAACGGTTGCCGACATAACCGGCCACCCGCAAGCGATGCGCCAGATAATAATCAAGCTCCTCGCCGCCCAGCGCGTCGAGGTGATACTGAAAGGTGATGCGCTGACGCAACTGGCGCACCGATTTCTGATTGAGCTTTTCATCGAGCTCGGGCTGGCCAAACAGCACCACCTGCAACAGCTTGCGCTTTTCCGTTTCCAGATTAGTCAGCAGGCGCAGCGCCTCGAGACTCTCCAGTGGCATCGCCTGCGCCTCGTCGAGACACAACACCACCGATTTATTCTGCGCCGCGAATTGCAGCAGGGCCTGCGTCAGCCCCTTGATCAGATGATGCTGGTCGGCCTCTGGCGAGAGGTCAACCCCAAGCTCACCGGCCAGCGCCAGCAACAAGGTACGTGGTTCGAGATAGGGGTTCGGGATATACGCCGAGACAAAGGTTTCGTCCAAGGTCGCCAGGAAACGGCGGCACAGCAGCGTCTTGCCGGTGCCGACTTCACCCGTGATCTTGATAAAGCCTTCACCGTTCTTCACCGCCACCAGCAGCGTGTTGAGCGCCTCCTGATGACTCGCACAGGCGTAGGCAAAACTGGTGTCTGGCGTGATGCCGAAGGGCTGTTCCTGCAAGCCGAAGTGAGACTTATACATGAGGCTGGCCCGCGCTCTCTCCGTGACGCCGGATCATGTCACAGTTCACGCGGCCATCCCAATCAGGGCTTGGATACGTTGGACGGTTCGGGCCGGCGCATCAACTGCACGCGATCGTTGACTTCCTGCGCCTGCTGCTGCCACGCGGCATCGCCCTTGATCAGCGTCACCTTGAGCAGAATCACCAGCTCGCTCTTGGCCAGTTGACGGTTGCGGCTACCGAAAATACCACTGAGGATTGGGGAATTAGAGGCGCCGGGCAAACCCGAATCGGAGTTTGATTGCTGCTGCCTCATCAAACCACCGATCGCTGCGATCGTGCCGTCGCGCACGCGCACAATGGTATCGCTCTCGTTGATATTGCTTGAAGCAAGTGGCAAGGTGAAAGTGCCCAGCGAGCCCAGACTAAGCGTCTTGGTTTTGTCCGTGACCAAGCTGACCGAAGGATGCACATGCAGGGTAATCTGGTCGTCATCGGAAATCTGCGGCGTGACATCGAGCGCAATACCAGAGAAGAAGGGCTGGGTCGTGATGGTCGGCGATACGCTACTGGTGGTGCCGGTCGACGTGCTGGTAGTCGATACGTTCGTCACAAAGAACTCATCAGTACCCACCTTGATAACGGCTTTCTGATTGTTCAGTGTGGCAATCCGCGGGCTCGACAAGACCTGCACCGCGCCCTGCGATTCGAGGAAACTCAGCAAGGTGGCAAAGGTGCTCGTCTGAAAAGCCAGACCGACCACCGACCCCGCCACCGTCGAGCCGCCGGCGAGACTTGCACTCGCCCCGGTCGTCACAGAAAGATTGGAATTAGGCAGCGGCGAGCCGTCAAAGGCTCTGCCGGTAAACGTCGACAGCGTGCCGCTATTGCCTATGGTCGCGCCCGCCTGCACCACGCCGACGCCGAAATTACCCTTAAACGCGCCCCAGTTAATACCGGTCGAAAACTGATCATTGAGGGCGACCTCGATGATTTTGGCTTCCAGCATGACCTGGCGCTCAACCACCAGCGACATCGCCTTCAGATACTGCTCGACCGAGCGCAACTCGGCGGGCAGGGCACGCACCAGGATCACGCCAGCCGTCGGATTAACCACCACGCTACGACCCGCTGTCGTGCCGATAATCGAGTTGATCGAGTCGGCAACCTCCGTCCAATAGTCATTATTGGAGGTCGTCGTCACCCTGCTGCTTTCGAGAGATGACACCGCCCCCCCACCACCCGCGCTGGTCGGGGTCGCCGAAGTAGCGGCTGTCGCCGTCCCGGTCGGCGCCGCTCCCGCACCGCTTTGTATCGAACCCGAGGTCACCCGCACGTCGGCGCGGCCGATACGCCGGCCGGCCAGATAATTGACCCGAAACAAACGCATCTGCACCGTCACCGGTTGCACGTAGATGCGATTACCCTGAAATTTGAATTCATAGCCGTAGAGCTCGCGGATCGCCTCGAGTGCCTCGGTCACAGTCACATCTTTAAGATTGACCGATAGCGCTTCCTTGATATCCGGATGCACCAGCATGCTGTAACGCGTGCCGGACACGATCGCCATGAACACCTGGTTCGCCGGTGCATTATTAACCGTCAAATCGAAACGGGTTTCAACCACACCAGCAGCCTTGGGCATTTCAATATTCAACTGCGGCAGCAGCGCCTGATTAACCGCCTCAGGCGACGCCGGTGCCGTCCGCGCCTGGGTGGCCGCCGCAATATCCTTTTCAGCCTGATCGCGTACGACGTTATCTTTGATCCGTTGCGACTGGCATGCCGTCAGGCCTAGCGACAGTAACAACATTATGCAGAGGCTTCTCATCCCGTTTTCCCCTGATTGGTTGGCGCGGGCAGGCGCTTTTTTGTAACAGGTTTTTGAACGGCTGCGGGCTCCACCACGAGCGGCCGAATGTCGACATCCGGGTACAGACGCAAGGTCTCGGTACCTGCAGATGTCCGCAATACCACTTCACTGTCCGTAATTTTGATGACCCTCGCATCACCATAACGGCCACCCAGACGCACCGTCTCGCCGCCAATGACCGCGGTTTTTTCAGTCGGCGTGATCTTGATGCTGCTCAACACCGCCGCTGGCGCCGCCCCGCTCTCAGCCGAGGCACCAGCCGATAGTGCTGCCGGCGGCCGCGTCGGATCAGATATCCCCTGCCCCCAGGCGCTGGCAGTCAACGCCCATGCACCGCCAATAAAAAACAGCGTACGCATTACGCGTGCAAAGGTCGGTGTATTCATACGACCAGCCATGCCTTATCCAGACTCAGGGTATAAATCGTCACTGTCAGCTTCAAGCGCGGCGAGTCTTCGGCGTTCAGACTGGCGCGCGACCAGAACATACGCCACTGCAATTTCTCAACCCGCTTCAGATACTCATACAGATCGGCGTAACTGCCCTGCAGGGTGATTTCGACACCGTGCTTGAACACATTGCTTTCAACCGGGGGCGTGTTTGCAGGGGCTGGCGCGGCACCGTTCGCCGCATCGGTTTTTTCAGCTTTCTCTTTCTTCTCAACTAATGGCGTCACCGGCAAGGTTTTTAGCGCCACCAACTGCAAGCGCGGCTGGTGCGTGAGCATCTCCTGCAACAGCGCCTTCATGTTTTGCGCCGGCACCAGCGTCTGGTTCATGTCCTTCAGCGACACCTCGATACCGGCAATCTGCTCTCTGAGGCCGTTACGACGCTCCAGATTGGCCGCATCCGGATCGCCGCGCTTCGCCGCCAGATCGGCGATCTGTATTTGCAGCACCTGCATTTCAGCGCGCTGCTTCTCCAGCTCCGCCGACACCACTTTTTTACGCTGCTGTGCCGGATCGATAAAAACCATAAAAGCGATATAAACAATCACCAACAGCAGACCGCCAAACAAAATAATTCGTTCGCGCGACGACATCGCATCGACCTTCGCTGCGTATTTTTGCCACTCCGATTTCATTTTTGCGCCCCTGCCGCTAAAGCCTTCGCCGCATTCAGCACAGGAGCGGCATTCACTGTACCCAGCAGCGGCGCTGGCAAGGCCTCGGCTTTGGCCGCCAACGTTGAAGATTCCGGCAACGCGATCGTCGATACGCTGAACTCAAGATAAGGAACGCCGGCTACAGCTGCGTCTTTCGCCGCCGGTGCATCACCTTTTTTCGCCGGATCAGCAGCGGGTGCCGCCACAACCGGCGGCGGCAGCTGGCGGGTAATCCGCATCGCACTGAATTGCCGGCCACTCAACGCCTTCTCCTGCGTCAGGCGCGTCAGATATTTAGGCACCAGATCGGCATTCAGCGCGCGGCCCTGTATCGCCAGCTCATTACCCGCCAGCGCCACATCAAACCCGGTCAGCCATAAGCCACTCACGCTTTGGCGGGAAAACGCCAGCATGTAATCCGAGAAGCCCTGCGTGTTGCCGATCGCCCCGCTCTTCAGGGTGTCGACCACCTCCTGACGGCTACGCAGCAAGACATCCAGATCGGCCACTTCTTTCTCAATTTGCGGGCTCGGCTTCTGCAATGAAACCTCGGCGACGAGCTTGTCACGTTGCGCCGTTGCCGCCTTGAACTCAGCATCCACCGCCTGCGCCAGAACGCGTGTGTCATTCAGATCGCGCTCAACATAAACCACCGTCAGCGCCATCACCGCCAGCGCAATGCCCGCGCCATAGAGCATCGCCGCAGCCGACGTAAACGAGAACCCCTTCTTGCGGTAGATCGGATTAAAAAGATTGATCTGCTGGCTCATGCCGTCACCGTTTCATCAACGCGCAACGCGCAGCCGATCAGCGCCAGGCACTCGGCCTGTCGCTCGGGCGACTTGAGTGCCGGCACCGCCGGAAAATCAAGCACGTCGGCAAGATCCATGGTTTCGACGGGCACATAAATATTGGCCGCCAGATAGGTTTGCAAGCCGACGTCCTTCGGCATGGGCGCCAGCATCAGCTTGGCCACCGGCACATAGCTGTATTGGCGATCGAAGCCGTCGAGTGAACGTTGCAGCTCCAGCGCGATGCGGTCGAACAGATCGGCACGACGCGTCTCGTCGGCCTCCAGCAACTGCGACAAAGTGATTTCAATCCGGCGCGCAAGATACAACTCACCACCGCTTGAAATCGTCAGTTTGCAGCAATCCTCGTAAAAGCCGAGCATCGCCACACCCCGCCCCTCTTGCTCATAAAACGCAGCGATATTGCGCTGGGCTAGCGCCGGCACATCGACAACCTCCAGCGGCACATTGGATTCGTTAAAGGCAGCCACCGTACGCGCAATCACATCGTTGTGCGCCGCCACCACGTAAACAGAATGACTGCGCACCGGGCCGTTCGCATCAACAGGCACGTCAAGCACATCGATGGTCGCCAGTTCCAACGGAAAATCCAGCACGTCTTTCATCAACCAGCGCACGGCATTCTTGAGTTCGGCCGCCGGCACATTGGGGGCATCCAGCGTATGCATTTTGTAATCGACAAATTTCAGCAGGGTCGTGCAGCGATACTCATCGAGTTTGAGCTCTTTGCGCAGACGTGCGAGAGCCTCGGCGTCGCTACCCTCCTTGCGGTAGGAATCACAAAACACAACCTCGGGCCGCGCACCGACGCCACGTCGCACATGCGCGATATTAATTTGCGCAGAGGTCGGCACGATTGCCATCCACCCGGATTGCTTTTTTCTCTTAAAGAACAATTTGATATCCGCTTTAGCTGTACGTTATTTTAGCAGTATACCGGCGTGTCTCAAAGGCTAAATCTTTGAAATGCAGCGCCATTAATAGTTCTCGCGCTGGAAGATAAATTTATTGGTGCTGCGGTAGGTGCCAAACGTCGCGCGTGCCGTTGGGGCTTTATTGGCGCTGGCACCACACCACTGTCCAGCGAGCCAAGGTAAGGCGGCTGCGGTAGGGGCTAGCGCCGGGCTCCATGTCAGGCAAGTCGTATTGTTGTCTATGGTTGTGGTGGTACCCACGTTGGCGACCACACTCACCGAGCCATTTCTGGCAGCACCAGGTGCCGACAACTTCAGGGTAGTCTTGCCAGCCGCAAAAGTATTAGCCGAGAGCGTCGCTGTCGTCTGCCCGGCAGCCAAATTGGACTGATAGTTACCCAGACCAATATTGGCCGCGGTGATCGCGGTGCAACTATCCAGCGTGTTAGTCAGAAAGCCATTGCCGTTGTAATACTGGGTTTCCATCGGCACCGGCAAGCCCAACAACTCGGAGCCATTGGCGTTTTGTAACCACAACCGCCCGTAACGTACACGGGTGGTCGTCGATACCCCGCCAAGTTGGCGTGCATCGCAGGTCGAACCCGTTGCACAGCTGCCGGTGGTCGCCGCGTTCATGTCGCGTGCAGTCAGATTGACGCCATCGGCGGCATCCACCGTTTTCACACCAATCGCGAGCGCGTCATAGGGGCCGTCAGGCGAGGCGGCGCGCGCAAAACGCGCGAAGCTGCCGACCTTGGTGGCGTTCACCAGAAATTGTCCGTTAGCCCAGGCACCAAGCGCCAAATTGTCGAAACGAGCGCCCAAATTGACACCGGCATTATTGTTCTCAGCCACCAATGAAACGGTAGCGAGCGGTGAATAACTGAGTGTGGCCGAGTAATTCGCGATCAAGCCGTTGTTCTTGCCCTGCGCCTGCACCGCATAAGCCAGACTCATCGCATTCTGGTCCATATAACTGAACACACCGGGGCAGGCGGCGATCAGCGACACACTGGTGAGCGCAAAATGATCCGGGTAGAAGCGGCCGACTGGCGTACTGGTCCCCGTTAGCGCAAACCCCGCATTCAGATAGTTACTGGCGGTCGCTTGCAGGGTCATGCTGCCGACCTCGCTATAGGTCAGGTCTGCAACCGTATAGGCGCCGCTACTGAAACTGGCCGCCGGGATCGCCACCGTGCCGCCGAGTGCCCCTAGCGTGCCTGCCGCCGGCGTTATCGGTGTTGTTGCCGATACAGTGGTGTCCCATTTAAAGAGGCTGTCGTCCCGTTATCACTGACATCCGCCCCCGCGTCCGGTACGCCATCGTTATTCGCATCGTCCGCCGACTGCCAGCGATACGCCGCGACCGTGGCCTGAAAGGTATCCTCGGCCGCCACGAATTTTGTGCCGGCCGCCGCAGTACCGCCGGGGTTCACCGTCGCACCTTTCTGGATGCTGCTGATACCCAGGGCGAAAGGTTTCACCGTGAGCGTATTGGCTGCGCTATAAATCACACTCGCTTTGCTGAACTGCCGGGAATCATCACGCAGTACGAGTACAAACTTGCCGACGTCGGTAGTCGACAAACAAAAATCCCAGCGTCCGCTCAGAAAGGGAACACTGGATAAATTATTTTGCCCTGCCGACTCACCCGGTACCGTCGTTGTCAGGGCAAGGCTGGGGGCAATATTGCAACTCCCGGGCGGCACGCCCGTGCTAATGGCCGGAGCGGCGGCCCCGACCGGATGATTTACATCCGCTTCGAACCAGGCATCGAGATTTTTGCTGCCGGTATAACCCGTATTCACCGCACAATTTCCGCCATTATTGGTGTAGAGCTCGGCTTTCATTGCGTGCGGCCGCCCGGCCACTGCGGTGTAACTCAAACTATCGGTGGGGGTGATCACGAAAACGTTATCGGAAAAGGTAATCGAGGAAGAAATTGTTGAACTCGTCGGCGTGCCTGAATCGACCACGGTAATGGACAATGTTTCTGCAGTGGTATTAAAAAGACTCAGGGTGATTACCCCGAGATCCGAGGCAGCAAAGCCATAAGTGCCCGCACCGGTATCGGAACCGGTGACCAGGTTACCCGCCGCACTCACTTTCGCCCAAGTACCGTGGCTGGTTGAGGTTGTCAGATTGACCAGGCCCGTGTAGGTGGTCAGCGTCACGTTGCCGGCACCGCGCGCCGTAATCGTGATGTTTTTCGGAAAACAAGTACTGGCGATGGAAGAGCCTGTGTTGAACAGAAAATTATTGATCACCGGGCACACTACGGTTGCATCTCTATTCGACTGCACAAGGGCCTGACCACCTTCGTAGTTATAGATGCGCACTTCGTCGATCCAGCCATTAGCAGAGTTAAAAGAGCTGCTCTGGCCGTTCGCGATACCGCGACTGTCGCCGATATACAAACTACCAAGTGCCGTTGGCAAGGTGCCGCTGGTTGTGAATGCCGCCGAGGTCGGGGCACCACCATTGACATAAATACGTAGCGCATCCGAATTGGCAGCCGCCAGCGCGTTGAAATTCCAGCTCACTGCGATATGCGTCCAGGTGTTAGCCGCAATCGCATTCACCCCTGTCTGCACCGCTTGCACCGCCCCCGTCGAATCGGTAACCACAAAACGTAAGGCCCCCGTACTCAAACGCACTAAAAAGAAATAGGTTCCATCCACCGTCGTCGCATCCAGCAAGGTTGCCGCCACCGGACTTCCGGTGGACCACGCCGTATTCGCCCGATACCAAAAGGTAATGAGGCCGGCGGCACCGATGCCGGTGGTCGGCACCAACCCGGTATCGATGGCGTCTTTCGTCGCAGCTGCCGTATTCGCGGGGATACTGGCAGCGCGACAAACCTTGCCCAACCCCACCCCCGGCGTAAACGGATTACCGCCGACGACCGTGGTCAGCGCACCCAGCGCAGTGCCGTTATTGTTGTTTCCGCTAGTATCGGTGACCTGCCCCGCCGCCGTGGTCCACGGCGCCTGCTCCATTTTGTATTCAGCAATCGGCTTCGGAATATAAAAACGAATCGCTGTGTTATTGGCCGGAAAACCAACGGCTACCACCTGATAATCCGTGGTGCTGATTTGCCAACCGACCTGCGGCAGTGCTGCCTGCGGGCCGGCGGTATCCGTGCCGTATTGGTAGATGAAGTCGCCGTTTTCCTGCACGATCAGCTGCAGGTTGTAATTACCGCCGGTGGTGTTGGTATTGGTCCATTCCGGGACGTTGCTCCAGGTCACCACAAATTTGCGGTTGGGTGCCGTGCCAATTGACGCGTAACTGATATAACAAATCGTGCGGTCGGTACACAGCGTGGCGTAGCCCGGCACTTCGGTCTTCGAAGTATGGTCGAGGTCATTGCCATAGATACGCAGGGTGTTGGTCAACCCGGCATCGGGGAAGGGCAGTTGTTGCACATAACTGCCGTAGCCGCAGGTAGTGTTATCGAGTGCGGTCGGCAAAGTTGGCGTCAAGGTGGTTGAGCGCGTCAACTGCAGCCGGCCGTTGGTATTGAGACGTGCCGAATTAAAAGTCGACGTACCGAACGGAAAAATAAATCCAAACGGGATCTGGTCGCTCATCGTGTCGTCGATGATCGGCGGCGTCGTGCCGCAACCGAAAGTATTGGTGTTTCCGCCGGCGAGTCCCCCGGGACCGTTGGTAAACCGATAGGAGCTACTGTACGAGCCACCATAAGTCGGCCCGAGCTTGGCGTGGGATGTCGGATCAATCCACGCAAACGGTATGCTGGCATTGACGTAGCTGACGGCGTTCGCCGCAAACGCCTGGCCAGCCCAGCCAGTGGCGAGAAGAATAGCCAATGGCAAAAATAATTTTAGGAGGTAACGCTTCATGGGTAACCTGTCATCAATCTTGCTTACGCTGTAATGGTTGCATTGCTACTGTCCGATCGTCGTCGTGATCTGCCGCTCGATATAGTCGGCGGAGGTTGGCGCCGCATTCGGGCACGGCGTCTGGTTGCAGGCCACGGCGGTAATTTGATCCATATACACGGTGGCGGTTAATTCGCTATGAGTCGTCCGCGTGCAGGTGACGGTAGTGGTAAATCCGCTCATCGAAGTGCCAGCAAACGTCAGATTGGTTGCAGCAAAACAAGCGGCGGGTGGCACATTAGCACCACGCAATACTTGATACGCTCCCCACTCCACGCCAGCGCGCGCTGCCTGTAGTGCCCGCGAACCCTGAATGTCGAGCGTCGAAGCTTTTTGCTGAAATCCGGTTACGGAAACCACAAAAGCCCCCAGCATGGCGAGTATCACCAGTAAAAATATCGCCGTCGGCAACGAAAAACCGCGCTGCCGGAACGCCAGGTGGCCATCTTTCCGGGCAACTGTTTTAGCGTTCAGATCAGGGCACATTGCTGACATGCGCCTGTTGGAACAGCCGCACCGACTCGTTGTTTTTCTGCAGTTGTAATTGCATCAGTACCAGCCCGTTACGCTGGGCGACAGCGTTGTTGGTATAGGTAAACTGGCAACTGGCCACCTTCAGCGGCAGCGAACCGTTCGCCTCACCGACCAACACTGCGGTACTTAGCCCAGCGCCGGCCGGCGGCTTCGGCTGGACAGCAGAAATAGCATAGCCCCAATAGCGCGTAATCAATCCGGTGGCCGTATCACAACCGTAGGTGACCGGCCCGCTGATCACTTGATAACGATTGCCCGGCGAAGCCAGTGGAAATTGCTTGGCGGCAAAATTGATGCGGCCCTCATTAGCCAGCGCACCCGCCGCGGTAGAACTGATCAGGCTGGTGTTATCGCCGTTATAGGCGTCAGCACCCGGGATGCCGAGGTTATAAATCACCACGCGGTCGGTGTTAAGGATCACTTCGTCCGTCAAAACTGAAAGCGGTTGCGAAGTATCGAAGGCCGTATCCGCCGCTGAAAAATCAAGAACGTCACCGAGGCCGCTGCTATCAGACACAGCACGGTAGCGGCCACCGGTTCGGGTTTGCAGAAACTCAACATAAGTCGCCGTACCGACGGTGCTGACGCGTACGCTGTTAGGCAAGGCCGTCCGCAGGTCACGGGTAATGCGCTTCAGAGCAAGGTCGCCCGCATCGCTGAGCGCCGCCCGGCCCACCGTATCCAGATAAGCCTGCACTGGCGTGCGCACAAACACCGCGACAGCGCCGCCGATAATACCGGTGACGACGATGACAACGATCATTTCAACGAGGGTAAATCCCCGTGCGCCCAGTGCAGGATTAGATTTGCGGCGCATATTTAGTCCGGTAACCCTGCAACACCACCGTCGTATTTTGCGGGCCGCTCACCGTCACGGTAATCAACAGGGCGTTGGCCTGACCCTGCGCGTCAGTGGCGGCAATACTGCCCAACGCGGTTGCGGCTACGCTTACGGTCGCGCTATAACTGGTCAAGGTTCCGATCGCGGTGTTGGTAATGTCAACGATGGGGTTCATGCTAAACCCGTTGTAATCATCGACATGATCAAACGGCGTCGCCGAGGCGTAACGGGTCTCACCGGCCTCAGGACCGATCGCGTTGACGGTCGCCGCACTCGTGCAGCCGGCCGCCCCCACCGCAGACGAGGTCGCTGT
>CAMDSO010000077.1 GCA_945906935.1 Bordetella parapertussis
GTGTTCCCTGTGTTCCCTGTGTTCCCTGTGTTCCCTGTGTTCCCTGTGTTCCCTGTGTTCCCTGTGTTCCCTGGTTTCTCTATAACCTCTGTGGCTGAATTGAGGTCATCCCATGCCGTCACCCATTTTCGTAGCACGTTATGCATTGCTCTTCCTCGTGTTATGCAGCTTTGGCACCGCACTCGCCCAGCCGCGCGCAGTCACACCACGCGGCCCGCTCGCCGCCGATGAAACCGCCAACATCGCCGTCTTCAAGAACGTATCGCCTTCAGTGGTCAACATCACCACGCTGGAAAACCAGCGCAATCTGTTTTCACTCGATGTCTTTCAGGTGCCCAAAGGCACCGGCAGCGGCTTTGTGTGGGATGAACGCGGCCTCATCGTTACCAACTTTCACGTCATACAGGGGGCGAGTGTGGCGCGCGTCACACTCTCCGACCAGAGCGAATGGAACGCCAAACTCGTCGGTGCGTTTGTCGACCGCGATCTCGCCGTGCTGCGCATCGACGCACCGCGCGAAAAACTCAGGGCCATCGCCATCGGCAGCAGCCGCGATCTGGTGGTCGGTCAGCGTGTCTACGCCATCGGCAATCCCTTCGGACTCGACCAGACGCTGACCGTCGGCATCATCAGCGCGCTCAACCGTGAAATCCAATCGCTCAACCAGCGCACCATCCGCGGCGTGATTCAGACCGATGCCGCGATCAACCCGGGTAATTCCGGCGGCCCGCTGCTGGATTCCGCCGGCCGCCTGATCGGCGTCAACACCGCCATCTACAGCCCGTCGGGCGCGTCGGCCGGCATCGGCTTTGCGATCCCCGTCGATGAAGTCAACCGCATCGTGCCGCGCCTGATTCGTGACGGCAAGATCACACGTCCCACTTTCGGCATCCAGGCCGCCTCACCGCAGGTGCAGGCCGCGTTGCGTCTGCCCAAAGGCATTGCGATTGTCGGCGTAGTCGCCCGCAGCCCCGCTGAGGCGGCGGGCATCAAACCGTTCCTGCGCGGCGCCAAAGGTGAAATCATCGCCGGCGACATCATCGTCGCCATGGACGGCAAGATCATCACCACCCTCGATGAATTCCTCGATGTGCTCGAACGCCACAGCAGCGGTGACACGCTTGCAGTGACCGTTTTGCGCGGCGGCACCACCATCGAATTGTCGGTGCGACTCGGCGCGGCGGAGTAAAGTCACAGCCGCGCCCATCGTCGATTGGCGCGGCCTCTGTTGCCGCCTACCGGAGTCAACGTATGTACGCTGTGATCTTCGAAGTCGAACCCGCCGCCGGCCGTCAGCAGGAATATCTCGACATCGCCGCAACACTTAGACCCGAACTCGAAAAAATCGACGGCTTTATTTCCATCGAGCGCTTTTCCAGCCTAAGTAAACCCGGCAAGATTTTGTCGTTGTCGTTCTGGCGCGACGAGGCGGCCATCCTCAAATGGCGGCAACACGAAGAACATCATCAGGCGCAGCTCAAAGGTCGCGGCGGTGTGTTTGCCGATTACCGTCTGCGCGTGGCCTCGGTGGTGCGCGATTACGGCATGTTTGAGCGGACGCAGGCGCCGCAACCTTTACCATAGGGGGCAACAACCCAATGGCATTGCGCCCTGTGGACAAATAGAAAACGCGGGACGGTGGGTTACGGCGCTGCGCGCCTAACCCACCCTACAATACTGCGCGGACGATGAAATCGCCGCCTTGCTCCTCGCCATGTCGGCAATTCCAAAACATCTGAAGGCGAAAGCATTGCTAGAAATCTCGGACGTAATAGCCAACCACACAAACTCAAAAAACTAGTTTTTTATCGTGCAGTCATTAACGCTCTTCGACGTAACCCCCGCACAACTTGCGTTTGAACCCAACCCGCCCTAAGAGCCATCCACCGGCGCTTGATCGCGCAAAAAGATCTGCAATAAATCGTTGAGAAAACGCCGCCCGAGTTGGGTCGGTTCGACACGCTGATGATCGCGCGTGATCAGGCCTTTGCTCTCGGCGATATCGAGTTGCTTCAAGACTGAGTTGAGCGGTACGCCGGCGCGCTCTTCGAACAACACCAGCGGAAAGCCGCCATTGAGCCGGAGCGCGTTCATCATGAATTCGAAACCGACTTCATCGCCACCGATCTCGTGGCTTTCCTGAACCGCATTGCCGCACGCCGCGCTTTCCATGTACTGCTTTGGCTGTTTGTATCGCGCCTGACGCAGCATGCGCTCCGGAAAAGAAATCTTGCTGTGCGCACCAGCGCCGATGCCAAGGTAATCACCGAAGGTCCAGTAGTTCATGTTGTGACGCGACTGCCTGCCGGGCTGTGCAAACGCCGAGGTTTCGTAATGGCGGTAACCGGCTGTAGCCAGCATGCCTTCCACGTTCTCCTGCATTTCGGCGGCGATGTCATCATCCGGCAGCGCCGGCGGGTAGCGATGAAAGTAAGTATTCGGTTCGAGCGTGAGGTGATACACCGACAGATGCGGCGGCGCAACGGCGAGTGCTGCCTTGATATCGGCACGCGCTTCGTCAACGCTTTGTCCAGGCAGACCGTACATCAAATCAAGATTGAAGTTATCAAAGTTCGCGCGCGCGATATCGATGGCACGGCGCGCCTCATCGTCGTTATGGATGCGCCCCAGCGCCTTGAGATGCGTCGCATTAAAACTTTGGATGCCGATCGACAGCCGGTTGACGCCGGCGGCGCGAAAGCCGCGAAATTTTTCCGCTTCGAAAGTCCCCGGGTTGGCTTCGAGGGTGATCTCCGCATCCACCGACAACGGCAGACGCGCACGCACCGCCGTGATGATCTGTTCGATGCCGACGGCGGAAAACACGCTGGGTGTGCCGCCGCCGAAAAACACCGTGTAGATCTTGCGTCCCCAGATCAGCGGCAACGCCGACTCAAGATCGGCGATGAGTGCGGCAATGTAATCGTCTTCGGGGGCCACGCCGCGCGCTTCATGTGAATTGAAATCGCAATACGGACATTTGCGCACGCACCATGGAATATGGATGTAGAGGCTCAGGGGCGGCAACACCCTCAAGCGCGGTGCGGCGTGAGCGTCGAGAGACGGAAGGTGAATCAAATTACAGTCTCTCAGGGCTTGCTGCGGCCGGGCGGGAATTCGGAAGGCTTGCGACGCGGCGCGAGTATGGAGTCACGCAACGAGGTCGCGGATCGCCCGTCGCCGCGCAAAGTGGCGACGATGCCCAACTCGCCGCGCAATCGCGTCACCAGCTGCGCCAGTGCCTGCGCGCGATGACTGATCTGGTTCTTCTCGTCAGGCGTGAATTCAGCACCAGTCTTACCGGTGCCCTCAACCATGAATAACGGGTCATAACCAAAACCACCGCTGCCGCGCGGCGTGTCGACGATCTCGCCATGCCATTGCGCTTCGCAGATCATCGGGCGCGGATCATCGGGGCCGCGCGTCAAGACGATCACGCAGTAGTAATGCGCCTTGCGGTTGGTTGCGGTGGCGAGCAGCTCGAGCAGCTTGCGGTTGTTCAGCGCGTCCTGTTCCTCGCGCGTGCGCGTCTTGCCATCGGGCTCACCAGCCTGGGTTTCGTGGGCGAATCGCGCCGAACGCACGCCGGGCGCGCCACCGAGGGCGTCAACACAAATGCCCGAGTCGTCGGCCAGCGCCGGCAGGCCGGTGATGCGGCTGGCGTGATGCGCCTTGGTCAGCGCGTTTTCGACAAAAGTGAAATGCGGCTCCTCGGCTTCACCCACCCCCAGCGTGCCCTGCGCGACGATCTCGATATCGAGCGGCGTGAGGATGGCGCCAATCTCGTTCAACTTGCCCAGATTATTCGACGCGATGACGATTTTTTTCATGATGAAAAATCAGTCCCGGAGATCGCAATGGAGACCGTAAGCACAGAGAAAAACGTCGGCCGTAGCGTCTTCATGCATGAAGTCCATGAGTATTCTCTGCGCGCACTGTGGCGCCTTTTAAATTTCAGACTGCGAGCGCCGCGCGTTGCGCCACGATCAACTGGCCGATGCCGTTCTGCGCATGTTCGAGCAATGCATTCAATTCGTCGCGCGTAAATGGCACGCCTTCGGCCGTGCCCTGCACTTCGACCATGCCGCCCTTGCCGGTCATCACCACGTTCATGTCGGTGTCGCAATTGGAATCCTCGGCGTAATCGAGGTCGAGCACCGGCGCGCCCTGATAAATGCCCACCGAAACCGCCGCCACCGCATCCATTATCGGCGTCGCCGCGATGAGTTTTTTATCAAGCAGAAAAGTCACCGCATCCTGCAGCGCGACATAAGCGCCGGTGATGCTGGCGGTGCGCGTGCCGCCGTCGGCCTGGATGACATCGCAATCGATTTGTATGGTGCGCTCGCCGAGCGCCTTCATATCCACCACCGCGCGCAGGGCGCGGCCGATCAGGCGCTGAATTTCCTGAGTGCGGCCCGATTGTTTGCCGCGCGCTGCTTCGCGGTCCATGCGCGTGTTGGTCGAACGCGGCAGCATGCCGTATTCGGCGGTCACCCAGCCCTGTCCACGGCCCTTGAGAAAACCCGGCACTTTTTCTTCGACGCTGGCAGTACACAACACCTTGGTGTCGCCGCATTCAATAAGTACCGACCCCTCGGCGTGGCGGGTGTAACGGCGCGTAATACGCACGGCGCGCAGTTCGTCTGGACGGCGATTGCTTGGACGCATAATGTGCTATCTTTCCACTGTCAAAAAACCGCGATAATCCGCTGCTGGCGGCGGGCAACCCGGCGGCGCGACGCGCGTATTCTACCCTCCACACTCTGATTGAAAATAAATTCATGATTCACAGCATGACAGGCTATGCCAGCACCACCCGCGAGCTGGCCGGCGCGGCGCTTTCCGTTGAAATTCGCTCAGTCAATCACCGCTATCTCGATTTGCAATTCCGTCTGCCGGAGGAGCTGCGCGTGCTCGAAACCGGCCTGCGCGAACTGATCACGGCGAAGCTGCAACGCGGCAAGGTCGAATGCCGTATCGGACTCAATGCGCTGCCCAATGCAGCGAAAGCGGCCGAGTTGAACAACGAGGCACTCAAACAACTGCGCGCGCTGTCGGATAAACTGCGCCTGGCGTGGCCCAGCGCGCCCGGCCTCACCGCCGCCGACATTCTGCGCTGGCCCGGCATGCTAAGTGTGCAGGAAGTTTCCGTCGAAGAAATGCGCGCCGACTGCTACGAGGCGCTGCAGGCGGTGCTGGAAGACTTTACCGACTCGCGCGCGCGTGAAGGCGAAAAACTCAAAGCGGTGTTGCTCGAGCGCATGGCCTCGATGGAGGAACGCATCGCCGTGGTGGCCCCGCGCATGCCGCAAATCATCGCCGCACACAAAGAAAAGCTGTCGGCGAAACTGCGCGAAGCGATGGCGGCCGCCGATGATGACCGCATCCGCCAGGAGCTCGGCTTGTTCGCCGCGCGCGTCGATGTCGACGAGGAACTCGCGCGCCTGAATGCCCACCTCTCGGAACTCAAGCGCATCCTCAGCAAGGGCGGCGCAGTCGGCAAGCGGCTCGATTTCATGATGCAGGAACTCAACCGCGAAGCCAATACACTGGGCTCCAAATCGGTCGACGTCGAAGTCACGCGCGTATCGCTGGATCTGAAACTGCTGATCGAGCAGATGCGTGAGCAGATCCAGAATATCGAGTGAGGGCGCAGGCGTGAGCGGCCATCTTTTCATCATTTGCGCGCCGTCGGGTGCTGGCAAAACCAGCCTGGTGGCCGAGTTGCTGAAAATCGACAGCGGCATCCGCCTCTCGGTGTCCTACACCACACGGATGCCGCGCAGCGGCGAAGTCAACGGCCGCGATTACCATTTCGTGACCCCGGAAGACTTCAAGGCGCGGCAGGCGGCGGGCGAGTTTCTTGAAAGCGCGCTGGTCCACGGCAATCACTACGGCACCTCGCGGGCGTGGATCGCCGAGCAGCGTGCCGCCGGCTGCGACATTCTGCTCGAAATCGACTGGCAGGGTGCCGCCCAGGTGCGCCAGTTGATTGCCGACGCCATCGGCATTTTTGTGCTGCCGCCGACGTTTGAGGCGCTGGTTTCGCGCCTGAACACCCGCGCCACCGACGCCCCTGCGGTGATTTCCGGGCGTCTGGCCGCCGCCCGCGAGGAGATCAGCCACGTGAGCGACTTCGACTATGTTATTATCAATGATCAATTTGGCGTCGCTGTGCAAGATCTCGTCGCCGTCGTCCGCGCACAACGCCTGCGTCGGAACGTCCAAATAGTCCGCCACGGCGGGCTCATCAACCGTATGACTTAGAGGTGCATTCATGGCACGCATTACCGTAGACGATTGCCTGAAACTGATCCCCAACCGTTTTAGCCTGACCCTCGCCGCGACCTATCGCGCGCGCCAGCTGTGCAATGGCGCCACACCGATGGTCGAGGCCAATCGCGACAAGCCGACGGTGATCGCACTGCGCGAAATGGCGCAGCTGAAATACGGCGTCGAAATCCTCGACAAAACCCCGGCCTGATCAAAACCCGGCCGTCGCTCCCCGCGCGGCCCGCACCACCAATCCGGCGCCGGGTGCCACGCCCGGCGGTCGTTGTGGTAAGGTCAATCGCATCGTATCAATGGTTGGCGATTAAGCCCCAACACCCGAAGCGGCCATGTCTGAAGCGGCAAGCTATTTCAAGGATTGGTCCGGCTACCTGAAGCCGGAAGACGTGGCACGTCTTGAAACTGCCTATCACTTCAGCAAAGCCGCACACCTCGGCCAGTTTCGTGCCTCGGGTGAGCCGTATATTTCGCACCCGCTGGCCGTCGCCAACATCCTCGCCCAACTGCACCTCGACGCGCAGGCGCTGACCGCCGCGCTGCTACACGACGTGATGGAAGATACCACCGTCACCAAGGACGAAATCGCGGCGCAGTTCGGCAAGCCGGTGGCGGAACTGGTCGACGGCGTCTCCAAGCTCGACCGCATCGAATTTGAAACCCACGAAGAAGCGCAGGCGGAGAATTTCCGCAAGATGCTGCTGGCGATGGCGCGCGACGTACGGGTCATCCTGATCAAGCTTGCCGACCGCCTGCACAATATGCGCACGCTCGATGCGGTGCCACCGGCCAAACGCAAGCGCGTGGCCCGCGAGACGAGCGACATCTACGCCCCGATCGCCAACCGGCTGGGCCTCAACGCGATCTACCAGGAGCTCGACGACCTCGCCTTCCGCCACTTATATCCGGTGCGCTACAACGTGCTCCTCAAGGCGCGCAAGGCGGCGCGCGGCAACCGGCGTGAAGTGGTCGGCAAAGTGCTCGAGGCGATCAAGAAAAAACTTGAACACGGCAAGATCGAGGCCGGCGTGCAGGGCCGCGAGAAGCACCTCTACAGCATCTATCGCAAGATGCGCGAAAAAAAGCTGAGCTTCGCCAATGTGCTCGACGTGTTCGGCTTTCGCATCATCGTCAAGGACGTGCCGTCCTGTTACCTCGCGCTGGGTGCCTTGCACGCGCTCTACAAGCCGATACCCGGCGGCTTCAAGGATTACATCGCCATCCCGAAGGCCAACGGCTACCAATCGCTGCACACCAAATTGTTCGGACAGTTCGGCAGCCCGCTGGAGATACAAATCCGCACGCAGGACATGCACAAGATCGCCGAAGCCGGGGTGGCCTCGCACTGGCTCTACAAAAGTACGGATGCCTCGCTCAACGAACTACAGCAAAAAACCCACCAGTGGCTGCAAAGCCTGCTCGAAATACAGTCGGGCAGCGGCGACTCGGTGGAGTTTCTCGAACACGTCAAGTTCGACCTCTTCCCCGACGAAGTCTATGTGTTCACCCCCAAAGGGCGGATTCTTGCGCTGCCGCGCGGTGCCACGCCGGTTGATTTCGCCTACGCCGTGCATACCGATATCGGCAACCGCTGCGTAGCAGTGAAGATCAACGAGGAACTCGTGCCGCTGAGAACCGAGCTGCGCAACGGCGACCGCATCGACATCGTCACCGCCTCGCATGCCAAACCGAACCCGATGTGGCTGAACTACGTCGTCACTGGTCGTGCACGCGCGCAGATCCGGCATTTTCTGAAGACGGTGCAATACGAAGAGTCAGCGCACCTTGGCGAACGCCTGCTCAACCAGGCGCTGGGCGCGCTCGGTTCCGGCGTTGGCACGCTCAGCGATGCGCAGTGGAACAAACTGATCAAGGACAGCGGCGCCAAGTCGCGTCAGGACATCCTTGGCGACATCGGCCTCGGCAAGCGACTGGGTGTCGTGGTGGCGCGGCGCCTGCTGGCGGTCGGCGACCCGCACACCGACGAACACAAATCATCGGCGCCCATCATCATCCGCGGCTCGGAGGGTATGGCGGTGCAGTTTGCCCACTGCTGTCATCCGATCCCGGGCGACCCCATCATCGGCCTCATCAATAAAGGTCAGGGCATGCTGATACACACGCATGACTGCCCTGTGATCGCGAAGACGCGCTCGGACCCGGACAAGGTATTTGACGTCGAGTGGGCGCCGGAGACGAAGAAGCTGTTCGACGTCAACATCCGCATCACGGTGATCAACCAGCGCGGCGTGCTGGCCAAGGTTGCCGCTGAAATCGCGGCCTCCGATTCCAACATCGATAACGTCGCCGTAGCGCCGGATTCCGGCGATCAATACGCGACGATGCACTTCACGCTACAGGTGTCCAACCGCCTGCACCTGGCAAAAATCCTGCGCAAACTGCGCAGCATCCCCGAGGTGGTGCGCATCGCGCGCGTCAACTCAGGGCCGGGATCTTCAGCTCAGCGGCGAGATCGTTAAGGCTTTTGAGCAGCGGCGCCGACAGCGGCGCGCCGAGGCGCAGGCTTTCTTCGAGACGGGCATGACTGCCCTCACCCGGCAGCCGGATCGCATCAACACCGGGCAAGCGCTGTGAGTTGCGAATATCGCGCGCGAACGCATCGACCGACTGCTTGAACTCCGCCACCGGCTGGAACATCGCCACGTTGATGGCGACGATCACGTGTCCGGTGTTGGTCGGCGTTGTGTCGTCGACGTTGAAATCAACCACATCACGACCGTTCGCCGCGCCATTGAGGGTGCCGGCCAGAAGGCCGATGATCATCGACAGGCCATAGCCCTTGTAACCGCCGATCGGCAGCAGAAAACCTTCATTCGATTTTTTCGGATCAAGCAAAGGCTGCCCCTGACGATCCATCATCCAGCCCTCGGGCATCATTTCGCCGCGCTGCGCCTTGGTCTTGACCTTGCCGTAAGCCGCCACCGTGGTCGCCATGTCGAGCACGATGGGCGGTTCCTGGTCGGCGGGTACCGCTACTGCGATGGGGTTCGTTGATAACAACATGTCGATACCGCCCCACGGCGGCAGATGATTGGCGTTACCGACCGCGAGATACAAACCGATCATGTCGTGCGCCATCGGCATGCTGGCGTAGAGCGAAGCCGGCCCGGCGTGATTGCTGTTCTGCACGCCGACCCACGCCACGCCCACCGTCTTCGCTTTTTCAATTGCCTTCTCGGTGGCGAAACGCATCACCAGATGACCCATGCCGTTGTCACCATTGACCAGTGCCATGCCCGGCGCTTCGCGCTCGACACGGATATCCGGTTTGAGATTGACGGCCTGACCCTTGATGCGGCGCACATACTGCGGCAGACGGAACACACCATGTCCGTCGGCGCCGATCAAATCGGCACGCACCTGCAGTTCGGCGATGTTTTTCGCCTCCGCCGCCGAGATGCCGACGGCTACATAGGCGCGCGCGACAAACGCCTCAAGGTCTTTGATCGCAATACGCAGCAGTTCACTCATACCGGGGCTCCGTCAATGTTTGGACGCGTGTTCTTCAAGCTCGACCAGCGCGCCAAGAAAGTCTTTCGGATGCACGAAGGCGATGCGTTCGCCGTGCACGTTGAGCTGCTTCTTACCCTCGCCCAGCACTCGCACACCGGCACTGCCGAGCGCCGCACTCACCGCGTCGACACTATCAACGCCGAGGCAGAAATGATGAATGCCGCCGTGCGGATTTTTCTCCAGAAACTTCATCACCGGCGAATCCGCGCGCGACGGCTCCATCAATTCGATCTTCGCATTCGGCAGCTCGACATACGCCATGCGCACGCCCTGTTCGGCATTGACTTCAATGGCACCGATCTTCAGGCCGTATTTCTGCTCAAGCCCGCGGGCGGCGGCCTCCAGATCGGGAACCACGATGGAAACATGACTGATGCCGGTGAACATAAGTGAACTCCGTGGGATGTCAGACGTGAAACGTCGGCGGCGGCGTGACGGCTAGATAACTTTTTCGCTGCGCAACGCAGCAATCCGCGCCGCATCGTAACCAAGCTCGCCCTGCAGAATTTCCTCGGTGTGCTGACCGAGCAGCGGCGGCGCGAGTCGCACCGAGGTCTGCGTGTCGGAGAACTTGAACGGCGTGCCGATCACCTTGACCGGACCGATGGTCGGATGCTCGACGACCTCGATCATTTTGCGCGCTGTAGTCTGCGGATCTTCAAATGCCTGCTTGACCGTATTGATGCGGCCGCAGGGTACGCCGGCCTTCTTCAGCTTTTCGATCCACGCCAGCGCGTCATCCGTTTTGAGCGTATCGACGATGGCAGCGTCGAGCACCTCACGATTGGCAACGCGGTCCTTGTTTTTGATGAAACGCGGATCGGCACTCCATTCGGCGTGGCCGACCGCCTGCGCAAACTTCACGAACTGGGTGTCATTGCCAACCGCCACCGCCATCATGGCGTCGCGTGCCGGGTAGGTGGTGTAGGGCACGATGCTCGGGTGGCCATTACCGAAACGCCCGCCATCGCGTTCGGCGCCAAGATAATTGGCGCCGACGTTAGCCAGCATGAACAGGCTCGATTCATACAGCGAGACTTCGACATGCTGACCGCGTCCGGTGCGATGACGTGCCTGTAACGCGCCCAGAATCGAATTCGAAGCCAGCATGCCGGTACAGACATCGACCAGCGCGACACCGTGCTTGGTCGGCGCACCGCCCTGCGGGCCGGTGATGCTCATCAGACCGGACTCGGCCTGCAGGATGAAATCGTAGCCGGGCAGACCGCCCTTCGGACCATTGGCGCCATAACCGGTGATCGAGCAACGAATAACCTGCGGCGCGTTGGCCTCGAGCCAGGCGTTGGAGAAACCCCATTTCTCCAGCGTGCCGGATTTGAAATTCTCGACCAGCACATCGCATTTTTTGATCAGCGCGGCCAGAATTTCCTGTCCCGGCGGGCAGGCCATGTTCAGCGTCATCGAACGTTTGTTGCGGTTAAGTCCGAGGAAATACGCGGCCTCGGTGCCAACAAAAGGCGGCCCCCAGCTGCGCGTATCGTCGCCGGTGGGCGGTTCAACCTTGATCACATCGGCGCCCATGTCGCCCAACATCATCGCGCACAGCGGGCCGGCAAGGATGCGTGTCAAATCAAGGACACGCAGGCCGGCAAGAGCGCCGGTGTTTTCAGTAGTCATATGAATTCACAACTTTCCAAATCGCCCCCCCTTGATGATGGAGGGACGGAGTGGGGTGACGGTTCGCCAATGGATGTCACCCCCGCCACCGCCCCGTCAAGGTGTAGGGGCGGTACTCGTAACGGCTACAGTGATTACTTGGCTGCTTTTTTCTTGCGCATGTACGGCGGCTCGTTCAGATCACGATTCACGCCGTCGACGTATTTCGCCAGCTCGCGCTTGTCGCGCATCCGGAATTGCTGGAAGTTCGGTTTACGCCCCTCAAGGAAGGCTTCCATACCTTCATTGGCTTCCGGCGAGCCCCACACATGAGCCAGCAACTCCATGCCCTGCTGCCACGACGAGTAGAGATTGTCCGACTCGAAGTTCAGCGAACGCTTGGTCATGCGGATGGTCAGCGCGCTGTGACCCTTCATGGTTTCACACCACTTCAGGGTTTCTTTGAGCAGATCGGGCTGCGCTACGCATTTGTTGATGAGACCGATTTCGACCGCTTCCTTGGCGGTGAAGCGGCGCGCACAGAAAATCATTTCGCGGGCAAGGCGCTCGCCGATGATGCGCGGCAGATACTGCGTCGCACCGACCGTCGGGCAGGCGCCGACTTTCGCACCGGTCTGGCCGAGCACAGCGTTTTCCGAGGCAATCACAACGTCGCACCACAGGGCGAGTTCGTGTCCGCCACCCATGCACCAGCCGTTGACCATGGCGATCACCGGAATCGGCAAACCACGGATGGTCATCGCCAGCCCCAGCATGCGGTCGTTCCACATGTAGGCGTTGGTGAAATTGAGGCGCTTCATGGCGTAGAAATCGCCGCCTGCGGAGAACGATTTTTCGCCGGCGCCGGTCACCACCGCGCAGACGATGGACGGATCTTCGCGCGTGGATTTGAGCGCGTCGATCATCTCGTCGAGCGTTTGTTCACGGAAGGAATTCAAGACACGCGGACGATTGATCGTGATCCACGCCACTTGATCTTTGACTTCAAAAAGAATATCGCCGTATTTGTGGCTGCCGGTGCTCTTCGCGGTGGATTTGCGCTTTACTGCCATAGTGGTCCCCTTGATTAGTAAGCTGTCGACACAGCGTTTGGATGCTGCCGAGCCCCTGATTTTAGCAGAACGGCTGCAGCTCCCGCGAGGCACCGCGGCAGCCGGCACTCGCGTTGACAGCGCCGCTGCGCTCTACTATTGTCTCGGGGCGCGCGCAGACCCGGTTTTAATTAACCATCCTCAAATAATCGCGCGCCCTGGAGACACCCCGATGATCGCCCGACCGCTATGCTTGCCGGCCCTGCTCGTCTTTGGCGCCGGCTTGATTGCCGCACCTGCATTTGCGCAAAACTATCCCGCGAAGGCGATCCGCATGATCGTACCGTTTGCACCGGGCGGACCGACCGATGTGCAGGGGCGCTGGGCGGCGCAACAGCTCAACACGGCATTCGGGCAGCCGGTGATCGTTGACAACCGTGGTGGTGGTGGCGGCGTGCCGGGTACCGAGGCGGTGGTCAAAGCGGCCCCCGACGGCTATACGCTGCTGGCCGGCAATCCGGGCCCGCTGACGATTTCGCCGACCATCAATCCGCGCATTCCCTACGACACGCTGCGCGATCTGGTGCCGATCATGCTGATCGCCAAGAGCGCCAGTTGCCTGGCCATCCACCCGAGCCTGCCAACCAAGGGCGTGAAGGATTTCACCGCACTCGCAAAAAGTCGCCCGGGCTTGATCAATTACGGCTCGCCGGGCGTCGGCACGGTCGGCCATCTGGCCACCGAATTGTTTGCCACGCAAATCGGCGTGCAACTGAACCATGTTCCTTACAAAGGGGCTGCGCTCTACACGATCGATCTGATCGCCGGTCACATCCAGTTCGCCATCATCCAGTTCGCCGGCTGCGCGCCGCTGATCAAAGAGCGCCGCCTGCGCGCGATCGGGGCGACCTCCGAAAAACGCACGCACCTGCTGCCCGATCTACCGACGGTGGCCGAACAGGGCGTGCCTGGCTTTGTCAGCTACAACTGGAACGGCATACTCGCGCCGGCCGGCACGCCAAAAGCCATCATCACGCGCATCCACGATGTGTTATCCAAACAACTCGCCACACGCGAGGGGCAGGAGTTGTTCGCCGGCCAGGGTCACGAACCCGGCGGCGGCGACCCCGAGGAATACAGCGCCTTCATTCGTACGGAAATTCAGAAATGGGCGAAGGTAGCCAAGGCCGCCAACATCCGCGAATAATCTTTGTTCGACCCGCATCAACAAATTTGCAGATTACAAACACCCCCCCACACCTGAAAGAGAACGGTCATGACTGAAAAAAAAGATCCTCCGTATTTCATGTATTTCCCCGGCAACTACCGCTGGTCGGCGGCCTTTATCAATATGATCAGTTCGGCCCCCTATGGCGGCTCCGAAATCGGTGAGCTGCACAAGATCGGCACCCTGCTCAAAGGCAAGGCGCCGGATGACGACGGCGCGTGGTTCGATGCCTGCGTCAGGGTCGCCGACGGGGTGCGCGCCTATGCGGAAAAATTTGAAGCCGGCAATTTCCGCCCCTCGGCCGGTCACGCCTATCTGCGCGCCTGTAACTATTACCAGATGGCCGAGCGCTTCCGCACGCCAAAAGACAAGAAGGCGCTCGACGCCTTTCAGGCCGGGGTTGATTGCTTTCACCGCTTTATCGGCCTCACCGATGTAAAGATCGAAAAAGTCGAGGTGCCGTTTGTTGACGGCAGCCTGCCCGGCTATTTCGTGCATGCGCAAAACGCCAAACCCGGCAAGACACCCTGCGTGGTGTTCTTCGACGGTCTCGATGTGACCAAGGAAATCCAGTACATGCGCGGCGTGCCCGATCTGATCAAGCGCGGCATTTCCGTGCTGGTGATGGACGGCCCGGGCACCGGCGAAGCGATCCGCTTTCGCAACCACTATCTGCGTTACGACTATGAAGTCGCCGGCAGCGCCTGTATTGATTACCTCGAAAAGCGCGCTGACGTCGACGCCAAAAAAATCGGCATTGTCGCCATCAGCCTCGGTGGTTACTACTCGCCGCGTTGCGCGGCGGTGGATCATCGCTACGCCGCCTGTATCGCCTGGGGTGCGCAGTGGGATTACCACGACACCTGGAAGAAACGCATCGACGCGCAATTCAAAACCTCGTTGTCGGTGCCGGGTCATCACATCACCTGGATTCTCGGTGTGGACACCCTCGATCAGGCGCTGAAAACGCTCGAACCGTTCAAGCTCGACGGTATCATGCAGCAAATGCGCTGCCCCTTCCTGCTGGTGCACGGCGCCGAAGACGAGCAGATTCCGCTCGCCGACGCGCAAAAGCAATTCGATGCCTGCGGTTCACAGGACAAGACCTTCCGCGTCTACACTGCTGAAGAAGGCGGCTCGCAGCACTGCCAGCGCGATTACCTGACGCTGGTGGTCGCCGATATGTGGAACTGGTTCGAAGAGAAGCTGGTTCGCGCCCAGTAACGTAAATCGAAAAGTGTAGGGTGCGCATCGCGCACGCGGGACGACCGTAAACGGTGCGCGGTGCGCACCCTACGCGTTACCCCTCGCGCCTCGCGCGCAAGGTATGGAAAAAACCAGAAGTAACAATGACACAGGATAATTAAATGAGCGATTACAAAAGCGAAATTCGCGACGGCATGCAAATCGACTGGGATGTGCCGATCACAATGGACGACGGCCTCGTACTGCGCGCCGACATCTTCCGCCCGATCGGCGACGGCAAGTATCCGGCGATCATGAGCTATGGCCCCTACGGCAAAGGGCTGGCCTTCCAGGACGGTTACAAAACCGCCTGGGAAATCATGTGCAAGGAAAACCCCGATGCAGTTTCCGGCACGACCAACAAATACCAGAACTGGGAAGTCTCCGATCCGGAGAAATGGGTACCCGACGGCTACGCGCTGGTGCGCGTCGATTCGCGCGGCGCCGGCCGCTCGCCCGGTTATTTGCAGCACAACAACAAACGCGAGAACGACGACTTTCATCAATGCATCGAATGGGCCGCGGTGCAGCCGTGGTGCTCGGGCAAGGTCGGACTCAATGGCATTTCCTATTTTGGCGCCAGTCAGTGGCGCGCCGCGGCGACGCAACCGCCGCATCTCGCCGCCATCTGCGTGTGGGAAGGCTGGGTCGACAACTTCCGTGATTCGGCACGCCACGGCGGCATCATCTGCGTGTTCCGCAAAAACTGGCAGGACATGCAGGTCAAGACCGTGCAGCATGGTGTCGGCGAACGCGGCGCAAAGAGCAAGCTGACCGGCGAATACTTCTGCGGCCCGGAAACTCTCTCTGAAGAAGAACTGCTGAAAAACCGCGAAAACATGTGGGGCGAGTACCTGAGTCGTCCGCTCGACAGCGATTACTACCGCGAGCGCACTGGCGATCTGTCGAAAGTCAAAGTGCCGCTGCTCTCGACCGCCAACTGGGGTGGCCAGGGCCTGCACACGCGCGGCAATTTCGAAGGCTTCGTGCGCGCCGCCTCCGATCAAAAATGGCTGGAAGCGCACGGCGGCTCGCACTGGGCGCCGTTCTACACCGACTACGGCGTCGGCCTGCAGAAGAAGTTCTTCAACTACTTCCTCAAGGGCGAGCAGAACGGCTGGGACAAACAGCCCAAGGTTCAACTCAACGTGCGACACCCCGGCGAGAAATTCGTTATCCGTCATGAAAACGAATGGCCGCTGGCGCGCACGCAGTGGACCAATTTCTATCTCGACCCCAACGGCATGAAGCTGTCGCCGACGCCGGTCACCAGCGAACAAACGCTGACTTATGACGCCATGGGCGACGGCCTCGTCTTCTCGACCGGAGCGCTGGCACAGGAAACGGAAATTACCGGCCCCTCGGCATTGAAAGTGTTCGTGTCCTCCGCGACATCGAACACTGACATTTTTGCTGTGATCACCGTCTACGATCCAGATGGCAAGGAAGTCGTCTTCAAGGGCGCGCTCGATCCGCATACGCCGGTCGCGCAAGGCTGGCTACGCGCCTCGCAGCGCAAGCTCGATCCGAAACTGACGCTGCCCTACCGGCCGTATCACGCGCACGACGAAGACCAGCCGCTGACACCGGGCGAAGTCTATGAACTCGACGTCGAAATCTGGCCGACCTGTATCGTCGTACCCAAGGGCTACACGGTGAAACTGCTGTTACGCGGCAAGGACTATGTGTATGACGGCGAGATCGCCACGCTGTCGAACATGAAGAACCCGATGCGCGGTTGCGGCCCCTTCGAGCACGACGACGAGACCGACCGTCCGCCGGCGATCTTCGGTGGCAAGGTCACCTTGCATGTTGGGCCGCAACGTCCGTCGGCGATGTTGTTGCCGATTATTCCTGCAAAATAGATTTCGGACTATTCAACCGAAAGGCGCTATTTGAAGGTTCCTTCCTCCTTGAGGGGGAAGGACAGGATGGGGGGTGAGGAGGCACACGCGCGAATTTTGCCACCTCAAAAAATGTCACTGTCAGCCTCCCCGTCGCAACCTTCTCCCTCAATAGGGGAAGAAGCAAACCCGAAGCACGGATTTCTGTACGTCCGTGTTACGTAAATCGATTTGACCTGGAGAAACCGCATGTCCACCGCCCCTGACTACGTCCAAAAAGTCTCACAACCCAAAGACTACAAACTGATCATCGAAAAAGACGTGAAGATTGCGCTGCGCGACGGCGGCTTTCTGTATGGCGACATCTATCGCCCCGACTGCGACGAGAAGGTGCCGGTGATCATGAACATCGGCCCGTACCAAAAAGACAAGGTGTGGACGCCGCCCGAGGGCGTCGAAGAAGCCGCCAACCCCTATATGAACTGGGAAACGGCCAACCCGCTGTGGTGGTGCCCGCGCGGTTACGGCCTGCTGCGCGTTGACACCCGCGGCTCGGGCAAATCGCCTGGCAAATCGGAGCCGAGCTCGATGCAGGAAGCGGTCGATTCCTACGATTGCATCGAATGGGTGGCGAAGCTGCCGTGGTCGGCGGGCAAGGTCGGCACGCTCGGCATTTCGTATCACGCGGCGTTTCAATGGAAAGTTGCCGGTCTTAACCCGCCGTCGCTCAAAGCCATCATGCCGTGGGAAGGCCGCGCTGATCAGTACCGCGATCAGGCTTATCACGGCGGCATCTTCGCCATGGGCTTTCTCGCCGCCTGGCATAACGCGCAGACCGCGCACCATTTGCTCGGCCGTCCGCGCGGTTACAACCCGGACTCTTTCCAAAACGATCTGTTGTGGAATTACATGCGCAATGATCTCGATTCCGAATACTGGCGCGCCAAGAGTGCGAAGTGGGACAAGATCACGGTGCCGCTCTACAGCGTCGGCAACTGGGGTGGCTACGCGATGCATTTACGCGGCAACACCGAGGGCTATATGAACGCGGCGTCGAAAGACAAGAAGCTGCGCATCCACAACGGCTCGCACTTCCACCCCTTCCACGCCGAAGAAGGCCGCATGGACCAGCTGCGCTGGTTCGATCACTGGCTGAAAGACAACGACACCGGCATCATGAACGAACCGCCGGTCAAACTCGAAATCCGCACCGGTGGCCAGGTCAAGGGGCGTTATCCGTATCGCTTTGAAAACGAATGGCCGCTAGCGCGCACGCAGTGGACCAAGTTCTTCCTGAAGATTGACCGTGATCCGCTGCCCGATCCGGACGGCGTCGAAGGTGAACTCGTCACAGCGCCGCTCGCCAAAACGACGGCGGCGGCGTACTCGGCGACTTCAGGCCACGGCCACAACCCGGCCGGCGGCATTACCTTCGAAACATCGGTGCTGAGCGAAGACACTGAAGTGACCGGCCCGATCGTGCTCAACATCTGGGTCTCGAGCACCTCGGAAGACTGCGATGTCTACGCGACGATCCGCAATATCGGCGCCGATGGCAAGGACGTGCTCGAAGCCGGCCAGCGTGGCGAACCGCAACCGGGCGTCACCAAGGGCTGGCTGCGCGCCTCGCAGCGCAAGCTCGACAAAGAGAAGTCGTTGCCCTACCGGCCGTATCATGCCCATGACGAACGGCAGTGGCTGAAGCCGAACGAAAGCGTCGAGCTGCGTGTTGAAGTCTGGCCGACCTGCATGGTCTTCAAAAAAGGTCACAAGATCCGCCTCGACGTCGGTCCGCGCGACGGTGTCGGCTCGGCCCACTTCTCGCATTACAGTGCCGACTACAACATCAACGCCACCAACACCGTGTATTCGGGTGGCGACAAGGAGACGTATTTGTTATTGCCGATCATCCCGGCGAGGTAAGGCACTACAAAACCGGCTACCGCCACATCAGGCTTTCATTGCAGCATAATCTACTGAACGAGAGAGACCCCATGCCGGTTAGATTGCGCAGTCTATGGATACGGTGGTGGCGGCCATGCATCGCAGCAGGCCTCGGCCTGCTGCCTGCGTTGTCTGTGCAGGCGCAACCCGGCGCCTGGCCGCTGAAGCCGGTGCGCCTGGTCGTCTCCAGCTCCGCCGGCGGCCCCTACGATGACGTCGCCCGTGCGTTGGGGCCGCGCCTGACCGAAATCTGGGGCCAAACCGTGGTAGTGGAAAACCGCGCTGGTGCCGGCGGCACAATCGGCGCCACCTTCGTCGCCAAAGCTGTGCCCGACGGTTACACCATGATGCTTGGTAACGCCGGGCCAATGGCGATCAACCCACTGCTACAGAAGAAACTGCCGTACGACACCCAGCGCGACTTCATGCCGATCACGCTCATCATGTCGGCACCGATGGTGCTGGTCGTGCATCCGTCAATGCCGGTGAAATCGGTACGCGACATTCTGGCGCTGGCCACGGCAAAACCCGGCCGCATCAATTATGGTTCAGCCGGCGTCGGCAATCTGCAGCATCTGAGCATGGAGCTGCTGCTGTCGATGGCGCACAGCAAAATGAATCACGTGCCCTACAAGGGCGCAGCGCCAGCACTCGTTGATCTGATCGCCGGCCAGGTTGATCTGATGTTCGCCAACATCGTCGGCGCACTGCCGCACATCAAAGGCGAGCGTCTGCGCGCGATTGCCGTGTCATCGGCCAGCCGCTCCTCGCTGCTGCCGACAGTGCCTGCCGCCGCCGATACTTATCCGCAGTTCGATGTCACAGCGTGGATGGGACTCTTCCTGCCCGCAGCTACGCCACGCGAACTGGCCAGCAAAATCGGTGCCGACTTTATCCAGGTGGTCAAACGCGCCGACATGCGCGAGCGGCTCGCCGGTCAGGGCGCCGAGGCGATTGCGGGCCCACCGGAGCAACTTGCCGACCTGATGCGTCGCGAGTCGGCGATGTACGCAAAAGTCATCCGCGAGATCGGCCTAAGCCCCGAGTAAGCAGCACTGGCAACAAAGCTACCCACGCGGCGCTTCTGCGTGCGACTTCCGATTCACATCACGCCCACCCCGTGTTATTTTGAGACGACATTGCCACACCTGGGCTTACAAGGCAGAATCCGCCGCGAACCGCCATGAATGCTGCATCAATCCATTTGGAGGAGATCAACATGACCACACGCCACAACCACCCGACCCAGCGCCGCGCCTTTCTGCAAGCCGCCGCCGCAACCGCATTGATAGGCAGCCTGCCGTTTGCCGCCTTCGCACAGACGGCCAGCACAAAATACAAAATCGGCATCATCGGCTCCGGCAAGGTCGGCAGTGCCATCGGCGGCGCGTGGATCAAAGCCGGCCATGAAGTGATGTTCTCCTCGCTCGATCTCGAAGCCGACAAGAAACTCGCCGCCAGCCTTGGCGGCAAGGCAAGTGCCGGCACGACACGCGAGGCGGCGGCCTTTGGCTCGGTGCTGCTGGTGTCGGTGCCTTATACCGCGATCCCGGCGATCGGCCGCGAACTCGGCGATGCCATAAAAGGCAAGATCATCATCGACACCTCCAACCCCATCGTCGCGCGCGATGGCGAAGTCGCCGCCGCAGCACGTGAAAAGGGTGTCGGCATTGCGACCGCAGAATATCTGCCGGGCACGCGCATCGTGCGCGCCTTTAACGCCATCGGTGCCGCCAAAATGGCCGCGGCCGCCAACAACGGCGGCGAGCGCATCGGCATGCCCATCGCAAGCGACGATGCCGGCGCCGTCGGCATTGCTTCTGCACTGATACGCGAGGTTGGCTACGAGCCGGTACTCGTCGGCACACTGGCGGCGATGGGCAAGTATTTGATCCCGGGCACACCGCTGGCGGGTGAACGTTCGGCAGATGAAATTCGCAAAATCGCCGCCACACTGAAATAAACCGCCATCAAGCTGGCCTGGCCATGGTCCTGCGCATCAGTCTCTACACTGCCACCGCGCTATTGCTGGGCGCGCATTTTCTGCGCGCAGCCAATCTTGTCGCGGCAGTAATGTGCGCTGCCGCGCCGCTGATGTTGCTGTGGAACCGACGCTGGGTACCGATCGTCTTGCAGGTGCTGGCTTATGGCGCAGCCGGGATCTGGGTTGTCACCGCGCTACATTTGGTGAATCAACGCATATTGGAAGGCCGCGACTGGACCCTATCCGCGGTCATCCTCGGTGCAGTTGTGTTACTCACCGTGCTGGCCGGCCTGCTGCTCAATTCCGGCGTGAGCAGGAACCGTTATTCACATTAGCGGGCTTTACCGCTGGCTGCATCGGCAACACCGGCACCGGTCGCCGCCCGTCGAGCAGATGCCTGATACCAAGCAGTGGATGGCGCAACAACATGCGCGGCCCCGCCCGGCGCATCACCACACGAACCTGTTCACACATCGCCGCCCTATCGCAATGCACCACGCAATTGGCAGAGGTCGGCTTGGCATCGCCAAACACGCAACGGGCAAGATGGCGCGTTTCCACTCCATCAAGGTGCCGCAGTCCGCGCACAACCCCTCACTGCAGTCGTGGACGCCGTGATAACCATGTCCGCGGCAATACAGGCGCACCATCACACAGATAGTTTGAAGCTCGCGGGTGCGGCGCACGCTGCTTTTGCTACGGGTGTAGGGAATATATTGGAG
>CAMDSO010000078.1 GCA_945906935.1 Bordetella parapertussis
CATCGCCGCTGCCAATGCGGGTAAATGCCTCACCAACCCGGTACCGCAAATCCAGATCCGTGAAATGGAGTCGGTGTTGCAACTGGTGAGCGGCCAGACCGCGGTGCTCGGCGGCTTAATGCAGGACAACTCTTCCTATGCGCGCAACACCATCCCGGGGGCCGGTAACCCGGCCAACACCGGTGCGTGGAGTGAATTGTTCAGCATGCGCAATGACGCGGTCAGCAAATCCGAGTTGGTCATCTTTTTGCGTGCCACGGTCATTACCAATCCGTCTTTGGAGAGCGAGGAACTGAAGTTCTTCGAGCGGCTGTTACCGCGCCAATCTGAAGCAACGCCTGCTGCGGAAGCCGCGAAAACCGGCACCGCCAAATGAGCCTCTTGATGAAGGCCTTGGAAAAGGCCGCCAAAGACCGCGAGGGCGGCGAAGCCGTCACCGCTGCGAGTCCTAAGAGCGCAGGCTTGTCGCTGGAGTCCATCGCCGAAAACGCCGGTGTGGCACCGAAACCGGTGCCTGCCGCTACGGCTCCACCAGCCGCTCGCAGCAGCGCGTCCGCGGAAGCCAAACAATCGGCCAAAGCCGCAAGCGTGATGCAAGCCGGGCGCGATACACCCTCCAGCCCCGGCATACTGCGCACACGCCCGCTGTTCGTTTTCGGCGTGGTGGCGGGTCTGGTGGCTGTAAGCTACGGCGGATACGTTTATCTGCAGTTAACCAATCCAGCCCTGTTTGTAAAACAGGCACCACGTCCGCCCCAGAGCACTACAACCGCCATACCGCCGCCCACCACAACTGCGGCTGTCACGACTCCACCGTCCCTCGCTTCGCTGGACGCTTCTGGGGCAGAGCCCGCGCCAGTTTCTCCCCCACAGCCAGAGAAGGGCTCCACCGCCAGTCCAAGCGCTGCGCCCCCACCAAGCACCGCGACGGCATTGCCCCGCGAAAGCGCGGCTCCCGCAAAAACAACAGCGGCCAATACTTCAGCGTCAGCGGCAAGCACGCCCACCGCCCCGCCATTCCTGCCCGTCGCCTCCGACGCGCCGCGCGACAATATCAAAGTCACCGCCGGGGCTGGCGGGCCCGTCCTCAACCCATTGCTGACGGAAGCCTATGCTGCGCTGAATACAGGCAATCTTGACGCCTCGCAACGCCTCTACAACCAGGTGCTACGCAGCGAACCAGCGAACCTCGACGTGCTGCTCGGGCTTGCCGCCATCGCCACACAACAGGGCAACAGCGAAGAAGCAACGCGAAGGTATTTGAAAATCCTCGAACTTGATCCGCGCCACGCACTCGCCCAGGCGGCGCTGGTCGGCATCCTCGGCCGGGCTGATCCGCAGTCTGCGGAAACACGCGTCAAACAACTGATTGCGCGCGAACCAACGGCAGCCTATCTGCATTTCGCCCTCGGCATCACCTATGTCGACCAGAAGCGCTGGCCGGACGCACAACAGTCGTTTTTTCAAGCGCATCAATTGCAGCCGGATAATCCCGACTATGCGTTTAACCTGGCGGTTGCACTCGAACACATCGGCCAGCCGAAAACAGCACTCAACTTTTACCGTCGTGCGCTGCAGCTCGCGGCGGTGAAGGGGCAGATCAACTTCAGCACCGTAACCGCCGAAGAACGTATCGGCAAGCTCGAAAAAGTTGTCAGATAGCACGCCGGTCCAAGCGCGTGCCGCTGGCTCAACCGGCCGGGATTTTTCCCATCGGCGCGACGCATTCGCAACGCTAAAATAACGTCATGTCCGAACAGCGCAAAAAACTACGATTAGGCGAATTGCTGATTCAGCAGGGTCTGGTGACGCCTGATCAACTCGGCATTGCGCTCGCCGAACAAAAACAAAACAATATTCCAATCGGCCGCCAGCTGGTGCGCCTGGGTTTTATCACCGAAGCGGCAATCCGCGACATCATGGCCCGCACCGTCGGCCAGGAATCCATCGACCTCGCGCAGGTCGTCGCCGACCCCGAAGCATTAAAACTGGTGCCGCAGGATTTCGCCCGCCGGCACCGTGTGTTGCCGATCGCATACAACACCGAAGAACGCCAGCTGACGATCGCCACCACCGAGATTTTCAACGTGGTCGCCCTCGACCAGTTGCGCGCCTCGCTTGGTGCCGGTATCGAGATCAAGACCCAGCTCGCCGGTGAAGCCCAGCTCGAAGACTACTTCGACCAGTTTTACGGTTATGAACTGTCGGTCGATGGCATTCTGCAAGAAATCGAAACCGGCGAAATCGATTATCAAAGTCTGGGTGCCGCCGGCGAGGAATATACGCAACCGATGGTGCGCCTGGTCAACGCACTGCTGGTCGACGCCGTCAAACGCGGCGCCTCGGACATCCACTTCGAACCCGAATACGCGTTTCTGCGCATACGCTATCGCATCGACGGCGTGCTGGAGACCGTGCGTAGCCTGCACAAAACGTATATGCCCGGCATCACCGTCCGCATCAAGGTCATCAGCGAGATGAACATTGCCGAAACGCGCGCGCCGCAGGACGGCCGTATTTCGCTCACCCTGAACGGGCGACCGATTGATTTTCGCGTCTCAACCCACCCGACGGTGTACGGTGAAAACATCGTGTTGCGGATTCTGGATCGCGAAAAATCGATTATCAGTCTCGACAAGATGAATCTGCCGCCGCAAACCATGCTGCGGCTCAACCTTATGCTGGCGCGGCCAGAGGGCATCCTGATCGTTACCGGCCCCACCGGCAGCGGCAAGACCACCACGCTGTATTCACTGCTGTCGCAGATGAACGACGAATCAGTGAATATCATGACCCTAGAGGATCCAGTCGAATACCCGCTGACACTGATGCGGCAGACCTCGGTCAACGAAGCGGTGCGCATGGACTTCGCCAACGGTATCCGCTCGATGATGCGGCAGGACCCCGACATTATCCTGGTCGGTGAGATCCGCGATCGCGATACCGCAGAAATGGCCTTCCGTGCGGCGATGACCGGTCACCAGGTATTTTCAACCCTGCACTCGAACTCGGCCTTGGGGGCCTTCCCCCGCCTGCTCGACATCGGCATACAACCCGACATCATGGCCGGCAATATCATCGGTGTGGTGGCACAGCGTCTGGTGCGCATTTTGTGCCTGCACTGCAAAGAGGCTTACATGCCGACGCCGGAGGAACGCAAGATATTGGGCACCGGTGGCACCGACGTTGAACATCTCTACCGGCCGGTCGGCTGTGCGCGTTGCGACAACAAGGGTTTCAAAGGCCGCCGTTCCGTGATGGAATTACTGCTGATGGATGTCGAGCTCGATGAGCTGGTGGCGCGACGCGCAACCGCCAAGGAACTGCGCGCGGCGGCCATGGTCAATAATTTCCGGCCGCTGGCCGAGGAGGCGATCGCACTGGTGCTCAACGGCACCAGCAGCCTCGCCGAAATTTCTCGCATCATCGACCTCACCGGGCGCTTTAGCTGACCATTCATCATGCCCGCCTTTCAATACAAAGCTGTCGACAAAAGCGGGCACCCGGCGCGCGGCGCTCTGGATGCCGCCAACGATGTCGATCTGGAACTGCGGCTGCGCCGCATGGGGCTTGATCTCATCACTTTTCGCGAGATCGAAAAAACCGCGAGCGGATTCGGCGGGGGCGGCAGCGTCACGCGCCGCGATTTGATCACCTTCTGTTTCGACATGGAGCAAATTGCACGCTCTGGTATTCCGATGCTCGAAGGCATCAGCGATCTGCGCGACTCGATTGAAAACCCGCGCTTTCGCGAGATACTCACCAGCCTGACCGAGGATATGCAGGGCGGCCGCGTGCTCTCGCAGGCCATGGCGCAGCACACGCATGTCTTTGACAACGTGTTTGTTAGCCTGATCCGCGCCGGCGAACAGGCCGGACGCCTCACTGAGATCTTCGCCAATCTCGGCGCCACGCTGAAATGGCAAGATGAACTCGCCTCCCAAACCAAACGGCTATTGATGTATCCAGCCTTTGTTCTGGTGGTCGTCTCCGCAGTGATGATCTTCATGCTGGTCTATCTGGTGCCGCAGATCGTACAACTGCTCAAATCGATGGGGGTCGCCCTGCCGCTGCAAACCCAGGCCTTGATCTACGCTTCGGGCTTTGTGGTGAATTACTGGCCCTTCGTTTTCGGCCTGCCGATTGTGGCGGGGGTTGCCGCGGTCGCCACCGTCAAACGCAGCCAGAAAGCGCAATATCTGTGGGATCACACCAAGCTGCATCTGCCGGTGGTCGGACCCATCCTGCAAAAAATCATCATGTCGCGCTTTACGAATATGTTTGCCCTCATGTACCAATCCGGCATCACCATTCTTGACGCCATCAAGACCTCCGAGGATATCGTCGGCAATCGCGTCATTGCCGATGGCCTGATGCGCGCCGGGCAGCAGATCAACGCCGGCGAAAGTCTAACGGAGGCATTCCAGAATCTGGGGGTTTTTCCACCTCTGGTGATCCGCATGCTGCGTGTCGGTGAAGCCACCGGCGCACTTGATACTGCGTTATTAAACGTGACCTATTTTTACAACCGCGATGTCAAGGATGCGGTTGACAAGGGCATGGCCATGCTCGGCCCCGCTTTGACAGTGTTCATGGGCGGTATGATGATGTTTATCCTGTGGGCAGTGCTGGGCCCCGTCTATGATATTCTGGGTAAAGTAAAAACCTAGAATACTGCCGCCGACGACTCCCCCATAAAAATGGCCGACAGCCTTCTCATTTGCGTATCAGCAGCACAAGTCAGTGCTGCACAGTGGCGCGGCGGCCGTTTTGCCAATTGCACGGTATTTGAAAACGACGAGAACGGCCTGAACGCGTTTCAGGGCTATCTGCAGCAAACGCAGCAGATGCCGGTGAAAATGATCGTCGATGCGGTCGAAGAAGACTACCGCTTCGAGTCGCTGCCGCACAGTTTTGGCAGTGATCGCGCGGAGATGCTCGCCCGCAAGTTGAAGCAGCACTACCGCAACACGCCCTACTTCAGCGCGCGTCCACAGGGCCGCGATACCGGCAAGCGCCGCGACGACCGCTATCTATTTTGCGCCTTGACCAATCCCGAGCTCATCACAAACTGGCTGCTCGCGGTGCAGGATCACAACCTGCCGGTGGCGGGTATTTATCTACTGCCGACCGTCAGCGCCGGCCTGCTCGATAAATTCAGCCTCAAGCCGACCAATCTGCTGCTGGTGTCTTTGCACAACACCGGCATGCGGCTGACTTATTTCCGCGACCAAAAACTGCGCATCAGCCGTCTTGCCCGCACCGAATCCCGCGGCGCTGGCACAACCAAAACCTACGCCGAGGAAATATCAAACACGCGCCTCTACCTGCATGCACTACGCGTGATGACACTCGACGAACAACTGTCAATCCTGATCGTTGATCGCGATGACAGCCTCGCCGAACTGGTGCAGACCATCGTCCGCGATAGTCCCAATATCGATTGTCGCCGCATCGGCCGGCAACAACTCGCCACCGAACTGGGTATCACAATCCCCGCACTTGAATCGTCGAATGATGCGCTCTCTCTGCATCTGCTCGGCTTGCGCGCGCCGGACAACAACCTGGCACCGGCAAGCGTCACCGCGGGTTTTCGCCAACTTCAGCTGCGAGGCGGCATTTATGCATTGAGCAGCGTCACCGCGCTCGCCATGGCGGCGTGGTGTGCGGTCAATGTCTACGAGATTGTCGATACGCGCCTCGCGATTGATAACGCGAAAAGACAAACAGTCGAATTACAGGCGCAATATCTGGCCGCCACCCGCGAGTTTCCGGCAGCACCGACCAGCGCAGAAAATCTTGAGCGTACCGTCGAAATTTCGAAAAAAATCGGCGGTACCACCCGTTCGCCAGAACTGATGATGGAACTGGTTGGCGAATCGCTTGAGCAAAACCCGGCGATCTACATGAGGGCCTTCGGCTGGAAATATGATCGGACTGAAATCAGCGCAGATGGCGCTGGTTCAAAAATGACCGCATCAGCGCCGGCCAGCGGCATGCTACCGCCCCCCAGTGGTGCCGACCTTCGAAAACAAAGCGCACTGATAGAAGGTGAGGTGCGGCCTTTCCGCGGCGACTATCGTGCCGCCATTGATTCAATCAAAAACTTTGCAGACGCGCTGGCCAAACGACCAGAGGTTGCCGAAGTGAAGGTGGCGAAATTGCCACTCGATATCAACCCGAAACTGTCACTTTCCGGAAACACCACTGAAAACCGCGACCAAATTGGCAAAGCCGAGTTCAAGCTGGTCATCATTCTCAAGCCGCCGCTATGAACGCAGACGATCTCAAAACACTGCGTATCCCCATCGTCATATTCGCCGTGATTATCGCGGTCGGGGCGGTGGCGATTTTTTATCTCAACCAGTCGCTCGGCACATTGCGCCGTGACTTTACGCAGCAAACCAACCAGATGCGCGAGGCACGCATACGCCTGCAGCGCTCTGGCGATGAAAAACAGATCATCGTCCGCCAACTCCCCGCCTACCGAAATCTTGAGCGTATCGGCTTTGTCGGTGAAGAACAGCGCTTAAACTGGGTAGAAGGTCTACGGCTGTCGAACCAGCAGTCGCAACTGTTTGGCATCACTTACCAGATTGGCGCACAACAACCCTATCCCTATGCCGCCGAGCTTAACCCGGGGCAACTGACCATCAGCCACTCTCTCATGAAAATGAGTTTCAATTTGCTGCATGAGGGCGACCTGATGCGCTTATTAACCACCCTCGGCAAACAGGGCGCCGGCTTCTTTGCCGTCAATCATTGCCAGCTAGACCGCACGGGGAGCGCCAATATCAACCCGGGCAGCGGCGTGCGTTACCAGCCAAATCTCCAGGGAGAATGTGACCTGTCGTGGATTACCGTCAGGGCGCCGCTATCCACGGATGCGACGGAGCAAAAGCCATGAAAACTGTAATCTGGCTGGCAGCCGCGTTGTTAATGCTGCCGCATGCTGCAAGCGCTGAGCTCGGCCGCCTGTTTTTCACGCAGGCACAACGTAACGCGCTCGATATGGCACGCAAACAAAACATTCGGCTCGAAATGGGTAATGAAGAAACCGAACGTCAGCAGAACGGGGCAAATGCCGCGCCTTTACCGCAAACGGTGCGCCTCAACGGCATGATCCGGCGCAGCGACGGCAATAACACGGTGTGGTTAAACAACAAACCGATGACCAGCCAAAACGCCGCGGGAATGAGCTTTTCAACCAACCGCAACGATACAAAGGTCAAGCTACAACTGCCAGACGGTGGCCGCAGCCTGGATCTAAAAGTCGGCCAAACTGCGGAGATCAACAGCGGTAGCGTCGAGGAAAGCTATAACCGCCGCAGCGCAAGCCGGGTTGAAGATAAAGTACTACCCGCCACCACAAATGATGTCGCTGGTGTACAAAAACGCACAGCGGACAGCACCTCCGAATCCATAGAATCCCCTTCAAGGCTGCAAAGAAAGCCGCGCCCCGCGCAACGCGGCGCAGTAGACGAAGCGGTCACGGACGGCAACGACACGAGATAGAAACATCGCTCCTCGCGTCGGCGCCAACAGCGGCGAACACGGGGAGGGACGATGCATCTTCACAACACAACATGCCTGCAACGCCAGCGCGGTTATGTCCTGCTCTCGATGGTTGCGGTTATCGGCCTGTTGACCGCCACCGCCGCTACCTCAATCGGCGAAACCGCCCTCGTCAGACAACTATCCGACAAAAACAAAATGGTCCTGGCAAAAGCCAGGGAAGCACTGATCAGTCGTGCCGCCAGCGATGCCAATCATCCGGGCAGCCTGCCCTGCCCGGACGCCGTCACCAACATCCCCGGCAACAATATCCCCAATGACGGCATCGCCGATCTGCTCTCCGGCACCGCGTGCCCGAGCGCCATCGGGCGGCTACCCTGGCGCACACTGGGCCTGCCCGATTTACGCGATGCCGATGGTGAAAGGCTCTGGTACCTGCTGGCCCCGGCGTATCACGATAGCACTGCGAAAATCATCAACCCCTCGACTGGCGGCCAGATCGCCGGCTATGAATGCACCGAGAATGCGCCGGCGTCACCGGTGTGGCCCTGCGCGGCACCGCGCTTGGTCTCACCAGCGCCCTGGGTCGCAGTCATCTTCGCACCAGGCAAATTATTACCCGGTCAGAACAGGGACGCCGCACACACCGCCGATGTGCTGCAATTTCTCGAATCGTACAACGCCGCAGAGCCGCTGAAACTGCGTACCGCCGCTGCCGGCGGCGCGCACAACGACCGCCTCTCAGGCATCACCGCCGATGATCTCTTCGCGATTGTGCAAAGACGTGTCGCCAGAGAGGTGCAGAGCGCGCTCTCCATCTACCACGCCACGGCGACGACAGCAGGCCAGACACGCCTGCCGGTAACGGCGAGCCAATGCACGAGCTCGACACTCTGTGACGCCGCGCCGCTGGCGGCGGTGCCTCCGGCGACAGCGCGTGGCTACCTGCCCAGCAACGATAGTCGCCTCAATCAAATCATGGCGGCACAAAACATGAGCTGGTTCGACCGCAACCACTGGCGTAACACCATGACTTACACAATGGACACGCGTTGCGCAACGGAGCGCGCCGGCGAGTCCTGTGGCATGGTATTGGCCACCGCAAGCACACCGCTGTTCGCCAGCGGCACCCTGCTGATTGGCGGCGCAAACAACGCAGTCCCCAACGGAACCCGCGCCATCATTTCTTTTGCCGGCGTAAACACCATAAGCGGCGGAACCACCAAAACCCGGCTTGCTTTTGCCATTCAATAACAGGAGGTCATTCATGTCATCCCACCACATCGCAGCGCGCTCCACACTACGCGGCTTCACACTAATCGAATGCGCCATCGGCATGCTAGTCGTCACATTTTTGATTTCAGCCTTGTTGCCGCCACTCAGCGCACAGATCGAACAAAGACAGGTCAGCGACACCCAGGCAACGCTGACGCAAATAGCCGACGCCTTGATGGGATACGCCACCGCGAACGGTTATCTGCCATGCCCTGATCTCACCAGTGGCAACGGTGCCAACGACGGCCTCGAAGACCTCAATGGCGGCGCCACCAACTGTGCAGCCGCAGAAGGCAACATCCCTTGGGCGACTCTGGGCATACAAGGCACCGACAGCTGGGGCAACCATATACGCTTCCGGGTCGCCACAACTTTTAGCGACCGCCAGACCCTGTTCAAGCTCAGCAGCGGCGGCAATATTTCCGTGCAATGCCCGGCATCTTCGTGCGGTGTGGCAACCACCTACACTAATAGCGCACCGGCGGTATTGGTTTCGCACGGCCGCAACGGGCGCGGCGCGGTGAATACACTCACGCGCTCGTTAAATCCTGCGGCGAGCAGCGCCGATGAGCTGGCCAACGGCGATGGCAATGCATCATTTATCAGCCGCACGCCGAGCGCGCCAGGGGCGACGGCCGGCGAATTCGACGATCAGGTCGTCTGGCTATCGACCGCCATTCTGCTTAACAAAATGATCACGGCGCAGAAGTTGCCGTAGCCCGGGCGTTTGCAGACAAGCGGAAACACACAAAGCCCACGCGGTTCTCTGCAAGTTCAAGCCGGTAATCGAGCTGCGCCGCCTGACGGGCGGCGTGAAAAAGACCGATACCCAGACCACTCTGCGAGGAGACTGGCGCACTAAGCAGGCGCGCGGCGATGGTCGCAGGCACGGCCTCACCGCTGTCAGATATCGTCAATCCACCGCTATTGGCGGCATCAAAGGTCACTGTGATCTGCACGCCGGCGTCCTGCTGAACTTTGGCGATTGCATTTTGCAGAAGATTTTCCACCACGCTGTCGAATAGTTCGCGCGGCAGCATCATGCCGGCCATTTCCCCGCGCACCGAAAAATCAATCTGACTGCGCGGGTAACGCTGCCGCAAGCCGGCCCACCACGAAGCCGCATCCACCTGCGTATTGATAACCTGTCCGGGTGCCTGCAATTTTTCCAGCGTAGTCGTGAGACGCTGCGCAATCTGCGGCAGCTGCCGGCGCACCAGATCCTGTGCCGCGGTAGCCTCCTGCACGCCGGCCCCCTCCACCGCAGCACACAACGAACGCAACGATTGGAGGATATTCTTCACGTCATGCGTCAGGCGCGCACCGGTTTCATGAATCGCCTGGCTGTACGCGTTCTGTCGCTGCATCTCCTCACGTAATTTGGCGTGATAAAAATGACCCACCATCTGCGTCAGCAATTTCAGATGCAGCCACATCGCAGGACTCAATGACGATCGTGCATAAAATATACAATGCACGTCCTGAAAAGTACATTCTGCGTGCGCACTTGAAGGATGGCCGGTCTCGCCAGCGCCCTGCGGCGTCTTCCATTTCACGCCGGAAATCCACGGCAGACTGCACAGATCTTGCGCAGCGAGAGAAATAAAGCGCGCCGGTTCGCGTTCACGCTCAGCCAGATCAGCCAGCGTCCTGACCCAGCGCTCAAACGGCAGGCCGATGCTCATTAAATAGCGTGACATCAAACGACCGATCCCCATGAAGCCTGCGTGTGGATTCCACAACCAGCTCATCGACATCAACAGCAACGCCATGATGATGAGACTTTGTGCCAGTGCCATCGGGTAATCGCCAAGGGTAGCTTGCTTGAGAACAAAGCTGCCGAGCACCAAACCCGCCACCAGCAGAAACAGCATCACACTGTAGAGGAGATCCACGGTCAACGGCGAATCGCGCCGCGCCCTCGGTGAAGGCAACAACATGATGACCAACGGCGGCAGCAGCAATCCGTAGTGAACCAGATTGATCAACACCTCGGCATAGCGCTGCTCGACAAACAAATGCGGCACTACCCAGATCAATAGCAAAGACAACAGGTAGAACGCGCCTAGCATCGCCGCAAAACGCTGGCGCGGTTGCTCATTGCCAATCAGGTGCCCACCGATCAACCCGAATAACAGCGCCAGCCAAACTGCCATCATCCACCAACTGCACCAGACCGTCAGGACCAGCCCGACGAGAATCACGACCACGGTGTGGCGATTTTCCAAACGCCCATCACCCTGCCAGATTGGCTGCCACAGCAGGAACAAGCCGAAATGCGCCATCAGCATGGCCTGGGTAAACGGGCCTTCAAGCCCCCAGGCCAAAGCCATGTGGAGCGCAATCAACATGAGTCCGAACCATATATTCGGATGCGAAACGATTAAGGAACGTTGCAACCCTGCGGCAGATTGTTTTAACAATGTCGCCTCATCTACGGACCGGCCGTGCATCACCGGGATCAACTACTGTTTGGTTTATACTTGATTGCCCTGCGGCAAAAACTTTCATCAGGAATATGGCTTACCTTCGCATTTTAACCCTCGCCCGTTTCACACTGCTCGAAGCGTGGCGCACGCGTCTGCCGGGATTATTTTTGATCGCGCTGGCGCTGGCCTGCGGCACCGCCTATTTTTTCCAACAACTGGCGATCACTGAAAGCGTGCGACTGCAGATTATTTTTTCCGCCGCCGCCTCGCGTCTGGCTGCCGTGTTTGTGCTCGGCCTTTATATACTCACCAGCATCGTCCGCGAATTCAATGACAAGGGACTGGAGCTAACGCTGTCGTTTGATCTGCGCCGTGCTGATTATGTCGTCGGACGCCTGCTCGGCTTTCTGCTCATCGGCGCCGTCATGGCGCTCATGGCCAGCATCCCACAGCTGGTGCTCGCACCGGCTGCGGCTGTCGCCCAATGGGGTGTCTCGCTCGCACTCGAGCTGGCGATCGTCACCGCGTTAAGCCTGTTCTGCGTCATGACCTTCACGCAGTTAATGCCGGCAGCGGCTTTCGTTGCGGGATTTTATGTGCTGGCACGCGCACTGTCGGCGATACAACTGATGAGCACCTCCCCGCTCGCCGTCGAGAACCCGCTGTCGCGGCAGTTTGTCGGCTGGCTGATCGACGGCCTTACCCTGATCATGCCCGCCCTCGATCTATACACGCAAAGCGCCTGGCTGGCTGACGCCGCAGCAGGCTGGGCGGCTATCGGTGCCTGCGCTACGCAAGCGGTGCTGTATGTCACCCTCCTCGTCGCTGCAGCGATGTTCGATTTTTACCGCCGCAACCTGTGACTGTGCGCGACGAACGCCCGCTCAGCGCAGTACCCCTGCCCGTGTTGGCCGTACTGCTCGCGGCACTGGCTTTGCACATTGCCATGCAGTGGGCCCAGCCCAGGCCTGTTGCGCGCGCGGAAGCGCTCGAGGCCGCGCCACCGGTCACAGTATTACGGGCAGCCGCGCTGGGGGAACCTGTCGCCATGGCGCAATTGACCGCGCTGTATTTACAGGCTTTCGACAATCAACCCGGCATCAGCATCCCGTTCAAGGATCTGGACTATGCGCGCGTGATCCAGTGGCTGGCGCGCACCATCGAGCTCGACCCGCTCGGCCAGTATCCGCTGTTGCTGGCCTCCCAGGTCTATCTGCAAGTACCCGACCCCGCCCGCCAGCGTCTGATGGGAGAATTTGTACAAGAACAGTTTTTACTGGATCCGAATAAGCGCTGGCGCTGGCTCGCCCACGTGGCCATCATGGCCAAGCACCGGCTGCATGACAACGCACTGGCACTGCGTTACGCCGCCGAGATTACGCGTGCCGCGCCGGCAGCACCGAGTTGGGCGCGCCAGATGCAGATTTTTATCCTTGAGGATATTGGCGAACTGGAAAGCGCCAAAATTATGCTCGGCGGGCTACTTGCCACCGGACAAATCACCGACGAACATGAACTGCACTTCCTGACCCAACGCCTCGAAGCCCTCAAAGCCGCCGAAAAACAGACAACCCAGACGAAAATTCGACAGTTCTAATGCGTCAACGTCTGTGGATAGATACAAAAATGCCCTATGTGGCAGCAGCCAAGACTTCACAACAATACTTAAGCTAATTTATAATACAACGAGTTAAAGTGCAGCCCAAGCTATACAGTCTTATTTTTTCGTGTACGCACTCAACGCCCCAAGCCACAAATGAAAAAAAAGCTTTAGGCATTAATATTGCATTCAGATTCAGGTTGCTGTTCGAAGCTCATCATAAAAAGGATGCTGTCATGGCCCAAAAACAAAATGGCTTTACCTTGATCGAAATCGCGATCGTTCTGGTTATTATCGGTCTGCTGCTCGGCGGCGTGCTGAAAGGCCAGGAACTGATCCAAAGCGCACGCGTACGCAACCTGATCTCGCAGCAAGACGGCATCAAAGCCGCCTACTTCGGGTTCCTTGACCGCTTCCGTGCCGTGCCTGGTGACTACAGTCAGGCCAGCACCAACATCGCCGGCGCTGTTGGAAACGGCAACAATAACGGTCGTATTGAAGCGAGCGGTGCAGGTGGTGGTGTAATCGATGAACACATTGCTGTTTGGGAGCACCTGTCCAAAGCTGGCTTCATCAACGGCAGTTACACCTATGCCTTGGGCAATGAAACAACCACCAGTGCGGCCACCAACCCGTATGCACGTTATTTGCGGCTGATCTATGACACCACTTACGGTCTCGGTACCGCGGCCTCCCGCCATAACCTGAAAACCGGCAATCAGGTACCGTCGGATATTCTGGCCGAGATCGATCGCAAGATTGACGACGGCAATCCTGTCTTAGGCACCTTCCAGTTTTCGCCTTATGCTGGCGCTACAAGCGGTGGCACAGCGCCAACGGTAGCCGACTGCTATAACGCAACTACAACACCACCATCCTGGAACGCGGCAACGGTTCAACCCAACTGCGGCGGAGCCAGCCTGTTTTAGGCAAAGGCACCCACAGCAAAAAAGCCCGCGTCAGCGGGCTTTTTTATTTTCATCAGCGCATTAGATCAGACCGCAGAACCGAGACCCTGCATCAACACAATCTGCGCCGCTGCGCATTGCTCCTCGGAACCAAACAACACCAGCACATCACCCGCCGCAATCCGTGTATCGGGCGGCGGCGCTTCGCTATGAATCCCGCCGCGGCGCATCGCCCGCACCTCAACCTCCCGCAAGCCGGGCCCCAGTTCACCGAGCGAGCGGCCCACGGCCGCGGCCCCCGGGACAATCAACACTGAGTGCAAGACTTTCTGCCCCTTGTGGGCGCTGTCTTCAGCCTCATCGGTCGCGCCATGAAAGAAGCCACGCAACATGCCGTAACGCTGTTCGCGCGTGTCGCGAATGCGGCGCAGCACACGGTTAAGCGGCACCCCCAGCAACAACAACGCATGCGAAGCCAGCATCAGACTGCCTTCCATGATTTCCGGCACGACCTCGGAGGCACCGGCTTCGCGCAGGCGGTCCAGATCAGTATCGTCAAAAGTACGCACCACCACCGGCAGGTCGGGCCGCACACTGCGCACATGCTCAAGTACACGCAAAGCCAATGCTGTATCCGCCGCCGACACCACCAGCGCACTCGCGCGCATGACACCCGCGGCCACCAACACCTCGCGCCGCGCCGCGTCGCCAAACACCACGTGCTCGCCAGCGGCCGCAGCTTCACGCACCCGCGCCGGATCGGCATCCAGCGCGATAAACGGGATCTTTTCCGCCCCCAGCAAGCGCGCCAGACTCTGACCGCTGCGGCCGTAGCCGCAAATCACGACATGTCGCTTGACCGCCATCGATTGCACGGCGACGTTATGCAATTCCATCGCGCGTGCCAGCCAGTCGGCACCGCTGACGTGACGGGCAATATGTTCACTGCGTTCGATGATAAAAGGTGCGATCAGCATCGACAGCACCATCGCTGCCAATGCCGACTGCAACACGGGCTCGGGCACCAGATCAAGCGGCGCGGCAAGTGACAGCAAGACAAAGCCAAACTCACCGCCCTGCGCCAGATCCAAGCCGGTACGCAGGGCGCCGCCGCTATCACTGCCAAAAAAGCGGCTTAGTGCGGCAATCAAGGCCACCTTGAGAGCGATCAGGAAAACCAGGGCTCCGGCAACCCACAGCGCATACTGCCAAACCAGTGCCAGATCAAGTTTCATGCCGATGGTGACAAAAAACAGCCCGAGCAGCACATCGCGAAAAGGCTTGATGTCGTCCTCGACCTGATAGCGGTATTCGGTTTCCGAGATCAGCATGCCGGCGACAAACGCGCCGAGCGCCAGTGACAGTCCCGCCTGTTCCGTAATAAATGCGAGCCCGAGGGTAATCAACAACACATTGAGCACGAACAATTCCGAAGACTTCTGCGTTGCCACCAAATGAAACCAGGCGCGCATCGGCCGCTGACCAAAAAAGAGCAGAACCGACAACACGATCACGGCCTTGGTCAGGGCAAGCAGCAACACTGGCGCCATTTCCGAGGGCGCACCGGCGAGTGCCGGAATCAAGATCAGCAACGGCACCACGGCAAGATCCTGAAACAGCAAGACGCCGATCACCTGACGCCCGTGCACTGAATTCAACTCCAGCCGGTCGGCCAGTATCTTGCTAACGATGGCGGTCGATGACATCGCCAGCGCACCGCCCAGCACCACCCCGGCCCGCCAGCCGACACCGGCGAATACCATCAGCGCCGTCACCACGCAGAGCGTCAAAACCACCTGCGTTGCCCCGAGCCCGAACACGATACGCCGCATCGTCATCAGTTTCGACAGGCTGAATTCGAGACCGATGCTGAACATCAGAAAAACAACACCGAACTCGGCCAGATCACGCGTGTCCTCGTTATCCGGGATCAAGGCAAGGCCGTACGGGCCGATCACCAGACCCACCAATAGATAACCCAGCATTGCCGGCAACTTGAGCTGGCGGAACAAAATCACCACCAAGACGGCGGCAGCGAGAAAGATCAATACGGCATGCAGCGAATTTTCCATGTTCATGTCGCGAAAAGTTATGCATTCGATAATGCCCTATCGGGCGCGAATTGCAACACCATACGCACCGGCTGCCATGGGTGGTTTTGTTATACTGTGTCGTTATGACCAAACGCGACGAAAAACCTGCCCTGCCATCCGCCCCTGACACTCTCGCCCTTGCCCGCGAAGTGCTGGAAATCGAGGCGGCGGCCATACACGGCTTGATTGCCCGACTCGATGAACAGTTTCAGCGGACTGTCGAGATGATTCTCGCCAGTCGTGGCCGCGTCACGGTCAGCGGCATGGGCAAATCAGGACATATTGCGCGCAAAATCGCCTCGACCATGTCGAGCACCGGAACGCCGGCGTATTTTGTCCATCCGGCCGAGGCCAGCCACGGTGATCTGGGCATGGTCACGCGCGACGACGTATTCATTGCCCTGTCGAATTCCGGCGAGAGTGCCGAACTCCTCGCCATCGTGCCGCTGATCAAACGTCAGGGCGCGCGGCTGATCGCACTCACCGGCAATGCCGACTCCAGCCTGGCGCGCGAAGCCGATGCACATCTTTATGCGGGCGCTGAAAAAGAAGCCTGCCCGCTCAATCTCGCCCCCACCGCCAGCACCACCGCGGCGCTGGCACTGGGCGACGCGCTGGCCGTCGCGCTGATGCAGGCGAAGGGCTTCAGCCGCGACGAATTTGCGCGCTCGCATCCCGGCGGCGCCCTCGGCCGCAAACTACTGACACACGTGCGTGATGTGATGCGCGCCGGCGCCGAGGCACCGTGCGTTCCTGAGACGGCGACACTCTCCGATGCGATTTTGGAAATGACGCGCTCGCGCATGGGCATCACTGCAGTAATCGATGCCGGCGAACACGTCGTCGGTATCTTTACCGACGGCGATCTGCGCCGCACGCTGCAACAAGGCGTGCCGGTCGAAGGCACGCTGGTCAGCCGCGTGATGTCGCGCGGCCCGCGCACCATCACCGGCGAAAAACTCGCCGTGGAAGCGGTGCAGATCATGGAAGAACACAAGGTCAACCAGTTGCTGGTGGTTGATGAACAGCAACGGCTGGTCGGCGCGCTGAACATGCACGACCTGTTCCGCGCCAAGGTTATCTAAGCGCCGCAGCACGGCATCGCACCTCAAACCACGGAGATACAGGGTATGCAGGGTATGCAGAATGTCCATGCACGGGCGCACAAAGTAAAACTTGCCGTGTTTGATGTAGACGGCGTGCTCACCGACGGCACGCTCTATCTCGCTGATAACGGCGATGAAATGAAGGCCTTCAACTCGCTCGACGGACACGGCATGCGAATGTTGCGTGAAAGCGGGGTCGAACTCGCTATCATCACCGGACGCACCTCGCGTATTGTCGGCCTGCGCGCGAAAAATCTCGGCATCGAGCTCGTCTATCAGGGAGTTGAAGACAAGGCGCGCGCATTTGCCGAACTGCTCGCCACCCGCCGCCTCGATGCCGCGCAAACTTCTTATATGGGCGATGACGTCATCGACCTGCCGGTCATGATCCGCTGCGGACTCGCCCTTTCGGTACCGGCAGCACCGTTGTTCGTCCGACAGCACGCGCACTATGTCAGCCGCGCCAGCGGCGGCCGCGGCGCGGTGCGCGAGGTCTGTGAATTGATCATGCATGCGCAGGGGACGCTCGAGCAGAAATTGCAGACCTACCTGAAATGATGCAACGCCTGACCAGCTGGTTTCCGGTATTGCTGCTGCTGATTCTTGCCGCCGTCACCGCGTGGCTGGAGCACGAAGTACAGCCCCCCGAGGGCCGGGCGGACGGCAAAACCCGCCACGATCCCGACTACATCGTCGAAAATTTCTCCGCCTCACGCATCGGTCCGGACGGCCGGCCGCAGCATACGCTGTACGCAAAACGCATGACCCATTATCCTGACGATGACAGCACCCACCTCGAAACGCCGCGCCTCGTCAGCTTTCGCGACAAGAACGAAACGATGACCGTCACCGCCAAGACCGCACTGCTGTCAGGCGACGGCCAAAATGCCTACCTAAGCGACGGCGTACGCCTGGTACGGTCCGCGCGCGACGCCAACGGTGAACTGGTCGTCGAAACCAGCTGGCTGCATGTCATGCCGGAGGCACATATTGCGAAAACAGACCGCGAAGTGCGTGTCTCCGATGCCAATATGCTGATGACCGCGGTTGGCTTAGAATTGAACAGTGAAACCCGTGTTTTGAAATTGCTCTCCCATGTCAGAGGCAGGTATGAAAAGAAACAACCGGCACGTTGAGTCGCAGCAGGTGGCGGGGCCGAAGCTGCATCACACGCTGTGCGTGCCATGCGCGCTCATCTGTGCGCTGTTCGTGATCATGCCGGCCGGTGCCGAGCGCAACGACCGCACCAAACCCGTCAACCTCGAAGCCGACCGCGTGACCGTAGATGAATCAAAACAAACCGCGGTCTTCGAAGGCAACGTCGTGCTCACCCAGGGCACCTTGATCCTGCGTGGCGACCGCATGACCGTGCGTCAGGATGCCAATGGTTTCAAGAACGGTGTGGCCGAAGGCAATCTCGCAAATTTCAGGCAAAAGCGTGAAGGCTACGATGAATATGTCGAGGGCTCCGCCGAGCGCATTGAATACGACAGCAAGGCGGAAAAGCTGCAAATGTTCAATCGCGCCCACCTGACAAAAGGCAACGACGATGTGCGCGGAAATTATATTTCCTACGATTCGGCAACTGAATTCTTCCGTGTCACCGGTGGCGGCAAGCAGGCCGCATCACCGGGCAATCCAGAAGGCCGCGTGCGCGCAATCATCCAGCCCAGGGGCGGCGACAAACCGGCGGCCACGGCACCGGCGGTGCCACTCAAACCAGCCGCCGATATGATCAACCCGCGCGAAAACATACCTGGATCCGCGCGTTGAGCGGGTCGCACCAATCTTGCGTTAAAGCATGAGCGAACTCAAGGTTGTACAAATCAAGAAGCGTTATAAGTCGCGCGTGGTCGTGGCCGATGTATCGCTTGAAGTGCGCAGCGGCGAGGTAATTGGCTTGCTCGGCCCGAACGGCGCCGGCAAAACCACCTGCTTCTACATGATGGTCGGCCTCGTCCCGCTCGACGGCGGCGAAATTTATCTCGACGACAAGCGTCTGACGCACATGCCGATCCACCGCCGCGCGCTGCTCGGACTCTCATATTTGCCGCAGGAAGCCTCAATATTCCGCCGCATGACGGTCGAGGAAAACATCCGCGCCGTGCTGGAACTGCATTACGACGACCCCGCGCAGATCGACATCCGCCTCGATGATCTTCTGCGCGATCTGAATATTCAGGCCTTGCGCAAGAATGCCGCCATCAGCCTGTCCGGTGGCGAACGCCGGCGTGTCGAAATCGCGCGCGCTCTGGCAACTGATCCGCGCTTTATCCTGCTCGACGAACCGTTCGCCGGTGTCGACCCGATTGCGGTCATGGACATTCAGAAAATCATCACATTTCTGAAGGATCGCGGCATTGGCGTGCTGATCACCGATCACAATGTGCGCGAAACACTCGGCATTTGCGACCGCGCCTACATCATCAGCGACGGCACCGTGCTGGCCTGCGGCAAGCCAGACGAAATCGTTTACAATGAGAGGGTGCGCAAAGTTTATCTTGGAGAGCACTTTAGGCTGTAGCCAACAGCGTCATGTGCATCCCGCATACCCATAACGACGCCAACCTCCAACCGCCTATTGCACTGAGCCTTACGGCCTCATGAAGCACTCGCTCCAGCTCAGGCTATCCCAACATCTGACGCTTACGCCTCAGTTGCAGCAGTCTATCCGTCTGCTGCAGTTGTCGACTGTTGAGCTGAATCAGGAAATCGAAAAATTCCTGACCGATAATCCTTTGCTCGAACGGGAAGACGGCAGCCCCAACGAACCCGAGCTTGCACCGCCGGCGCCCCCCCCCGGCGAACCATTGCCGAACACACCGTCTGGCGCGGAAGAATCCACACCCGCCAGCGGCGAGGAAAACACGACCAACAGCGACAGCGGCGAATTCAGCAACGAGGAATTCAACTACGGCACACCGCGTGACGACGACAACGACGAAGCCGGCTCCGCACAACTGGCCGCCGAGGAGCAGTCGCTGCGTGCCTATCTGGTCGCCCAGCTGCCCCATATCAAGCTCTCCGAACGCGACCAGCAACTGTTGACGCTGTTGATCGATTCACTCGATGACGACGGCTACCTGCATCAGAACCTTGAAGAACTTGCCGCGCTGTTGCCGCCGGAACTGGAAATCGACGTTGATGAACTGAACGTCGCCCTGCGCCATCTACAAAATCTCGATCCGCCGGGCATCGGCGCGCGCAGCCTCAACGAATGCCTGTTGCTGCAGCTCGAATTCATACCGGAGACCACCCCGTTCCGCGCCCAGGCCATGGAGGTTGCACGTAACCATCTCGAAATACTCGCCGCACGCGATTTTGCCAAGCTAAAAAAGTTGCTGCATTGCGACGACAGCGTATTGCGCGGCGTGCAGCAACTGATCGTCGGCCTCAACCCGCGCCCCGGCAGCAACTTCTCCGGCGGTGACGCGCGTTACGTGGTGGCCGATGTCGTCATCAAGAAAATCAAGGGCGTCTGGCTCGCCGCGCTCAATGTGGAGGCGATGCCGAAGCTGCGTATCAACCGCCTCTACGCCGACATTCTGCAACGCAATCGTGACAGCGGGCATACCCAGCTCGCCAGCCAGCTGCAGGAAGCGCGCTGGCTGATCAAAAACGTGCAGCAGCGCTTTGATACGATCCTGCGGGTTTCCCAGGCGATCGTCGACCGCCAGCGGCATTTCTTCGAGCATGGCGAGGTCGCCATGCGCCCCCTGGTGCTGCGCGAAATTGCCGACACGCTCGAGTTACACGAATCCACAGTTTCACGCGTCACCACGCAAAAATTTATGCTGACGCCGCGCGGCATTTTCGAACTTAAGTATTTCTTCGGCAGTCACGTTGCCACCGAAACCGGCGGCTCCGCATCGAGCACGGCGATCAGGGCATTGATCAAACAGCTGGTCAGCGCGGAAAATACGCAAAAACCGCTATCCGACAGCCAGATCACGGAAATTCTCGGACAACAGGGTATCGTGGTGGCTCGCAGGACCGTCGCCAAATACCGCGAGTCAATGCAAATACTGCCAGTGAACCTGCGCAAGTCTATCTAGTCCAATATAAAGCGTTTCATCCCTCGCCCAACACAAGGAGCCAAGCATGAACCTTCACCTGAGCGGCCACCATCTTGAAATTACGGAGGCTATGCGCAACCACATCACCAGCAAGATAGACCGCATCAACCGGCATTTCGACCACGTCATCGACGTCAATATCATTCTGTCG
>CAMDSO010000079.1 GCA_945906935.1 Bordetella parapertussis
CTCCAGTAGCCCGACATATAGGCTTCGCCAGCGCCGACTGAACCACCGAAGGCCAGTTCCGTGTAAAAGCGCGGATCGTGTACCTCCACCGTCACCGCCAGCGCGCAACGGGTCGTGGTCACGCCAAACTCATGCGTCGCGCCACCGTCGGTCAGGCGCAAACGGCCATGCGTGATGCTGGCCAGGCGTGACAGCACGGCGCGGCGCGCCAGCGCTTCCAGCGCGTTCTGGCGGAGATGCCCGCGACTTCGTGTAAGGTCGTTGCTGGAATTCGGTTCAAGGATCATGGTACGGCTCGCAATGGATCGGGTTTACCCGGATGCGTATGCACCGGTACGCGTTTTAGCCACAGTCTCAAGGCCTGCCAATGTATGGCGGCAATCACCTGCAGCGTCATCAGCGGATAGCGCAACAGCGCACCCGCCAGTTGCAGGCCGTTGATGGGCGCTCGCGCAAGGCGCAGCGTGGCATCGAATTGTTTGGCCGCCCCCGGCCCCGCCGCGTCGAGCGCCATATGCACAGCCAGCCGTTCCTCGGGCTGGCTGAAATGCCAGGCGTATTCGAGATCCATCGGCATGAAGGGCGACACATGCATGGCTTTCACACTGCGGTAGCGGTAGTGACCCGCCGCCGTCTGCGGCTGGTCGAGCACGTAACAGTGACGCTCGCCCCAGGGCGTGTTATTGACCTCGGCGACGATGCATTCAACGCGCTCACCGGCGGCGTCAAAGCAATAATAAAAACTCACCGGATTAAAACCATAACCAAAATAACGCAGATGCGTCAGCAATCGGATCGGCCCCAAAGGCCGTTGACCGCCACGGCTTTCCACCAAATCACGCACCGCCTGATCGAGCGGCTGCGCCGGATCACCCAGATAATCGGCGCGCACGAAACGCGCCAGTGCAGCACGCCGCGTCGACCATAACCAGCGGCCCTTGAACACGGTGTCGAGTTCGGCCAGATCAAGGTAGACCATGAACAGCGGATAGCTGAACCCATGCGGACGCGGCGCCAAGCGCCGGTGCCTAAGCGATCCGTGATAGATCGCGCTGTGCATATTCAGCCGTTTCAAAATGCTGCAGCGCATTGAGGGCACTCACCACACCGTCCTCGTGAAAGCCGTAACGCCAGTAAGCACCGCAGAAATAACTGCGGTTGACGCCGTTGATCTCATGCTGACGCTGCTGCGCGACCACCGCCGCCGGCGTGAACAGAGGATGGTCGTAGACCAGGCGTTTAATGATTTTTTCCGGCGCAATTGCCGCGCTGTGATTGAGCGTGACGCAGAAGGTATGTTGCGATTGCAAGCTTTGCAGAATATTCATGTTGTAGGTCAGCGCGACCGGGGCGCCGGCCTGCGGCAGCACGTGATAATTCCATGCCGCCCACGCGCGTCGCGCGCGCGGCAACAAAGCGATGTCGGTGTGCAGCACCACCTCGTTGCGCTGATAGGCAATGGCGCCGAGCAACTCGCGCTCGAGCGGTGTGGCGTCTCCGAGCAACTGCAGAGCCTGATCGGAATGACAGGCGAAGAACACCTGGTCAAACGCCTCGGGCGCGGCGTCGCGCGCCTTGACCATCACATTCTCCGGCGCCCGCAGCACCATCTCGACTGACGTGTTGAGGCGAATTCTCTGGCGGAATGCTGCCGTCAGCTTTTCAACATAGCGCGCGGAGCCGCCGCGGATGGCGCGCCATTGCGGCCGCGCGGCCACCGACAACATGCCGTGGTTGTGAAAGAAGCGCACAAAGAAACGCGCCGGAAAGGCCAGCATGCTCGCCGGATCGGTCGACCAGATGGCGGCCCCCATCGGCACCAGATAGTTATCGATGAACACCTGCGGATAACGGTTCTGCCGCAGATAGTCACCCAGCGCGATCTCGCCGTCGCCCGTCAGCAGCGCCGGCGCCTCGCGGTTAAAACGCAGAATGCTACGAATCAGCCGGTAGAACGACGGCTTGAAAAAATTGCGCCGCTGCGCAAACAGCGTGTTCAAGGTGGTGCCGTTATATTCAAGGCCGCTACCTTCGTTGCGCACGCTGAAACTCATCGCACTCGGTTGCGACTCCACCCCCAGCTCGTCGAGCAGACCGATGAAGTTGGGGTAAGTCCAGTCATTGAAAACGATGAACCCGGTATCGATCTGCTGGTGTTCGCCGTCGATCTCAACGGCGTGCGTCTGCGTGTGGCCGCCGATATGCTCGGCGGCCTCGAACACCGTCACCTCGTGATGACGGTGTAAGCGGCGCGCCACAACGTTACCGGCAATGCCGCTGCCGATGATGGCGACCTTCATGGGGCCGGTGTCGCCACACGGCGCGCATTGAGCAGGCGCGGCGGCAATACCCGCAGATCATGGATCACGCCCAACACCTCGAGCAGCTTCAAGCCGTAATAAGTCAGGTCGATCTCCCACCAATAAAAACCCTGGCGCGCGGCGCCCGGAAAATGATGGTGGTTGTTATGCCAGCCCTCGCCGAAGGTCAGTAACGCCAACCATGGGTTGTTACGCGAGTCATCGCTGGTGGCGTAGCGGCGGCGCCCAAAGCAATGCGCCAGCGAATTAATGGTGAAGGTGGCCTGATACAAGACCACGGTGGAAATGCAAAAGCCCCACACCACCAGTTGCGCGCCGCTGGTCGCCAGCGCCGGTGCGGCGGCCCCCAGCCACTCGCCGACAGCATAGAGCACCGCAGCCAGCGACAGCGGCACCAGCGCGTCATAGCGATCAAGGAAACGCAACTCGGGAAAGCGCGCGAGATCGGCGACCAGCGCGCTGCGCGGCGCAAAGTTTTCACGCGCCAGAAACCAGCCCATATGACTCCACAGAAAACCGTGCTGCAGCGACGAGTGCGCGTCGGCCGGGGTGTCAGAGCTGGCGTGATGATGACGGTGATGCGACGCCCACCACAGCGGCCCGCGCTGTACCGCCGCCGCCCCCATTACGGCGAACACGAACTGGGCGGCGCGCGAGGTGCGAAAAGCGCAGTGCGAAAAATAGCGATGATAAAACCCGGTGATGGCAAACATACGCACCGCATAGAGCGCCACCGCCACCAGCACCGCGACCGGGCTGACACCGGTCCAAATCACGCCCAGGCAACCGATATGCAGCGCGGCAAACGGCAACAGGCGCGTCCAGTCGAAACGCCGTGTCCCCGCAACGCCCTCTTCGGCGGCACCGGCATAAGAGTCAAACCAGCGGGCGATGCTGGCACCGAGACCGCGCTTTTTCAGTTCCATCGCTGCGGCACTTTGACCAGTTTGGCGGTGTCGTAGCCTTGGGCCGCAACCAGCCCGACCAGACGCGTGTAGTCGTCATCGGTAATCACCGGGGTGCGCGCCATGATCCAGACGTAATCGCGCTGGCTGCGGCTGATCACGGTCTGACTGTAGTCAGGCGCAAGGTAGGTGATCAGATATTCCGCCTTGATCGGCCACACAAACTGCATGCCCCACACCGCGTTGGACTGGCGGTCGACGACAAAGCCGCGTGGCGTATAGCGTTTTGGTTCACCATCAAAAGCACCGGCGCGAAAGGTGAAGGTGGTGGCAATGCTGCCGTCCGCGTCCAGCTTGTACGATTCGACCGCGTTATGCGCGCCCTTTTCGATGAAGGTCGGAATACAGGCGATGACATACCAGTCACCCATGAAGCGGTTGAGATCGACCGCCGGCACCGTTGCCAGCGGCACACTCTGGCAACCACCAAGCAACAACCCGGCAGCAGCACAAAACAGGGCACGCATTTTTTTCATCTTCATCTCCATCAATTCAGCACATAACGCAGGCGGCGCCCGCCGGCGACCGTCGACTCCAGGGCGAGCCATTCATCGGTCGCCGAATACCAAAGATCGATCGGATTCTTCGGACCGGTGAGGCGAAATTTACGCGCCGTCTGCGGCTGGCCGCGCACCGTGATCACTTCCTCTCCGAGCGCATTGACACGCACGGCTTCGAACTTTCCAGTCTGTGCATTGAGTAAACGTGTCTGCCGCAGTATCTGTGGATTCCAGTAGGCGAAGGACATCACGCAACCGCCGAGCGTTTCACGCGCCGCACCGGCGGCCACTTGCAGGCCCTCGCCGGCGCTGACCGCATCCACCACCGAGCGGTCGCCATTGTCATCCGTGCGCGCCGCCAAGCTCTCCAGACAGTTACCACGCCAGCGTTCGGTGGCGTCGTGCAGATAACGATAGGCGCTGATAAACAGCACCTTGACCTCGAAGCGCGTTTCGCTTTTGAGTTCGCGCGCTGCGCCTTCGCCACTGAGCGTGAAGCGGTGATAGCCGATCGGGGCGTCATCGAGCAGGGCGCGAAAATCCCAGACGCGGGTCTGCGCCAGCGCCGGCGTCGAACACAGCGCCAGCAAGCACAGAATAACGACGCGTGAGCGCATCAGCTGCCACCTTTCGGCAGACCGGGAAAGAAGGCATTCGTACGCAACACATAGTCGCGGTAGGCGGGACGGCGTCCGGCGAGATCTTTCTCCAGCAAGGTGACCCCGGTAATTTTCATCAGCAAGACCGACATCAACAACGGTGAACACAGGCTCCACCAGCCGCCGGCCGCAGCGGCAAACAGAAAAAATCCCCACCACACACAACACTCACCGAAATAATTCGGATGCCGGGTGTAACGCCACAGTCCGCGCTCCATCACGCGGCCGGCGTTGGCCGGATCGGCCTTGAAACGCGCGAGCTGCCAGTCGCCGACGGTTTCAAACAGAAAGCCGAAGATCACCAAGACGCCAGCCACAAGGTCAAGTATGCCCAGCGGTGCGGTGCCGGCGGCCGCGACCAGTAGCGGCCAGGAAATGATCCATGCCAGCACGGCCTGCAGAACGAACACCAGATAAAAACTTTTCCACGCAAAGCCGGGCTGGTTGCGCGCGCGAATTTCCTGGTACCGGCGGTCTTCGGGTTCGCCATGATTGCGCCACGCGATATAGCCGGACAGTCGCAACGCCCACACTACGGCCAGCGCCAGCACCCAGTCTGCGCGGGGGCCGGACGCGGGCAGCACAGCCACATAAGCCAAACCCGCGCCGAGGATCAACAACGACCACATCGTGTCGACGATACTGACATCGGTCTTGAAATAACTCACCACCCAGGTTGCTGCGGCGAGTGTGAGCGTGATCCCAAGGCCGGCGCCGAGCGCCAGCAGATACAGCGACGTAGAGTTCATTGCGTTCAGTGCGTTCATTGCGTCCATCGTACTCATGCCGCCACCGTCGCCGCGTGGCGTTCAAAGCGCTGTGCCAGCACCACCAGCAAGGGCGTCAACACCGCCCAGCCGACAGCCAGCGCGATCACCGCAAACAAAGGCTCGACAAACACCAGCGCCCCCAGCCGCATACCACCCCAATACGCCAGCGGCCCGCCTACCGCACCGAACACGGCGGCAACGAGTAAACGCCCTTTCAGCCAGCCCAGCGAACTATTCAAGGTAATCGCAAACAAGGCCCACAACATGACGATCCAAAGCGGCGCCACACCGGCCCATATGACACCCGATGGATATTCGATCCAGCCGCAAGCCAGCAACAGCGTTTCCCACACCACACCGATGACGAGTGCGACCGCAACCAGACGCGCTTCCGCCGCTGGTCGCGCTGCTGTTGTCAGATGGATCGCCACCAGCAAAGCTACCACTGCGCTACCCGCCCAGGGCCGGTCATGCGCGGCGCCCAGCACGCAGGCAAACCAGCCAAGCTGAAAAACGATCACATTGAGCGCCAACCGCAGACGTGAAGGCGCTCTGCGATGATCGGGCGACGGGGCCGCAGCGAGGTTCATGCACGCGGCTCAAACAGATAATGACTGACCCACCATTCATTGCCGCTGTCATAACCGAACAATTCGGCGCAGGCCATGAAGAACAGGCGCCAGCGCGTCCACCAGACGGCAGCGTCTTTCTCGCCATAGGTTTGGGCAATCACCGGCCAAAGTGTCGCGCGGCCGGCATCCATGTTCTCAAGCCAGGCCTCGGCGGTGCGCGCGTAATGCGTGCCGTCCCAGCGCCAGCGCCGCAAGAGGCGCAGATCATTCTGTATATGCAGCGGCAGGTCATCGCTGGGCATCATGCCGCCGGAGAAAAAGTAGCGGCTCATCCAGTCGCCGCTGTCCCGCTCGACAAACAGATAGGGTGTCAGGCGATGCACAAAGACGTGCATGAAAAAACGTCCGCCCGGACGCAACCAGCCGCTGACGCGGCGGAACATTTCCGGCCAGTTGCGCATATGCTCGAACATCTCCACCGACACCACGCGGTCAAAGCGTTCGTCGATACTGAAAACGTTCATATCGCAGGTAATGACACGCAGGTTGGACAAGCCGCGCCGCAGCGCCTCTGCTTCGATATAGGCGCGCTGCGAATGCGAATTGGAGACCGAGGTCACGCGGCTGTGCGGGTAGTGCGCCGCCGTGTAGAGGCTCAACGAACCCCAGCCACAACCAAGTTCGAGGATATGCTGGCCGTCGGCCAGTTCGGCGCGCTCGCAGGTGGCAGCCAGCGACGCCGCCTCGGCACTCTCCAGCGTTTCCACGCCGGACGGCCACCAGCAGGAACTGTATTTACGATGCGGCCCCAACACGCCACCGAAAAATTCCGCCGGCACTTCATAGTGCTGCTCGTTGGCCTTGTCGGTCAGCAACGCCACATCAGCGCCGCGCAATGCATCCACAAACGCGTCGCAGGCCGCTGCAGCGGCGGCCGGATCAGCCGCGTGAATTTCTTGCAAACGCTCGCGCAACAGGCTGCGGATGCCGGCACGCAACACGGCGTCGGGCAGCAAGCCGCGCTCACTCAAACTAATCGCATGGCGCGTCAATGTCGCCACCAGACCGGCTGGAACCTCTGTGCCGGGTTGGAGCGTTTTTTGTTCGGCATTCGTGTCGGACATGGATAGCTTCCGCTCGGTTCAGGCGGCCTGCGCCGTATGAAGTTGCCGCCAATCGGCCAGCGCCGGCGGGATATCGGATACGCATGCCAACAGCCGTGTTCCAGCCATCGTTTTACGCACGCGCTCCCAGACCGCGCCACCTGCCCACAATTCGATGCGCGGATCGAGGCGCTGCCGCAAATCAGCCAGCTGCGCATAGGCGCTGCGCGGCTGGCATGCAAGACTAAATGAGAGGCCAACGATATCCACGGCGTGCGCATTGGCGGCACGCACCACGTCAGAGGCCGGCGTCTGCACGCCCAGCGAAAGGCAATCAGCGCCCTCGACCGCCAGGCTGGCGTGTGCCATCAACAAGCCGAGCTGGTGCGCCTCGCCCGGCAGGGTAGTGAGCATCACGCGCGGCGCCTGGCGCGACAGCAATGCCGAAGCGATCACCTGCCGCAGCAGGTGGTGGATCTGCTCCGAGTAGACATGTTCCTCGTGGATTTCAATTTCGCCCGATATCCAGGCGTGACCAACCTCGGCACTCATCGGCGTCAGCACCTCGAGCAAAAACCGCTGCACCCCAAAACGCATCAAGGCGTGCGCAAGGTAGTCGCGGATCTCGGCGATCTGGCGGGCTTTGAGCATATCGACGATGCCGTTGTGCAGACCGGCGTCTGCGCTGAGGCGCGGCCGCCCGTCAAGCTTTTTGATCTGCGCCCGCAACTCGGTTAATGAGGCGGCAACAATCTTGCCCGGACGCAGACCGCCGTCCATGCAGCGCCGGATCAGGCGCAGGCGTTCGAGCTGCGCCGGCGAATAGGCGCGCTCTCCATTGCTGTCGCGCGCCGGCGTGGGAAACCCATATCGACGCTCCCACACCCGCAGCGTGTCCTTGGACAGACCGGTCTCCCGTTCGACGGCTGCAATGGAAACCGCCGCTTCGGCGCGGCGTTCCCGCACTTTTTTGTCCATGACAATTTAATTGACAGAAGGATTGATTAGACGTAGTCTAGCCAGTAATACCAATTTTGTCCAAGACAAAATGAAATCCGGAATAAATTCGGCAATAGCGCAGATCGATCAAACCAGCAGTCGCAGCAGCTAGACTACCAACGCGGTTCGGCGCCTTTACGGCAGAGCCCGCATGCCCGGACCCCACCTCAATTAAACAATGTGCGACCAACAACCATGAGCGAAGCCCCGCAACAGCTGCCAGCCGCGACCCACCAACCGGTCTCGGCGAAAATCCGCAGGCGCATCATCGAAGCGCGCCAGCGTTACCACGCCAATGACAACATCGCCGCCTTTCTCGAGCCGGGGGACCTCGAAGCCCTGCTCGACGAGGTCGAATGCAAAATGAAGGGCGTGCTGGAAAGTCTGGTCATCGACACCGTCAGCGATCACAACACGCGGCAAACTGCGCGTCGCGTCGCCAAGATGTATCTGACCGAAGTCTTCCGCGGCCGCTATGTCAGCGCGCCGCCGGTGACCGAATTCCCCAACGCCGAGCATCTGAGCGAACTCATGATCGTCGGCCCGATCACAGTACGCAGCGCCTGCAGCCACCACTTCTGCCCGATCATGGGCCGCCTGTGGATCGGCCTCATGCCCAACGAGCATTCGAATCTGATCGGTCTGTCGAAATATTCGCGGCTCGCCGAATGGATCATGGGCCGTCCGCAAATCCAGGAGGAAGCCATCTCGCAAATGGCCGACCTGCTGATGAACAAGGTGAGCCCCGACGGTCTCGCCGTGGTGATGGAAGCCGACCACTTCTGCATGCACTGGCGCGGCGTCAAGGACAGCGAAACAAAAATGATCAACAGCGTGATGCGCGGCTCGTTCCTCAAGAATGCTTCACTGCGCCGCGAATTTCTCTCTCTCATTAATCTTAAGAACTGAGGCCGCCATGCTCGTCCACCTGCTCTACGCCAGCCGCCCCGCCGCCCCGATCAACGCCAGCGTAGTGGAATCCATACTCGAACAATCGCGCGCCAAGAATCCGCCGCGCGGCATCACCGGCATACTGTGCTACGGCGAAGACCTCTACCTGCAGGTGCTCGAAGGCGGACGTGACGAGGTCTGCGAGCTCTACAACACCATCGCCGGCGACGCGCGGCACCTGAACGTGCGCATACTTAACTATAGCGAAATCCCGGAACGTTGCTTCGGCGGCTGGACCATGGGCCAGGTCAACATCAACCGCGTAAATCCATCGCTGCTGTTGAAATACGCCGAAAAAGCAGTGCTCAATCCGTTCACCTGCTCTGGTCAAGCCTCGATGGCGCTGCTCAGAGAACTGATCGCCACCGCCTCCGTTCTTAACCGCGACGGCTAAGCGCATGCGCAGCACACCCGACGAGGCGGGCCGTCGCTGCGTGGTCTACTTCGACGGCAGCTGTCCGCTGTGCAGCCGTGAGATCGGCACCTATCAAGGCATGCGCGGTGCAGACGCGCTGACGAGGTTGGATGCCTCGCGCTGCGACAGCAGCGCCCTCGGCAATGATCTCGAACGCGAAGCAGCACTCGGCCGCTTTCACGTGCGCGGCGCCGACGGCTCGCTAGTGTCCGGGGCGGCCGCCTTCATCGGAGTGTGGAAACATCTGCCAGCGCTCGCCCTTCCCGCGCGCCTGTGCTCGACCGCGCCAGTATCAGCCGTGCCGGAATTTTTCTACGCGGTGTCCCTGCGGCTGCGCCGGCCGCTGCGCGCAGCACCGGTAACAGCTGACAATAACAGCGACAAACAGCGCTGAACAGGCGCAGCACAAAGACTGTCGCATGAGCGATACCCCTCCAGCGAGTTCAGCGCACGCCATTGCAGGCGGCGGCATGGCGGTGATCGTCGGCGCCAGCGGCGGCATCGGCAACGCCCTGCACAGTTTGCTTGCGTCCGACCATCGCTTCCAGGCCGTGGCAGCCCTTTCAAGAAACAGCGCTATCCCGCTCGATCTGACTGACGAAGCGAGCATCGAGGCGGCCGCCCGCGTAATCACCGAACGCGGGACGCGGGTCCGCCTGATCATCGATGCTACCGGCGTCCTCGAAGGCGATGGCTGCGTCGCCGAAAAAACCTGGCGGCAACTGGATGCCGCCGCACTCGCCCGTGCCTTCGCCATCAACACCATCGGACCGGCGCTCTTGATGAAACATTTTCTGCCGCTGCTGCCACGCAGCGGCAAAGCGGTGTTCGCCACTCTATCAGCGCGCGTCGGCAGCATTGGCGACAACCGGCTGGGCGGCTGGTACAGCTACCGCGCCTCGAAGGCGGCGTTAAACCAGCTGGTGCATACCGCCGCCATTGAACTGCGCCGCACGCGGCCCGAGGCGATTTGCGTCGCCATGCATCCGGGCACCGTCGCCACCCGCTTGTCGTCGCGCTTCGCCAAAACCGGTCTTGAGGTACAAACGGCGGCGACGGCGGCGACACGCATCCTGCACGTCATCGACACATTGGAGCCGGCGGCCAACGGCGGCTTTTTCGATCAACGCGGGCGCGTCATCGACTGGTAGACGCGGTTTCCCGCCACCGGCATTTCATCAAGCCGCCTGACCATCATGATCGGCGCGCGCCATCTGTATCGTGGCGCGGCGGTGGTGGTGAATGCGGGTAGCGCATTGACGGTTGATGCGCTGAGCGCCGACGGCGTGTTTGTCGGCGGTATGATACCGCCGGCTTGCGCAGGCGTGCCGGTGCCTTCAGTTTTTTTCCGGACAACACCGGGGATGCCATTGCGAGCGGCGCGGTCAATGCGCTGTGCGCTACGATCGCCGATGCCCATAAATTTCCAGCCGTGTGACTGGTGGATGAGGAAGTCACTGTAGATGACCACTGGCCTGGGCGGATTGTCGAGGTTGTCCTCGATGTTTTCCAGCTTGGAAAGCCTGCTACTCTCGGCGATATCCAAAGGGCCTTTATGAAAGGCCAGGCCGTTGGGCCGATCGAGCCCGGAAGCAATCACCTTGTTCTCGCGTTTGCCGTTGCGCTCAACCACCGCCCACACCGTGTCGAGCAGGCGGTTGCTGGCGAACAGCGGAGCCTTGTCCCCCCCTACGCAGCGAACGCGCGTTGGCAATCCCGCTGGTATAGACCTCGACCTTGAAGCCCATCGGCAATTTCAAATCCCCGAGCGGCAGTTTTTCTTCGGCCAGCGGAAAAGGCAGCGGCAGCGTATTGCGCAACTGCTTTTCGACCTCGGCATTCGGCACCTCGGGACGGCCGGGCACTGCCGTCGGCACGGGCTGCATCGGTGGGGCGGGCTTAACCGCCTCGGCGGTTTGTGCATGAAGTGCGCCCAGCGCAACAGCACCTAACGCCGCCAGCAACATGCATCATGTCAAAAGCGCGGAGCTCGTTTTCATCTTCTTTCCTCTCCTGTTGTCACTCAGTGCAACACCTTTGACCGGCGTCACTTTTAAAAATCAGCGCATCATTCTGCCAAATTGCAATCGCCTCGACAGCCACCGTACAAGACTTTTTGCCGCCTGCACGAACCCTGGCTAACGCCTGGCTCACGTATACACCGCAACAGCCGGCTGCACCTCGATGTCACCTATAATTCAACGCTGCAGCCAGTGCCAACGTTTGCCAGACGCCCATCCACTCTGCGGAGCGCCCTCATGACACTTACGACACTTCATCATCCGATGACCGCTTTGACCATCGCAATTTTTGGCCTCTGTTTCGGCAGCGCTACGCTGGCGCAAACCTACCCCACAAAACCAGTGCGCGTACTGGTCGGTTTTGCCGCCGGTTCCAGTACCGACGTGGCAATGCGCCTGATCGGCCCGCGGCTCGGTGAAATACTCGGACAAAACGTTCTCGTCGACAATCGCGCCGGTGCCGGCGGCAATATCGCCGCCGAACTCACCGCCAAGGCACCCGCCGATGGCCATACCCTGTTGTTCGCCAACGGTGGCATCGCCATTGCGCAGTCGTATTACACGCGCCTCGAATACAACGCCTTAAAAGACCTCGCCCCTGTCGCGCTGGTGACTTCGATGCCGCATATCGTCTGCAGCAATCTCGCCTTCCCGGCAAAAACCATCAAGGAATTGGTCGCACTGGCGAAACAACGGCCAGGCGACATCCTTTTCTCGTCGGCGGGGATCGGCAACTCGGACCACATGGCCGGCGAACTCTTCGGCTATATGACTGGCAGCCAATACACGCACGTGCCGAACAAAGGTGGACCGCAGGCGCTGCAACAGGTGATCTCCGGCGAGGTGGTGTTTTACATGGCGGGATTGCCGGTCTGTCTGCCGCACGTCAAATCCGGCCGCGTGCGCGGACTCGCAGTAACCACGGCGAAACGCTCGCCGGCCGCCCCCGACATCCCGACCATGCAAGAAGCCGGCGTCAAAGGCTATGAACACAGTTTGTGGAATGCGGTCTTCGCACCGGCCGGCACACCAGCGGCCATCGTCACAAAAATCAGTGAAGATTTCGGTCGCACCGTCAGATTGCCCGACGTGCAGGAAAAATTCACTTCGTTCGGTATCGAGGCCGTAGCCAACTCACCGGCGCAGTTCGATCAGTTCTTCCGCGCCGAAGTCGACAAGTGGGCGAAGGTGATCAAGGCCACCGGCATACGCGGCGAATAAAAAAACCGCGTCAGCACCGGTATCAATCCGTTAATCCGTTCAATCCGTTCAATCCGTTTTAAGGCCGGCGCTTTTCACCACGCGCGCCCATTTTTCAATTTCACGTTTGATATAGGCACCGAACTCGGCCGGCGTATTGCCTCCGGGATCGGTGCCCTCGGCCGCCAGCCGCTCGCCGATATCTTTGGCACGCAAGCCCTTCACCAGTTCGTCGTGCAAACGCGCAATGATCGCCGGCGGTGTGTGCGCCGGCATCACGATGCCCTGCCACGATGACGATTCATAACCCGGCAAGCCTGACTCGGCAATCGTCGGATATTCCGGCAAGGCGATGGAACGTTTCGCACTGGTGATCGCCAGCGCCCTGACCCGACCGCCTTTCAGATGCGGCAGCACGATCAGCGGCTGGCTGAAGCTCATCTGAATCTGGCCGCCGATCACCTCGGTGAGTGCCAGCGCCGCGCCCTTGTACGGAATATGCGTGAGTTCGATGCCAGCCATCGCACGAAACAACTCGGCCGATAAGTGCGCACCGCCACCGGCACCCGAGCTGCCGAAATTCATGCTGCCCGGCTTCGCCTTCGCCAGCGCGATGAAATCCTTCAGCGTCGAGGGCAGGCTTGCATTGACGGTGACGAAATACGGTGTGGCCGCCGCCAGCGTCACCGGCGCGAAATCCTTGAGCGGATCGTAGGGCAGGTTCTTGTAGGTGCTGACATTGGTGGCCAGCGTGCTGATAGTACCCATCAACATGGTGTAACCATCGGGCGGCGACTTCGCCGCCATCATCGCCGCAATCGTGCCGCCACCACCGGCGCGGTTATCCACCACCACCTGCTGACCAAACGCATCGGAGAGCTTCTGCGCCAGCGCACGCGCGATGATGTCGGTGGCGCCACCGGGGGCGAAGCCGACGATGAAACGAACGGGTTTGGTGGGATAGCTTTGAGTTGCGATCGCGGATTGCGCAGCACTAGCATTTATCGACGCCAATGCAGTGGCAGCAATTAGGTAATTTCGAAAATATAACTTCATCGTCGCCTCGAACCTTTGTTGGCCGGAATAGTCCGGCGGCTGCTTACTTTTGCATAACCACGATAGATAAAAAAGACATCGACGCTCGGCACTTCCTCCCCCTGAGAGCCGCCAAGCAGCACAGCCTCGCCGGGGGAAGTCAGCCAGCACTGTCTGAGCCCTCGCAGTTTTATCGCGAGGGCGAGTTGCGCAGCCATCCAGCGGGGCGGGCAGCGCAGGGCAGTCCGCAGCACCGGCGAACCGGGGGTTGCCTTCTTTTGCTCACTGTTCTTGGCGCAGCAAGAAAAGTAAGTAGCTGCCGGGCTGCCCCCGGCGAACTTAAAACACCACCTCCCTTCAAGCAACGAGCCATGCGGCGCAATGCGCTACGCTTATTGCGCCCTACCAGATCTGCCCCCGGCGGGCTTGAAGCACCGCTTCACCCAAAGCAACGAGCCATGCGGCGCAATGCGCTACGCTTATTGCGCCCTACCCGAACTACCCGAACTACGCTTATTGCGCCCTACCGGATCTTTCACCTCAAGGGGGGAAGGAGTTAACGGCCAACCGGCGCAATGCGCTGCGCTTAATGCTCGCCCTTGTAAATTGGTTGCGGCTGCATAAAGAACGACAACAGGATGTGATAGACCTGCATGTAATTGATCTGCTGGAAGCTCGCGTGCGAGATACCGGCCATCACGCTGAAGGTTTTGTCGGGGTTCGGCAGCAGTTTGAAAAATTCAATCAGATCATTGAAGCCGGCGATGCCATCGAATTCACCGCGCATGACGATGGTCGCGGCGTGGATTTTTTTCGGGTCAACCACCGGCAGCTTCGAGCACATATCCACATAGGTACCGGTCGGCACCGAGTCGTCGAGTTCAAGCACGCGGTCGGCGAAGATTTCAATCACTTTGTCTTCGGCGCAGCCGGCGTGATCGCGTGTGAAGACGCTGCGCATGAAGGCGCGGTCGATCGGGCGCCGGTTGACGTTGATGAATTGCGGCAGTTTTTTGCGCCGGTCGTCGAGCGTCGGGCTGCCTTCACCGGTCCAGACAAAGGCGTCAAGCGCGAGGCGCGAGACGCGCTCGGGATGGCGCTCGGCGAACATCGCCGCACGCAGCGCACCGGACGAAATACCGTAGACCATGAATTGCTTCACGCCGAGCGTTTGCATGATGTAGTCGGTAGCGGCCTCGGCGTCATCAGCACCGTTGGAGATGTCGCAATTGATCGGGCGGATTTTGTCGGAGCGGCCGTAGCCCTCCATGTCGAAGCACCAGGTGTCGAAACCCTGCGCAGCAAAATAATCCATCGCCGATGAATACGGCCGACCCGGCACCTGCAGATCGAAGGTCGGCTGCGAGGCCATCGAAGAGCCGTGAACGAACAAGATGGTGCCGCGTTTCTGCGCGGTGGTCGCCGGTTTTTCATAAAGGAAAAGTTTAACCTCGCCTTTTTTGGTCCAGTGTTCCTTGCCTGTATACGATTCGTGAACGATCGGCGTATGCATCGCGTTTCCTTTAAAAAATGGCGGGTGCCGGGTGGCGGCAAAAAGAGCGGATAAGTCTATTGCACGCTGCGCGGCAGCGTCAATCACGCCGCCGCCAAATTGCCGCGGTGGCGGGGCGCGGCCTATAATCACGTGACCGTTTCACTCCCGCCATTCGAGCCACCGCCCGCCATGACCGACCGTTATTCGACCCTTTTCCCCCCCGTGCAGCAGCAGGTCAGCGCCGCCGAGTGGGAAACACGCGTCAACCTCGCCGCCTGTTACCGGCTGATCGACCGCTACGGCATGTCGGATCTCATCTATAACCACATCACCGCGCGCATCCCCGGCAGCGATGATCACCTGCTGATCAATCTCTACGGCCTGCTCTACAAGGAAATCACCGCGTCGAGCCTCGTCAAGATCGACGTCGAGGGCAACATCCTGTGGACCCCCGACACCGACTACGGCATCAACAAGTCGGGCTATGTGATTCACGGCGCCATCCACAAGGCGCGCCCAGACGTCGCTTGCATCATCCACACGCATACGCGTGCCGGCATGGCGGTATCGTCGGTGAAAAGCGGCCTCTTGCCGATGACGCAAACCTCGATGCGTTTTGCCGGTCACCTGGGCTATCACGATTACGAAGGCCCGGCGATTGATCTCGCCGAGCGCGAGCGGCTGGTGAGTGATCTTGGCCCACACGACGCGATGATCCTGCGCAATCACGGCCTGCTGACCTGCGGCGCCACCATCCAGCAGGCCTTCAACACCATGTATCAGCTCGAGCTGGCGTGCCGCGCCCAGCTCGATGCGATGAGTGCAGGCGATGAAATCACCCTGCCGCCGCAAGAGGTGCTGGAGAAAACCGCGCATCTCTATCAACCGGGCACGCGCCGTCCCTATGGCGTGCTTGAATGGCACGCCTTGCTGCGCCTGCTTGCCGCCGAACCGGGCGGCTATCCGCCCTACTATCAATAACCAAACCGCTTAGAAGGAAACCGCCGTGGATTTCAGCATCAGCGAAGAGCAACGCGCCCTTGTCGACACCGTGCGCAAGGTGTGCCAAAAAGAATTCGCGCCGCGCGCGATCAAATATCTCGACGGCACCTGGCCCGCCGAAAACATGAAGACGCTCGCCGAGATTGGTGTGCTCGGCATGTCGGTGCCGCCCGAATACGGCGGCTCGGGACTCGGCATCCTCGACACCGTGCTGGTGCTCGAGGAAATCGGCAAGGTCTGTTATGTCACGGCGATGGCGGTGCTGGGCGAAGTCGGCACACAAACGCGCATCATCAACACCTACGCCCCCGAATCGATCAAACGCAAAATCCTGCCGCGCGTCGCCACCGGCGAAGCCATCCTCGCGATTTGCATGACCGAGCCGGATGCCGGCACTGACGTGCCGAATTACAAAACCAACACCGTGATCAAGGGCGACAAGATCATCATCAATGGCCGCAAGACGTTAATCAGCCGCGCCGACATCGCCGAAATGTTCGTCGTCTTCACGCGCGTCAATGGTGTGGCCGGCGCACCGGGCATCGGTTGCGTACTGATTCCGGGCGGCACTAAAGGGCTCGTCGCTGAAGCGAAGTACCACACCATGGGCGGCGAATACCTGAGCGAAGTGCAGTTCAACGACATCGAACTGCCACTCGAAAACCTCGTTATCACCGACAACGGTTTGAAAAAACTGATGAGCGCGTTCAACACCCAGCGCTGCCTGAATCCGGCGATCTGCCTCGGCCTCGCCGAAGGCGCGATGGAAGAAGCCGTGAAATATCTGCGCGAGCGCCGCGCCTTCGGCAAAGCCATCGGCGATTTTCAGGGCATGCGCTGGAAGGCCGCCGATATGTACATCCAGATCGAAGCCGCGCGCGGTCTCTTGTATCGCGCCGCCGTCAGCGGCAAGCAGTTCCCCGACCCGACGCTCGCCGCGATGGCGAAGATTTACACCAACGAAATGAGCATCCGCGTCACCTCGGAAGCGATCCAGGTGCACGGTGGTTACGGCTTCACCGACGAATACCCGGTGTCGCGTTTTTTCCGCGGCACGCGTTACGGCAGCCTCGGCGGCGGCACCAGCGAAACGCTGCGCAATTTTGTTGGTCGCAAGGTCGTTGAAGACATGGACCTCGCCAGCGGCCTGCTCGGCATGAATATGTTCTAGCGGAAACGCCGTCGCATGCACGGGATACGCCACGCGTATTGCGGGCGACTGCACCATTGCAAACGCTACATGCGGCGCCATGCGCGACGAAACAGCCGGTATAAATTCTCATGCTCCGCGAGCGTCGCGTTAATTTTCCTGGTTAAACTCCAACACAGTTTCCAAGCCGCGCGCACGCACCGGCGCCGCGACCAATACCCCCCCTTGATGCCCACAGAAAGAACCACTATGACCCAAGCAAAAGCCTATGCCGCGTTCGACCAGACTTCACCGCTCGGGCCGTTCACATTAGAGCGGCGCGAGCCGCTGACGCACGACGTTCAACTTGACGTTCTTTTCTGCGGCGTTTGCCACTCTGACCTGCACAGCGCGAAGGGCGAGTGGGAGTTCTTTCCCACGCCCTACCCGTGCGTCCCCGGTCACGAAATCGTAGGCCGCGTCACCAACGTGGGCGCTGGGGTCAAGTCATTCAAGGTGGGTGATGCGGTAGGCGTCGGCTGCCTCGTCGACTCGTGCCGGACCTGCGCCAGCTGCAAACAGGGCCTCGAACAGTATTGCGAGACCCCGGGCGGGATGGTTCTGACTTACAACAGCCCGGATCGGCACATGCCAGGGCACAGCACCTACGGCGGATACTCAACGCAGATGGTGGTCGACGAATCCTTCTGCCTTCGCATTTCAGACAAGCTCGACCTTGCCGCTACGGCCCCGCTACTTTGCGCCGGCATCACCACCTACTCCCCACTGCGGCACTGGGGTGCCACCAAAGGCAAGAAAGTGGGGATCGTGGGGCTGGGCGGCCTCGGACACATGGCAGTGAAATTCTCACATGCGTTCGGAGCCCACACCGTCTTATTCACCACGAGCGCTGGAAAAACGGCAGACGCGAAGCGTCTGGGAGCCGATGAGGTGGTCGTTTCAACGGACGCAGATGCCATGGCCAGGCACGTGGGCTCGTTCGACCTCATCCTGAATACCGTTTCGGTTTCGCATAACCTCGATGCATTCACGATGCTGCTAAAGCGGGATGGAACGTTGGTGCTAGTGGGCGCGCCGGCGACGGCACATCCGTCGCCCAACATCGCCGCCTTGATCTTCGGGCGTCGTTCAATCGCCGGCACACTCGTAGGGGGCATCAAAGAGACGCAGGAGATGCTGGACTTCTGCGCCCGGCACAACATCGTTTCGGACATCGAAAAAATTCCGATGCAGAAAATTAACGACGCCTACACCCGGATCCTCAAGAGCGACGTCAGGTATCGTTTCGTGATCGATATGGCGTCTCTACGAGCCTAGCCGCGGTCGTTTATTCTTATTCAGCCGTCCTATTTTCGCCTGCTGCCGAGCGCGAACCGAGTAGGCCTCGAATTGTTTAGGCGACTACACTTTGCCTACGCTGCATCCGGCGCAATGCGCTTCGCTTATTGCTCCCTACGCACTGCCCGGCATGAATATGTTCTGGAGAACGCGCCATCGACGGCCGCTGGTTTGCACTTCCCCTTGAGAGCCGCATAGCAGTGCAGGAAAGTCCGCAGGACCGGCGAACCAGGGGCCGCTTCTTTTGGTTACTTTTCTTGGCGGTTCAAGAAAAGTAACCAGCCGCCGGGCTGCCCCCGGCGACTTTGAAGCGCCGCGGCTAAAGAAACACCATATGCGGCGCAATGCCCTTCGCTTATTGCGCCCTACGCGCTGCCCGACATGAATATGTTCTGGAGAACGCGCCATCGACGGCCGCTGGTTTGCGCTTCCCCTTGAGAGCCGCATAGCAGTGCAGGAAAGTCCGCAGGACCGGCGAACCAGCGCAGCTGGCGTAGGGTGCGCACTGCGCACCATCAATCGTCCGAACGCGTGCGCAGTGCGCAGTGCGCACCCTACCCATCCGCGATTCCGCCGCATCTTTCGATTTACAGCAGATCCGAGATATCTTTTGAATTTCAGCAGAAGGTTCCTGCCCCCGCATCGAGGGGGAAGGACAGGATGGGGGCGATTCAATGCGCTGAGTGCTGCTTTGCCCCCACCCTAACCCTCCCCCGCTGCGCAGGGGAGGGCATTATTAGTGAGCTACTGCAACAGGTTGATGTCCCGCCGTATAAAGCGCGAATCAATACACCGCACGCGATTTGAGATAGCTGTCGCGATCAACCGACTGCACATCGAACTTGCGCACCTCGACCCCTTGCAACACATCCAGCGCAACCACCGCACCGGCGTCCCCACTCGACCACAGCTTCTTATAAAAATCAGCATGGCCTTTGAACGCCTCACCGCGTACACCAAGGATGATGTCACCAGCCGACAGGCCGGCTTTCGCCGCCGGACTCTCCGGCGAGACACGCGTGATCACCAGCTTGCCCTGCAAATCCTGCGTGTTCACACCCAGCCAGGGCCGCGGCTTGTCGCCGGCCTTGCCCTGCGCGATCAAATTGCCGAGGATGGGCTTTAGTAAATCAATCGGCACGAACATATTGCCGGGTACCTGCTGGCCGCCCGTCGCATCACCAACCGCCAGCGAACCGACGCCGATCAGCTTGCCCTCTTTATTGATGAGCGCCGCGCCCTGCCAGTTGACCGTCGCCGGCGCGGTGAAGATCGCCTCGTCGAGCAGATACTCCCAACTGCCGGCGAAGGGGCGTTTCGACACCACAAACGCTGGCGCCACGCCGTCAAAACCGACGATCAGCACCGGCTCGCGGTCAGGCAGGCCTTTTGAATCGCCAAACTCGATCGGCTTGATCAATGGCGGCGTCAGCGCGCGCAGCAAGCCAAAGCCTGTCGCGTAATCGTAGGCAATCACGCTGGCCGGCGACTTGCGGCCGTCGGCGGTATTGATTTCAACCGCCTCCGCCTCCTGCACCAGATAGCCGATGGTGAGGATCAAACCACTCGAATCAATGACGATGCCGGTGCCTTCGCGCTCGGGGCCCAGCGTGGCGCGGCTGCGCGCATCGGGCACCGCGCGCGTATGCAGGCGCACCACCGAAAAGGCGTCTACGGTAAGCGGCGGGCGGCCGCTATCCGGCGCACCGGCTCCCCAGGCCATGGCCGTCATCAAAACAAGCAAGCAGCCAGTCAGACCGCGGAATACTGCGTTAGATTTTTTTACCCCGTTTAGTTTCATCGTAGCCCCAAGAACGATCTGCGGAAGATACCGCAGCGGGAACGATCATAAGCCGCACGCAGCACTACGGCAATCGCACAATAAATGCGAAAATCACCACCTCCTATAAACCGCCGCGTCCAAACGCAGGCCGCAAAGGACACCCGATGAGATACTGGCTCTACGCAATGGTTGCTGTATTCACAACCCCGATAGCGGTGGCGCAGCCCGCCTATCCAAGCAAACCGATCCGCATGATCGTACCGTTTCCGCCCGGCGGCCCCAATGACATTCTCGGCCGCGTGGTCGCCGCCAAATTGACCGAACAACTCGGTCAACAGGTGGTAGTGGATAACCGCGGCGGTGCCGGCGGCATTATCGGCGCGGAGATCACGGCACGTTCGGCCGCCGACGGCTACACACTACTGCTCTCAGGCACGGCTTCAATGGCGATCAACCCGGGCCTGCGCAAAAACCTGTCCTACGATCCGCTGAAGGATTTCGCGCCCATCAGCATGCTGGCTACCGCGCCCAGCCTTTTGACGGTGCATCCCTCGCTGGCGGTGAAATCAGTGAAAGATCTGATCACACTGGCACAAGCCAAACCGGGCAAACTCAATTTTGTTTCTGCGGGCCACGGCACGCCGCCGCATCTGGCCGGTGAATTATTCAAGAGCATGACCGGCGTCGACATGGTGCACGTGCCCTACAAAGGCGGCGGCCCGGCGCTGGCTGATCTGCTCGCCGGCCAGGTTGAGTTGTATTTCTCCGGCATTTCTTCGGTGCTGCCCTTCGTCAAGGAAAACCGCCTGCGCGGCGTGGCGGT
>CAMDSO010000080.1 GCA_945906935.1 Bordetella parapertussis
CATTTCAGTCGGTACACCCGCGCCACCGTTGACCCACGACTTGACCACCGCGGCGGAGAAGGCATCGACCACAAACACGCCCCGCCCCATGGTGCGCGTGGCGGCCGGCAGGCTGTCTTCAGCCGGATCATAGCCAGCGCCAAAGATCAGTACCGGGTTGGCATTGGCGCGCACCTTGCCGATGAAGGGGGTCGACCAGGTTTGTCCGAGCTGGTTGAATTCCGACGCCTCCGTGCAGACGCCGGTTCCTACGCATTTTTTGGCCGGTGTGGAGTTCGCATCGATCTTCCAGAGAAACTTTGGGATCAACGGGTCGGTGATGTCGAGGGCGTAATAAACCCGGCCGCCGCGGCGCAGGCCGAAGTAGGCAATAACCTGCTCGGCATCGGCGCCGGTGCGGCCCGCGGTGATGACGCCGTCACCGTTGGCGTCGTGGTAGTAAATTGACGGTGAGCCGTCAGCGACATCGATTTGCTGGCCCTGCGTGTCGGCAATCATACCGGCGATCTTGGGCAGCGCCTCCTCGATCATGAACGACCATTTTTCAATGCCGGTGGCGGTATCCACGGCGGTGAACAAGCCGTTGTTTTGGACATAGAACATGTATTGGCTGCCTGGCGCCAGGGATTTTTTGCCACCGACCGTCACGGTATTGCTTGCGTCATAGGTCACGATCGCTGGTTGTGAGTGTTGCACAGCGGCGTGCGGCCAGCTGCGGAAGGTGGTGCAGGCGGTCTCGATGAGGCCGTCCTTGCAGGCGGCGGTAGTGCCGATGTCGCCACCCCTTAACCAGTTGATGCGCTTTTCCTGCTCCGCGTTGGACAGCGTCGCCGTGCTGCTGCACGCTGCGCTATCACCAAGGCGGCACTTGGTGATCTTGGTCGAGGCGCTGAAGGCGACGCTGTTCACCACATCGGTCAGGTTTACCGTCGTGCCCGAGTTTGCACTCGCCTCGGCCAATGCCACGCTATCCGTCAGAAAGGTATAAATCTTGCGCGTGTCCGGCGTCAGCGAACCGATGTTATTGACGAGCTGGTAACCGGTACCTCCCTTGGTCGGTTTGCCGCCGTCCTTGACCGAAGTCGGTGCCCAGAAACTCGAGGCGTTATCGTCGACTTGCGATTGCGTGATACCGGTGATGGTATCGGATACATCCGTTTGGATGTTCTTGGAGGCAGCGGGGTTCGGGGCTGATTTGGTTAGCACCGTTTGTCCAATCATACAGAGTCCGTTGCCGACCGTGGGGCCGCAGATACTGGTGTCCTCAGCCGAAGCATTTCTGCCTAACTCATACTTTTTTACCGTGCCCAGCCAGGTCGACGAGGGGTCTGGTTGGAAGAAGGCGAGATAAACGTCAGTGGAGTTTTCAGCGCGGTTTAGTGCCGAGATCGGCACTGTTGGCGCCGCTACCGAGGGGCTCCAATTGACGATGGAAACCACAGCGCCGATGATCGCAGCCGCCAACGCCGCACTGTTCTCCGCGACATAGTAGACGCCGTTGCCACGGACGGCCGCATTTTGCAGAACCGCCGAGTTGGCGCCGGCAAAACCAATCGTATAGGTATTGACCGATTGACGACCCCCAATCGAGTCACTGTCAACAGGGTCGCCTGACATGGTGCTTGCGCCGGGGCTGATGTCGGCATTGGCCATGAAATAAGTCAATTCATCGAGCCAGATATAGCCGTTGTCGTTAGCAGTGCCGCCGCCGTCGACCGGCCCGTAGGGGACGCCCGCCGACACTTCAAACTGGCTGGTAGTGGTGGGCGCGAGCGTCGCCACTGCGCCCAGCGGGCCCGCCCAACTCAAACTTTTTACCGCCGTATTGGCACTCCAGTCATCGGCCGGGCCGCCATCGGTGATGAGGATGATGAAGTTCTTCTGGCAACCGGCCGGGTTGGTGGTGTTCGGGTTGTTCCGCATCGGCGAAGCGTAGGCGCCGACCGCAGTGCAGCCGCTACCGGTAGAGGTGCAGATGGCTGCCGTATCGTAACCTGCCGATATGTTGCCCACTGTATTTGATGCAGTGGTGGAGGTTCCCCATTGCGGGCTGCGCCCGCTGAAGTAACGGTAAGCCTCGTAAACCGATTCGGTCAACGGCGTACTGGCCGTGGCGGTCACTGCATTAATAGCGTTGATCAGAGTCGTGCGGTTATTGTAAGCCGGTAGATCGGTGGGCCCGTTACCCATGCGTTTGATCGCACTGGCGACGTTGGCACCATCGCTGGCACCGCCGGCGGCGTTAGAAGCGGTTTGGTTGAAGACCATCAAGCCGAAGCGCACGCCGTTGGTGGCGGTGACCAGATCAGAGAGTGCGTCTTTGGCGATCTGTAGCCGTGTCTTGCGCCCGATCGGCGCACCGTTCGGGCCTTTCGGACCAAACATCCAGTTCAAATAATTGACCGAATAAACATCAATTTTTTTGGTGTCATCGGCGGTGACGGCGAGAGTTGAGCCAGTGGTATAGGCGGCGGTGTTCGGGCTGGCGCTGCCGGCGCTGACCGTAGAAAAGGCCGCGCCGCTCTTATTCTGTGCAGCGCCCAAGCCGAAGGATGCGACCGGGCCGCTGGGCCCTTTGGCGTACATATAGCTGTTCGCCCCCGGGTTGTTGAGGGTTTCATCAGCCTTGCAGTCGTGCACCAGCAAGGGTTGCGAACTGGCCAGCGTATAGACCTGGTAAAAATTGTGTATCGTGCCGGGTGAAGTGGCACCGACGGTTCCTGTTCTGTTGGAGCCAGTAGTGGTTGCCGGACAGGTACTGTTGTTGCAAACCGCACCAAAGCGCGCGCTGCAAGTCTGAGTGGTATTCGCCAGGTTGCTGCAACCAGCGGTCATCGACGCACCGGTCACCGCGCTGGTGTAAGTGGTACCGTTGACGGTCATGGTTGCACTGGTATTGCTGCAATTTGCGGCAATACCAGTGGTCGTGGTTTGAGCTGTCCCAAAGACAGTACCCTTGGTGGTACTGTTGCCGACGCAGCTGCCACCAGAATTAATGGTCATGGCCGTACCGCTGCAGCCTTGCGCTAGTTGGGCGGCGGTCGGTGGGTTGGTAGCAAACGCGCCAGTGACATTGGTATAGGTGGTGCCGTTAAGTGCTTTTGTGCTGGTGCCGCCGGGGCTGCAGTAAGCCGTCGAGTTGGCACTGTCAGAGCAAGTGCCGCCCGTCATATAGGTGCCGACTGCAGCGGTAGCCTTATTGGTGCAACTGACGCCATCAGTGGCACCGAGGACCGCATTGGCGCGGTTGGTGCCGTTCACATTGATGGTGGATCCGGTGAAATCACAATTTGCCGCTCCGCTGCCAGCGGCGGTACAGGTGCCGCCGTAAAAATAGGTGCCGGCAGCGGTTGAATTGTCACAGCCGGCTGTATTAGAGTTACTTTTAATGACGTTGGTATAACTGCTGCCATTCAGCGAGGCGGACGCGGTGATATTTGAGAGTTGGCAGTTCGCCGTTGCGCCGCTCACCACGCCGCCAGCGGTACAGGCGCCACCGGTGTAATAAGTGCCGGCCGCCGCCGGGCTATTCTGGCAAGTCGCGGTGTCGCTTGCGCCGGCGGTGGCGTTGCTGCCGACGCCAGTGATAGTGCTGCCGCCAAAACTGCAAGCACCGCCCGAACTTGATTGGCACGTGCCGCCATACCAGTGTTGGCCGACCGCACCGGTGTTGGTGCAGCTGGCGCTGTCACTGTCCTTGGTTGCATTGTCGCCGACGCCGGCGATCGTTGCGCCGCCGAGCGCGCTGCAGCCGGTGGTTGATCCGCCGCAGCTGCCACCGTAATAATAGGTGCCGACCGCCGTCTTCTGTCCGCAGCCGACAGCGGCATTGGCCGTGCTGAGGCTGCCGTAGGCGCCAGTGACATTACTTTGCGCCACGCCACCGAGGGTCAAGGAGGGGGTTGTTCCGCTGATGGCGCAGGCGCCGGTGTTGCTGTTGGAATCCTGACAGGTACCACCGTAATAGTAATAGCCGGTACCCTCCTTGAAGTAAGAACTGCGCCCGCTCCATGCGCAGGCGCTGACGGTCTTGGTGAGGCGGCTCGACTTGGTGCAAGACGGCAGCGTCACGCTTTGTCGATTGGCTTTGGCACAGCTACTGACGGTGACCGGGGTGCGCGTTGTCCAGGCGCAGGCGGCAACGCTGGCGGAGCTGCGCCCGGCCAGCGTGCACGCCGGCACGGTAACCGCAGTGCGGGGGGTTTTCCAGGTGCAGGTCGGGGTGATGGTGGTTTGCGTACGGCCCGCCGTCCATGCACAACTGTTATAAGTGGTGTTGGTAAAGCTGTTGCTGGTGGCGGTAAAGGCGCAGGCGGTCGGCGTGTTGCAACCGAGCACCGCGCCAGGGCTGGGGTCATTGCAAGTCAACACGCCATTGACACAGCTGCCGCCGGATTTGAGCGTGGTGGGGGTCAGATCGGCTTCGCTCTTCGGATTGGGCGTGTAGACACAGGTCTGTGACACCGTTGAGGTGTAGCTGGTACCTACCGAGCCGGTCGACGTGGTGGTGCTGTCGATGCAATAAGCGCTGGTCGCGTTGGTGCCGGCAGTAGGGGGCGTGCGCACGCCGCTGACCGGATCGCAGATTGAGGTCGCATCCAGGGTTTTCTGAGTGTTGTCGTAATAAGCACCGAGGCCGGTGCTGCTTTCGAAATTGGTTGCGCTGTCGCGGTTGCCGAGCAGCGCGGTGGCGACCCAGCTGCTGGCGATTTGGGTTGTCAGGCCATACACCGCCAGCGTGTTCTGCAATACGGTGGTGGGATAAAGGTTCGCGCTGGTGTCAGGTACCATGGTGCCGAAGATATAGCCACCAAGGTCGGCTTTGGGATCGGTCCAGCCGGCATAACTGTTGGTTGCGTTCTTAACGCGGATCGGCCGGTATATGGTAGTCGTCGACAGGGTGTTGGTATTGGCATCGCGAAAGGGGCCGGCGATCGAACTAGGCCATGAGGCCGGCATCGACGGCGCCACCAGAGTTAGAAAGCCCTTATAGTAGGTGGTGCCACTGCTGGCAACGTTGGTGGTTGCCAAGCCCGGATAGCCGCTAATGTTGACGCCATCGAGCCCGAGCCACGGTTCATAGCGCGCCCATTGCTGATTGAGCATGACGCCGGCATTGCGGGGATAGCTTGACGGCGCGAGCACGGTGCTCGGTGTTAACAGTGACAACGAAGTGTTGCAGGCGTTCCACTTTGCGCTATCGGTATATACCGAATAGTTGTAGGGACTGGTTGGTTGGTAAGGCGGATAGACAATATTGCCCCGTCGTGGTGAGTTGACCGTGGTGGATTGGCCGTCAACCAAGGCCGTTTGCCCTTGTGGGGTAGGGCTTGGCTTACTGTTAGCCATCGCCTGAAACCGGTTGAAGGTGGTTGAGCGCAGCGCCGCGTTGTCGGTGCTGGTGCCGGCTTTGAGCCAATACACCCAGGAAGCGTCTTGATAGTTGCGGTAGGTTGAGCGCGCACCCGGGTCGCCGGACTGGGTGGCGGTCGCGTAGGTCTTGGCGGCGTTCCACAGGGCGCGCCGTGCGGTGAGATCAGCACCCGCCCAGAAACCCCAGGCGCTCTCGGGGGCGGCGGCAGAGGCCGCATCGGTTGAAATCGCATTCAGCGATTGGGTGGTGACTTCGGTGTCGCTGATGAGGTTGATGTCATTCCACAGATATTCGACGTGAGAATCATAGGCGCCGGCGTATTCGGTCCAGGCCTCCGGGATATTCATCGAGTCGGAGGTGTCGAGCAAGAGCAAAATATTCGGCTCTGCGGTGGTGTCACCCGAGGTGGTCGCGAGAAAAATATCGGTGTCGCGGGCAACGGCCGGTGTCATCATCGCCGGATTGACCATGCAGACGATCAGCAGCCAGGCCAGGGCTTTGGAGAAAAGATTACGTTTGCGCATGCTAGACCTCGTTTATCTGGAGTGGCGATGACGGTGTGGGTGTTGACGCATGCTCAATCAGCAGGAGCCGGCTGGTGCGGTCGTTTCCGCACCCTGATGTATGACCGTGGTGCCGCCCAGGGTGCCGGTGGCGGTGGCGCGGATATCGAACCACACGGCATTCAATGCTCCCGGGCCGATTGCGTTGCCGAATCGGGGCCTCTCACCACAGTTAATCTGCGTCGCTGTGACAACGACCGTGCCGCCATAGACGACTGGCGGATCGTTGCATTGGGCGGCACCCACCGTGTTGACGTTACAACCCGCCGACAGCGCCGGGGTGAGCGTTAGAAAATTGTGGGCGAGACGTCCGTTGTTGTCATTAATCCATTTATTGACCGCGAATTCGGCGTTCGAAAAATTGATCTGGAAGACGTGGCTGGCACCGCCGATCTTCAGTTCCATGATTGATGTTCTGAGCATCGAGACGACGAACAGCGACATCACGGCGAGCATGATCAGACTGACGATGAGTACCGCGCCGCGTTGACGAATTTTGAGTTTGACCGGCATCACATTCCCCGTCGTTGCGCGATATTCCGCAGTTGCACCAACTGCGAGAAGACTTTGCGTTTGTAATTGCAGGCCGCCGGCGTGGCGATATCCGTCGTGCATCGGTAATCGACTACGTTGTCGCCGTTGAGATCGTAGGTCTTGGTGCTGTCGTCATATTGCGGGTTTAGTAAGGTTGAGCGCACCAGCAGCGTGACGCGTACTGACACAACGTTGACCCAGTCGCCGGGGGTGGTGGTGTAGAAGTCGGCCACGCCGTCGAGAGCGCCGAATGGAGCGTTGTCGATGCCATACAGCAGGGCCATGCGTTCTATCCCTTCGGCCAGTGCTATTTCCGTCATGGTGCTGCCGACCAGTTCCTGCCGTGCCAGTGTCGGAATCGGCCTGCCATCGTCGGCTGCCGCCGTGCAGGTTGTGACGCCGGTGGCAAAACGGCTGCAAGGGCGCAGGTAATAGACGTGTGTTGCATATTCAAAAATATCGACGTCGTTGCCGTTTGCAAGGGGAATGGCCAGACCCGAAGCTTTGTGTGTAGCGAAATCATTGCCGTAGAAAATCAAGCCCCGTACGGGGCTGGCCTGCAAAAAAATCGTGGTCTGGAAATTGCGTACGGTGGCAATGCCATCGCTGAGATCGCCGTCGCTGTTGGGGTCGGTAATACGTGCTCCCAGCGCGCCACGCGTGACGAGGATCTGCTGGCCGCCGTTGATTTCAAGATAATTCAGGGCGGTGATGCAGGGTACGGTGGCGTTGATGCCGCTTTGCGGCAGCCCCGCCAGACCAAACACCGGGAATTCCAGATTCAATGCCCAATTTGACGCAGGGATGTTGGTTGCCGAACCGCAGTCATTGACGGTGCTGACTGCGCCTCCCGTTGTATTGATAAGACTGAAATCCGCGGCATAGCCGTAAAAACCGGCCGAGCGCAGCGAGGTGCTGATATAACGCATCGCCGAGCTGGCGTTTTCCTGCATGCGCGCGAAGTCGTCCTGCACTTTGAAGACATTGGATGAATTAGCAATCAGCGTGAACATGCCGAGGGTCAAAAACAAACCGATCGTCAGGCCGATCATGAGTTCGACCAGCGACAGGCCGCGTTGTCTTGCTCTGGATAATTGTGTGCTGGTCATGGGCAGTTCTGCATCACATTGATATCGACGACGACGATGCGGCGGCTGCTCGCTGAGCGGTAGCCGCTGCCGTTGCCACAGGTCATATTGGTATTGCCGGAGACTGTGCTCGGATCGACCGAGTCTTCGCTGCCCTGCCACGCCACGCTGATACGCAGGGTGCGGGTAAACAGCCGATCGGTCGACGGTGGGGTCGGGCAGTTTGCCGAGGTGTCGGCAAGCTCGACGATGCAGCCGTTGGCGTTGAGGATGCCGCCAACGCGGGTGGTGCCGGCGACCAGGCGTTCGGAATAACCGAGCATCAGGCCTTCCCACATGGCGATATCGTAGCTCATGAGCTGATCCGCAGAGCAGGTGGCGGTAGCACAGTTAGTAGTGCTGTTCTTCAGCAGATCGGCGTAATAGAGGCCGTAGCCGGCGCCGGCGGGTTGGGTGAGCGGTACCGCCGCGGCGTATGCCACTGCCTGGCTACGGTTGCCGATGATGCGCTCGGCCATGTCGGCCACCATCGCCAGCGCCTGTTGCCGTTGTAAGGCCTCGTAAGCCGCGCGTTGCCCCTTGGCCATCATGCCAGCAATGCCGAGCAGACCGAAGAGCAGGATGACCAGGGTCACCAGCACCTCGATCATGGTAAAGCCGCGGCGTTGTTTCAGCATGGCGGCGCAATCCCCGGGCAGCTGGAATCGGCGGACTTCATCAGCCTGCTGTTGACGCGCCCGTTCAGATCAAACAGCACCGCACGCACCTTGTTGTTGCAGACATCGGTGTCGCCCATCGGGTCGATGACATAAATGCCGTCATTGGCGGTGGTTGCGGTGGCTGAACGCACGACACGGCCGTCGGCTCTGAAAATGATGTTGATGGCAAAGTCGGCGCTGTTGCTGCAGATATACAGGCGGCCGCTGGCGCTCGCTGCGCCGGTGCCGAAACCGTTGAACTGCTTGAGTTCGAGGTCGGTCCCGGCTTCATAGGTTCCGTTGCCGTTGACATCGGCATAGGTGCGCCAGCCTTGATGCCAGCCGGTGCTAACGAGACTTTGCATGATGACACGACGGCCGGTTTCAACCGCCTTGGCGCGTGCGAAGGCGATTTCAGAGACCATATCGGAGGCGGTGGTGCGCACGCGCTGGTCGGCGACAAATTCGGTCATTGGCGGCAGTGCGATTGTGGTCATGATGGCGACGATCAAGAGGACGATCATCAGCTCAAGCAGCGTAAAGCCGTGCTTTACGCGGCGTGGCCTGCCGGTGAGTGTCAGGGGGTGGGCGTGCACGAGCTTTTTTCCCAGGCGCAATCCTTGGCGCTGTCGTACGCATTGTTGTTATCGGCTTCGCGCCAGCGTTGCCCGAGGTTGTTGATAAAGATAGATCCGTCGTTGGCAACGGAACTGCCGCTCAAGGGAGCGAGAGAAATGACATAGGTCGGCATGGTGCCCGCCGCCTGTGTGGGCACTGTGAAGGCGGGGGCTGCATATTTGGCCGATACGGCCTCGGGTGTGGCGATGGTGATGCGGCCGGCTGTTGATGTTGTGGCTACGCCCGATGCGTACCAGCGCGCATCGAGGAGGTATTGCTCCTGGCGTTGCGCCAGATCGAGCAAAAACTGCTGAGCTTGCGAACGCACGGCCTTGATCATGTGCTGCTGATACGAGGGGATGGCGACGGCAGCCAGAATAGCGACGATCACCACGGTGATCATTAGCTCGATCAAAGTAAAGCCCGCTGAACGTTGCATAAGTGATTTCTCCAGTGCTCGCATGTTAATGAAGGAAGGGTCGCAATTCCACGCCCGACCGATAAGCGGTCGCTCTGTTGGCACGAACGGAAAGTTCTTCGCGACCAGTTGTATTGTAAATTAATAACAACGGCTTAAAACGGTCCTTTGCGGACGTCTTGAGGCCCGTAATGCGTTACTTGCAGGCCTTTGTAGCCGGCGGCGTATGGGTGATGTGCAGCGCGCTGGCGGGACGCTTTGCACTGGCGTGCGTCAGGTGCGGCGAGAAATCAGACATGGATGAGGCGGAAGTTGGACGCTCATTAGACGTGTATTAGACGTGTATTAGACGTGTATTAGACATGGTATAGGGCTTGGCCTAGAATCAGCTTGGCTTAGATCATGACGATGAAACAGAAAACCCACCCACGCGAAAGCCTGCCCGCGCTACTGCGCGCTCACGGCATCAGCCCCACGCATCAGCGTATCGAAATCGCGCACGCGATTTTTTCGCGTCACGAACATGTGGCGGCTGATCGTATTCTTGCGCTCACCAATGTCCGTGCCACCGAGACCTCCAAGGCAACGGTCTACAACACGCTCAAATTATTTGTCGAACACAAACTCATCCGCGAAGTCATTGCCGATCCGGGCAAGGTTTTCTACGATCCGAACACCGAGCCACATCATCATTTCTACGATGTTGACAGCGGTGAGCTGATCGATATCGACGCCGATGCGATTCAGGTCATTGGTCTGCCGCCGCTACCGGATGGTACGGTGGCGGAAGGCGTCGATGTGATTGTGCGTATTCGTTCGCGGCGCGCCAACGCATTGCCGGAGTCTCTGACGGCTGCTTGAGTAGACCCGTGCGCGCCTTCACGCCGGCGCCGCCATCTAGCTAAAAAATCCGCTCCCCCCGAGTTCGCGCATCAAGGCGGCGTAATCACGCGCACCGGGGCTGGACGGGGCGAAGGCGTAAATATCCTTGCCGTGCATCGGGCTCTCTGCCAGCGCAACATTTTCGACGATGCGGGTTTCGCACACCACGTCGCCGTAACGCCGTTTGAGTTCGGCGTAAATCTCGCTGGAGAGTTTGCGCCGGCCATCGTAACGCGTCACCAGCACACGCCGTTCGATGCGACGCTTGAGTTTGATTTCGAGCGCATTGAGCGCGCGGTCCAGCCGCTCGACACCCTGCAAGGATAAAAAATCCGCCGACACCGGGATCAACACGCGGTTGGCGGCGATCAAGGCGTTGAGTGTGAGTACGCCCAGCATCGGACAACAATCAATGATGATGGGTGCGCTGCTGCCTGCGGTGCCGTCGCGGATGCCGTCGCGCAGACGGGTTGAAATATTGGCTTCACCGCCGCGCAGTGCGTCGATCTTGCTCAGGTCGAGTGTTGCCGGCACGATGCGCCGACCCGAGGCAAGACGGTGCACGACTTTCTCGAAGGCGATGCCGTTCTGGAAAAAACCAAAGGCACCGGCCTGTGGTGCGATCGCCGGTGCGCCGGAGGCCAGCGTGAGATGACCCTGCGGATCAAGATCAATTGCGATTGGATCGAGGTTGAGCATGGAAAGGCCCGCGCTGACATTCAGCGCAGTGGTCGTTTTACCGACGCCGCCTTTTTGATTGAATACCGCAATGACCGCCATGGTGTTCCTGCCGGGTTGTCCCCGTGAATGAATGCAGGATACGACGAGAGACTTTGCTTTCACCGTACAAACAGCCGCGTAAAACGCCCTGTAATTGACGGTTAGCGCCGGCATTCAGCGACGCGCCTGCGGTATCGATCGGCGCCTCAGCGCTGCTGCTGCCGAGGTGCAGCGCCAGCAGTTTGCCAAAGTGCAGTGGTGTGGCGGCGGCTACACCGCTCGCCGGCTTGTTAGCCGGCGCGCTGTTGCTCGCAGCGGGTGCTGCATTGACGGCGGTGGTGGCCGCCGGGGCGGCGCTTTGCAGTGAGAGTGCATCCATTATTTCTCCGTCGGGCGGCTTGGGCCGCCGGTTGGCTGGGTGGGTTGTCGGGCGCGGTGCGCAGCGGGCCGGTGTGCGTAGAACCTGTGTGCAAAGGACCTTTGTGCATCGGGCCGGTGTGCATAGAACCGCTGTAGCCGGTGCTTTAAAGTTCGGGAGTTCGGGAGTTCGGGAGTTCGGGAATTCGGGAAGTTGGGAGGTCGGGCCTAACCCATCGCCTGGGATTGACTACGGCGGCGGTTCTGCGCCATTTCGTCCTGCGCTTTTTGTTCACGCACGGCTTTCCCCCTGGATTCGGCCAGCTCGAAACGCTGCGACAGCGTGTCAAAGGTCATCGATTTGCGACGGCTGTTTTGCCAGTCGACACGGCCGTGTTCAGCCCGTGTGCGCGCCTCCACCACCCGTGCGTGCTGTTGCAGGATGGCGCTCTCCAGACGTTGCAGGAATTCGTGGTAATTGCGCAGCGTCGCACTGTCGAGTCCCGTGGCGGCGGCGCGTTGCAAGCGCTCGTTGTATTCGGTGCGGTATTGGAACAGCTGCATCAGGCGCTCTTCCTGCTGGCGCAGTTCGTGATTCAAACCGGCGAGCTTGGCCGCCGCCTTGTCGGTCTCACCAAGCGACATCAGCAGAATGGCGCTCTTGGTAATGCCATCATTTTCCATTGCCGGCGACCCATTCCTTGACGACGTTGGCGACGGCCTTCGGATCTTCGCGCGCTATTTTTTTGGCGCGATCGACGTTTTGTTCAAAGCTGCCGATTTGCGGCACCGGCAGTTCATTGCCGAGTTCCTGCTGCATCGGCGGTGGCGCCGGTACGGCAGTGGCGGCAGTGAGGAAGTTTTTCAGCATCGGCCGCATCACACGCAACACCAGAAACAGCAGGATGGCGGCGATCAGCAGGTTCTTGCCGACCATCTTGGCGGTTTCAACAATCTCTGGCTGTTGCCACAGCGGCACTTCCGGCAGCACTTCTTTGTCGGGCACGTTAAACGGGCTGTTGGCGACGCTGAGGGTGTCGCCACGCTCCTTGTCATAGGCCATCACTTCGCGCACCAGATTGGTGATCTGCGTGATCTCGGCTTCGGCCAGCGGCGTGAAACTGACTTTGCCCGCCTTGCTGGTCTGCTTGCGGTGATTGACCACCACCGCCACCGACAGGCGCTTGATGCGGCCGAGTTCCTGACGGGTGTGGCGGATGGTCTTGTCGATTTCGTAATTGACGGTGGAGTCCTTGCGCGTATCGGCGGCCGCTGCACTGCTGGTGGCGCCTGCTGCGGTGGTTGCGGCGGCGGTGGCCGGCGCGGTGAGCGGGGCGCTGGCATTCGCCGGCGGCTGGTTGCTCAAGGCACCCGGCACGCCGCCTGCAGCGTTGCTGCCACCGCGTGACGTGCTCGATTCGCTGAGTTGCTGGCTGCGGATCACCGCCGCGGCGGTATCCTGATTCGGCTTGTGAATTTCCTCGGCGTTTTCCGACTCGGTGAAATCAAGTTCCGCGGTGACCTGGGCACGCACATTGGCCGGGCCGATCAAGGGCGCAAGGATCGATTCGATCCGCGCGATGTAATTCTGCTCCAGGCTCTGGCGGTACTTGAGCTGGTTCGGATCAAGCGAACGACGGCCGTTGTTATTGTTCTCGGTGCTAAGCAGGTTGCCGTTCTGGTCAACGATGCTGACGTTTTTTGCGTTCAGCTCGGGCACGCTGTTCGAGACCAGATGGATCACCGCGCTGACCTGCGTGCTGTCGAGCGTGCGGCCGGGGGCCAGATTGAGCAGCACCGAGGCGCTGGCCTTGGGCTGGTCGCGCATGAAGGCGGTCGGTTTGGACAACGCCAGATGCACGCGTGCGGCCTGTACTGAGGCGAGGGTCTGGATGGTACGGGCGAGCTCGCCTTCGAGGGCGCGCTGATAATTGATCTGTTCGGCAAACTGACTGACGCCGAATTTCTGCGTTTCCATCAACTCGAAACCGAGCGGCCCGGACTTCGGCAGGCCGACGGCGGCCAGGCGCGCAGTGAAGCCGAGGCCCGCACCGCCGCCGAAGTCGAACTCGAGCGCCTCACGCGCGAGCGCATGGCGGCAGATCAACTGGCTTGCGTGACTGCGCGGTTGAGTGCGCAGGCCGAAGCGGGCGAGCGTGAATCGCTGGAAGCGGTGTTGCTGGCTGCGCGCGATGCCATGGCCGCCGCCGAGGCGCGCACCCGTGCCCAGAATGAAGAGCAGGCGCAGCTGCGGGCGCGTGCCGAGGCCGATGCACAGGACGCCGCCGCGCTGCAAGAACACGCGGAGGTCGAACGGGCGTCGATGGAAGCTGCGCGCGAGCGCGCCCGTCTCGAGCGCGAACAGGCTGAGCTGGTGCGCGCACGTACACAGGCGGACCAACGTGCGGCGCAGATTGCAGCGCGCCGTGTGCACGAAGAGCAGGCCGCGCTTGCCGCATTGAAGATTGCCGAAGAAACCGAACTAGGGGCCGCTACGCAGGCGCGTGAGCGCGCTGCTGCAGGGCGTGCACTGGCCGCGCTGGCGGAAGAACGCAGTGCCAGCGAAGCGGCTTTGCGTGTAGAAATCGAAACCCGGCGCAGTGTTGAAGAAGCCGCCGCGGTCGCGCTGACGCGACGCCTTGAACGCGAGGCGGCGGCGCGTGGTGCGGTGGAAGCCGCGCTGGTGGCGGAAATCGGGCGCGAACACGAAGCTGTGGCAGTGGAGGCGGCGCAGTTGGCTGTACAACTGGCCACGCATGGACGGATCAAGGCGGAACGTCGTGCGCGCGCGGCACTGATGGCGCGTGAATCGAGTGAACACGCGCTGGCCGAAGCGGCTGCCCTGCGCGCCGGTATCGAAATGGAATATGCCGCCGCCGCGTACAAAAGCGCCGACAGCGAGCGCGCAATTTTTGCCGCCATGCAGGAGCGCCTGCAGGCGGAATTGCAGGTGCGTGTGGCCTGCGAGGAAAGAATAGCAGCCGAGCGTCTCGCGGTGGTGGCCGTGCAAGATGCTGAAAACGCCGAGCGCAAACGCACGCTGGCGGCACGCGCTGCATTTCAAGTGACCTGTACGCGCATGCAGGCCGAATTAGGCGAGGCCGCGGCGTCCGCCGAACTGGCTGATGCTGAAGCGGCTGTGACCGAGACGTCGGCGGCGCGCGAACGCGCTGCGGTGATGGCGTTACAGGCCGCGCAAGACCGCATCGCCGCCGAAGAGCAGCTGGCGCGGGTGGAAAACGAACGCCGTTTGCGCGATGAAAAAATCGCCGCCGAACTGCGGGAGCATGCCGCCCTGCTGCAATTGCAGGTCGCGTCGCTAGCCGCGCCCGTTGCAGTTGCCGAGATGGTGCATGAATCGTCTGTGAATGATGAAGCTGTGATGCATTGTCATTGTGTATATCCGCCGCTACGGCGTGGCTGGCTGTCGCTGCTGCGTCCCTTGGGTGCGACCGGTGTGGCCGTGGTTTGCGTGCTGGCAGTGATCACCGTATGGATCAGCCTGCAGGCACCTTCTCTTGCAGAGTCTCGGCTACAGCCCGCCGTACCGCTGACGGCGGTGGTTGATGCCGATAACGTGCCGCTACTCAAAAGTAGCGCGGCGCTGGCCAGTCCCGAGACACTCGACGCAAACGGCGCACTGGCGAGGCGATAACACTACACAGCAGACGGTGTTAACACGGCGCGGTGTGGCGCCAGTGCCGAAGATGGCGCAGCCTGTTCAGTGTTTTTGCCGGATTGCCAGAATCGCCTGATTACGCAGTGTTTTGAGCAGGCGCAGCTGTTCGGGTTCAATGTGTATTTCGCCACCGTGGTCACGCTCCGCATAAAAGAGGCCGACGGCCTTGCCATTGATCGCCACCGGTAACAGCAAAAAAGTCGGCGCGTCGATTTTTTCGCGGTACCAGGCGGGAATACGCTTAACGATATTGGCCGCACGCGCATCGGCGATGTAGAGATCGACATTCTTTGCCACCGCAAGCTGGAACACGTCCTGCGGCCGGTCAAGATGGATGATGAAATTCTTTAGCAGGTTTTCGATCCGCGTACCGTAGCCGAAGCGGGCCAGCAGGCGATTGCCGCGCGGCTCCCGCGTGCACAGCAAGACCTGTGAAAAACCCATGCCGCGATACATGGTTTCGAGAATGATGCGCAGCACGTCGTTGAGGTTGAAGTCACTGACCAGCGTGTTGGTGATGTCCTGGATGCCGGCGGTCAGTGTAAGCACCGCGTTGTTGTTGTCAAAAACCGGCGTGCTGGCATCGACCGCCACCGTTCGGCTGACGAATTCGTCGAGAGTTTCGTCGGCGATGGCGTCCCTATTGATGAGCGTGGTTGCCGCCGCCTCGTCGTTCCCGCCAGCCCAATAGGCCACAGCGTCGAGCATGCGGCTCTTGCCGGCGAGCGGCACGAAGAGCGCCGACTCGGCGAGAAATTCCTTGACCGAATCAGTGACCGCCGCATTGAGCTGTTTTTGTCCGAGTGTGAGGCTGCTGCCAAAGCGACGGTTTAGTGCCGCGAGTTCTTCGATCTTGTGTTCGCGTTTTGTTTGGCTGGCGATGCCGCATAACGCTTTGGCCAGATGGGCGGCGAGCCGCAGCCGGTCGGGGGTGTTTTGCGGTTTCAAGCCGTTGCCGCCCGACTCCATGCTGTGGATGATTTTTTCCGGCAGCTGCCAGCTGCGTGCAATCTCAATGCCCAGTTCCTCGAGTGAGATGCCCAGCACGGTGTGTGCGGCTTTGTCTTCGCTTTCGCCGGCTTCGATAAGCCGTGTGATTTCCACCGACTCTTCGTAAAAATAATAACCGGCGAGCAGCTTGCCGAGATGCTGAAACACGCCGCAGATGAAACCCTCTTCCCGGTCCGGCAGACCGCAGAGGCCGGCCAGACGGCGCGTCATGACGCCGGTCAGATAGGCGGCGATGGCTTCCTCTTTGATCTGTGTCGCCTGCTGACGGTTTTGCAGATGCTCAAAGAGGATCAGTGTGATGGCCAGATCGCGCACCGCGTCGAAACCCAGGATCATGACGGCACGCGAAATGGTGCTGACACCGCCGCCAAACTGGCGGAAGGTGGTTGAGTTGACCAGGCGCAGCAGCTTGTTGGTTAACGCAAAATCTTTTAGCAGCACCGACGCCAGCGTTTGCACGCTCTCGTCGCTGTTGGCGGCGATACGGTTGATTGCACTGATGGTTTGCGAGAGCGCGGGAAAGCCCGCCTTGTGATTGATCCGCCGGCGCAGGAAATCCAGGGCACCACCACTTGCTGCTGGTGCCGGCGCGGCGACGACCGGTGCCAGATGTTGCTCGAGAGCTTCTTGCAGGGCCGTTGCCGAGGCATGCCGTGTGTTCGCCTCCTTGCCGATGGCACGCATCACCAGATGATCGATGGCCTCGTTGAGCCCCGGATTGTGGCTGGAGGGCGGCACAAAACTTTCGTTGATCATTTTGTGTACGATGGAAAAGGTGTTCGCAGCGCGGACCGCGGGTCGGCCGGCCAGCATTTCATAGAGCACCATGCCGGCGGAGAAAATATCGCTGGCGGCGGTGGCTGCCTCGTTGCGCAGGCATTCCGGCGCCATGTAGGCGGGGGTGCCGATCAGGCCCTCGGCGACGGCGTGCTCGCCGAGCGCCGAGGCGATGCCGAAATCCATGACGCGCGCGTGACCGTGCTCGTCGATCATGATGTTGGCGGGCTTGATGTCGCGGTGGATGATTTTTTTATCGTGCGCATAGGCCAGCGCACCGGTAATCTGGATGGCGAGTTGCAGCGCGCGCGGGGTGTCGAGGGCGCCCGCACGGCGCAGCAGTTGCGCCAGCGTTTCACCGCGCACGTATTCGAGGATCAAGAAGTGGTTGCCATCGGCTTCAATCGCGTCGAAGAGGGGCACGATATGCGGATGGCTGAATTGGCTGACCACGCGCGCTTCCTGCAGCTGACGTGCGATCTCGTCCGCACTGGCGCCGGTATTGATTGATTTCACCGCGACCTGGCGGTGTAGATGTGGATCGTTGGCGAGATAAACACTGCCTTGGGCACCACGCCCGAGGACGCGCACGATTTCAAAGCGGCCGATGTTGCCAAGGGCGGGTGGGCTGGGTCTGATTTCACTCAATAGGCTCATGGTTCCCCGCGGCTGGACGCGCTGTAATTATTCAAATGCACTACGGCTGCCATCGGTGTTTTCTGAAGCGTTATGGGCTGTTTGTTGCTACGGCGCTTAAGACGCGGCGCATGCCGCCGTTAATCCGTATGCTGGTGCTGCGATAAAAGCCGGCCGTTTTCATCCCGCTCAAATGATTCACACAGGGCCCACCATGACGCAGGAACTCGATACCCTAGACCGCGAAGCCGAGCGCATTATTAACGAGATCGGGCTGCCGCCATGCCCGGCCATCCTCACGACCTTGATGCGTGAAATGCGTGCCGATGATCCGGATTTTGTGAAACTGGGCAAATTGATCGGCAGTGATGTCAGCCTGGCCGCGGCAATGCTGAAGACCGTGAATTCGCCTTTTTACGGCCTGCGCAGCAAAGCGAGTTCCGTGCAGCAAGCGATTGCCTTGCTTGGCTTGCGTAACGTGGCGCAAATGGTCACTGGCCTGCTGTTACGGCAAACGTTCACCGGTGGTGCGAGCGACGTGCTCGAAGAGTTCTGGGAAGTTTCCTCGGCGGTGGCGGTATTAAGCGCGCTGCTGGCGCGCGAGGTGCGCGGCAAGGGGCGTGACGAGGCCTACACTTTTGCCCTGTTCCGCGATTGTGGCATGCTGGCCATGCTCGGTAACTTTGACGCTTACAAGCCGCAGCTGCCGGGTTCGAAGGCGCAGGGCGAGGGCAGTGTGACCGCGATCGAAGAACAACTCCACGGCGTGAACCATGTGCGCCTCGGCAACCGTCTGGCACAGACCTGGCTACTGCCCGAGGATATTTGTGCTGCGGTGCTCTGGCACCACGACTATTCCGCGCTGGCCGACGGCAGCGCTGGTGTTTCGGCCGCAGGGCGCAGCAACATCGCGCTGGCGCTGGCGGCGCAATATGTTTATTGCATGAACAAAATGGGCATTCGTGACGCCGAATGGCGGCGCGGTAGCGAATTTGCGCTGGCGCAACTGGATATCGGTCAGGATGCGCTCGATGCGATGGGCAAGACGCTAATGAAAGAACTCGCCGCCGGCTAGTCATGGCGGAGCTACAGGCGGGCAGGGCTTTGCTGATAAGCGGCGCCAACAGCGTTGCCGCCTCGTGGTAGAATCCGCCCCGCTGACGGTTTTGGACCTGTGCCCATGCCAGTTTCGGCCGCTGTAGCTCAGTTGGTAGAGCAGCGCATTCGTAATGCGAAGGTCGCCAGTTCGATTCCGGCCAGCGGCACCAAATAAATCAAGTGGTTAGAAAAAATCACAAGGTCGGGCGCTTTGCTTTCTGGCTTTAGTGCTCCCGTAGTGCTCCCGGCTCAATCAATCCGAAGCAATCCGCACCAAAGAAAAAGCCCGTCACTCGGGCAGGCTAATCTGCATCCTTTTCAACTGTTTCAACCGGCAATCTCCCGGCATCCCTGCAAAAACTCGCGCAGCCAGCGCAACTCATCCAACGATTGACGCGCTCATAACCTGAAGGTCACAGGTTCAAATCCTGTCCCCGAAACAAAAAATCAATGTCTTACCTTCGGGTAGGCCGTTTTTGTTTGTAGTGTTTATTTTCCATGTAGGCGCTGTGTAGGCTTTTCCGTAAACACTGCGGCATAAGGACGCCGTAGCGGCGATCCTGCCGTTACCCCGAGGCCCGCGCTGCTTCCAAGAAATTCCTAGGATCGCGGCCCAAGGGCCCCGGGCCAAGAAAAAAGGGCTAGGTTGTTTTGGCCGCTACCTTTAGCTCGATTTTGCGCGGCCGAAGGTCTTCCCGAATAGTTTCAAACGGAGGCCCTTATTGGTTAGAACGGCAAAGGCGTTCTGATTTTTACAAAAATATAATAAAAGCGTATCGAAAACCTAACTGGTGCTGTCTTGCCGCCGCAAAGCGTAGGTGTCGCTAAAATAGCGTCGTGAACAATTCGTCAAACATTCCAAACCAAGCCGCAACCTGCAACGCAGTGATCCGCGGTCCGCGGCCCATGTGCGGAAAACCGGCTACCCCCGGCAAGGCTAAGTGTGCCCAGCACGGCGGCCTCTCGACCGGACCTAAGACCCCAGAAGGCCGCGCACGCTGTGCTGCCGCCAAGTTAATCCACGGCCGGGAAACGCGTGCGCTACGCGTCCAGCGAAGTCTGATACAGGCGGCGCTTCGGCTCGTGGAAGATCGCATGTTTGCAGAGGGCGTGATCCGCGGACCACGGACCAGAGGCCGGAAACCGGGCCGCTCGGTGCGCCCGGACCAAGTATCGGATTTTCTCGCAGGTCTGCTTAGGGAAGGCGATTAGGCATCCAAGCAAAATCGTCCTACCGCGACCCCCACCGGTACCCCACCCCCCGCTTTTTAAACTGGTCCCATCTGGCGACCCTTTACACTCGGTTTTTCTCAAACGATCCGTCGTTTTCTGGAATCCTAGACCCCACCCACCCGGCACCATCCGTTTAGGCCGTGTTCATCTGGCAGCGGGGTGTATCACTGTTTGTTTCGTGCATTTGCGTAAATCGGTGCGTAGTTGTCTAATGTTTGACAGAGGGAGCAAAAGATTTAATGCTAAAGAGTCTTCTGTCGATATATATAGGATATGCCATCCGATATAGCCTATATTGGCCTTTGGGCGAGATTCAGCAAACATTAATATTTTTGAATAAATATAAATTTAGAATAAAGGTGGGGCGAGTCGTTCTAAATTGATGGAGCGAGTCCTCGGTTTCAAGGGCTCGCACGGATTCATAACTTCTAGGTTTAAATGCTCCGTGGCAACAACCAAATATTTCGTCCTGCCTTCATCCACGGGCGCCAACTTCACCGACTTTAACCTGTCGTACGGTTCAGTCACGCTCAACGGTGAACAGGTAGCTTTTGTAGGCTCGTCTGCGGTGGACGCGGTCTTTGTGCGCCCCGGTGTGACCGTGGATTTCACCTTGAGCGGTTCAGGGGCGGACAAGATTTATCTGGGTGGCAACTTCGCCAGTTACACCGCGTCGATTGCCGGTTCGGTGATGACGCTGCA
>CAMDSO010000081.1 GCA_945906935.1 Bordetella parapertussis
CTCGCCGGCAAAATCGTGTTGCGTGAAGTCGATGATCTCGCCGGCTGGAATATGCGCCTCTCAATCACGCTCAATCATGGCAAACGCATCGACGGTGACAGCAAAGATCTCGATCTGTCACAGGTGCATCTGGGCTGGCAGGATGCCGCTGCCAAATTCCTCAAGAGCGCACGCGGTGTGCTGGGCGCAGAACAAGCCGAATTACTGGTGAGCCACATCGGCGAGCTGGAAACTATCCGCGACATCGTGGCTATCGCTGCGCTCACCGTTGCGCCGGCGAACACCTCCGCATAAAAAATGCCTGCCATGCCGCGCCGGCAAAATCCGGAGTTGCAAGGATTTCACGGCTCTTATCCGGCTTTTGGACGTCGCGGCGCCCCGCATACTCTGCCTGACCTGCCTCGATATAGTGTCGGGCGCGGAAGACAGAATTTGCGGAGATTCAAATGCCGGCCGTCCATGAAGCATACACAGTCAATACCGAAGTCCCATCACAGGTCTCCGCAGCAGCCACATTGGCTGCGCTTGCCGCAACGCCACAACACGCCGGCAGCGGCTTTGCCGCACAGAGCGCGGGACTGATCATGGAAGCACTGCATACCAACGCCGAACGCGCTGAGCGCTATAACGCACTGGGCAACCAACTGGTACAGCAAGGCGATCTCGAAGCGGCCGCCGCGGCCTTCCTCTCAGCGCTCACGCTCAAAAGCGATGACGCCAACCTGTGGAACAATCTGGGCTCCGTCAGGCACCGTCAGAAAAATTACGCCGCCGCCGAAAACGATTATCGCAACGCGCTGCGTTACGATACCGATTTTGCGCCGGCGCTGGGCAACCTCGCTGCGCTGCTGATGGAAACCGGGCGCGAAGAAGAAGCCTCACTGCTGACCTGCCGCGCCTTCGTGCTGCCGCCGCTTGACGGCAAATCGAATGAGATGCTCGGCATCGCCTATTACCGTCTCGGTCGCAGCGCCGACGCCGCCGCCTGCTATCGCGCATGGCTACGCGAAGCACCGGGTAATCCGATCGCCAAATACCGCCTGATCGCCTGCAGCGGCGAAGAGGTGCCCGCGCGCACACCGGATGCGTTTGTGAAATCGTTGTTTGACGAGATGGCCGCTAACTTCGACGAAAAGCTGGTCGGTAAACTCGCCTATCGTGGCCCGCAGATTATCGCCGAACTGGTGGCCGGACAACTGCCCGCCAACGGCAGCTTCGACCTACTCGACGCGGGTTGCGGCACCGGTCTCTGCGCACCCCTGTTCGCGCCCTATGCGCGCCGACTCACTGGCGTGGACATTTCGGCCGGCATGCTGGCCAGAGCCAGACAACACAAGGAGTACGCCGAATTACACGAAGCCGAACTGACCGCTTATCTGCGCGGACAACACCAAGCCTACGACCTGATCGTGATGGCGGACACCATGATTTACTTTGGCGATCTAAGCGAACTATTGGCCGCGATCCGTCAGGCTCTGCGCCCCGGCGGCCTGTTTGCCTTCACCACGGAACAACCGGTAGCCAAAGACTGCGGCGACGCAAGCTATCACCTCAAACCAAGCGGCCGCTTCGGACACAGCAGCGCCTACCTCGCACGCACTCTCGCAGAGGCCGGACTCGGCATCAAAATCGAACGCAATGTCACTCTGCGCAGCGAGTTTTGCCAGCCGATACACGGCATTGGCGTCCTCGCTTACGCCAAATAACATACGCGCCGGTGTGACACGTCACTGCAGGCGCACGCGTTACTTCGCCAGACCAAGCTCGACAAAAATCGCTTTCGCCTGGTCGTAGTCGGTTTTCAGAAAACGTGAAAAATCGGCGGCGTTCAGATACTCGCTCTCCCACAGGTTTTGCGCCTGATCGGCACGCCACTCCTCGGTCTTGACGCTACGCGCAAACACGCCATCCCAATAGGCGATCTGCGCCGGCGACAGTTTGGCCGGACCGACCGTACCCTGCCAGTTGGCAATCACGATATCCACCCCCTGCTCGCGCAGCGTCGGCACCGCTGCCAATGGCCCACCGAGACGACGTGCCGACGAGATACCGATCAAACGCAGTTTGCCGCTTTGCAAATGCGGCAACAGATTGGAGGTGACAGTGGCGATCGCATCAACATGGCCGCCCAGCGCCGCCGTCATCAATTCACCGCCCTGAAATATCGCCAGCTTGAGTTTGCGCGGATCCATACCCGAAGTACGGGCAATCTGCGCGCACACGATGTGTAAATAACTACCCTGACTATTGGTGCCCATGCTCAAGGCGGCGGGATTCGCGCGCAAAAGCTCGACCATCTCGCGCACCGACTTCAACGGCGAGTCGGTGCGCACGGCGACACCAATGTATTGGTTGCCGAGCAGGGCCAGCGGTGTGTAATCAACATGCGTAAATGCGGCGCTGCCGAGGATATGGTTGGTGAGTATCGTTGGCGAGGAGATCTGAAACCAATGCGCATCACCACCATGGGTGGCAAGGTAATTCCAGGCAATGTTGCCATTGCCGCCAACGCGGTTGTTGATGGTGACCGGCACCGTGAGATAACCCTTGCTGGTCCACAGGTTCTGCAGAAACCGGGCGCTGCGATCCTGCGAACTACCAGGCGTCAGCGCCACCACAATCTCTACATTTTTCTCGGGCTTCCAAGCCGTCTGGGCCCTCGCATGGGACGTCACCAACAGCGCAGCACTGAAAAACGCCAGCAGAATCGACGGCTTCATCGCATTACTCCTTGAACAGGGCGCGTAAATCGAGGTGTCCGTTGTGCAGCGGCGGACACCAGAAATAAGCACCAGTGAGTGGTCGGGTGAACTTAAACAAAGCGTCACTGATGCCGTCATCACAACCGACCATGCGGCAGAGTTGCGCCTCGAAGGCATCAAAGGAGTGGCCGAAGGCGACGAACATGAGGCCCGCGCGCTCGCCTTCGCTCCACGGCATCGAACGCCGCAGAACAAATGCGCCCGACTCAAAGCTTTCCTGCTCGGTGCGCTTGACGTGCGCCGAAGCCGGCGCGCTATCGAGTTCCTTGTTGTCACGACGCCGGCGGCCGATCACATGATCCTGCTCGCGCTCGCTCATCGACTCAAAGCGCTGAAAATCATGCAACCACTGTTGCACGGCGACAAACGACGATCCGTCGAGAGCGGCGCCTGCGCCCTGCAAAACCGCCGTCGTCTGTGCCTTTTTACGTTTCGGATTTTCCGTGCCGTCTTCATAGCCGGTGAGGTCGCGCCCGCTACCGTGACGGAATCCATCGATCGCCGAGTCGAGCGTGAACGCAGGCGCGAGTGCTGCAATGATGCGCCGTGACAGCGCCAACAATTCACCACGGTCGTCACCGCGCAACCAGCACCAGAGGGCTGCCGGCGTCGAAGGTACAACAAAGCTGCGCCCTGAAAAACCCGGGAACTCGCGCATGCCATCAATCGCACGGCGACACTCGGCGATCACCGGCTGGCCAATGCCAACCACACAGTTCCCACCATCAACCAGCGCCGCCAGCACCAGCAATGGCCGGCGCACCTTGCCGCCATGCTTCAATGAAAAAGTCAGATAACGTGCCGCCGCCGGTACCGGCGCGAGCACTCCGCCTTGCACAGTCATAGAGCCTCCAGAACGATTCACGCATCGCCTTGAAAGCGGCGATGAAATCAGCGATGAAACCGGCGCCTAAGATACCTGATCGCCGCGACCGTTGTGAAGTTTACGTAACGCAGGCGGTGCCGCAGCCTTGCGCCAAGCCACCCCGCGCCGAATGCAGTAGACTTGTCGCCTTCCATACTTGTCTGCACAACCAAGGAGACGCCATGCAAGCCTACCCCAATCACACCAAACACCTGCTGGAGCAAGGCAAGCTTGCGACCGGCCTCGGCCTGCGGCAGGCGCGCACCGCTGACATCGCCGCCATCGGCAAAACCGCCGGCTTCGACTGGTTGTTCATCGACATGGAACACAGCTCGCTGGATCTCGATACAGCGGCACAGATCTGCGCCGCTGCACTACCGACCGGCATCACCCCCATCGTGCGCGTGCCCGGTAAGGAGCATCATCATGCCTCGCGCATGCTCGACAACGGCGCCCAGGGGGTGGTGATTCCGCACGTCAATTCGGTCGAAGAAGCGCAGCGCGCGGTGTCGTATTGCAAATATCCGCCGATCGGACATCGCTCGGTAGCCGGTGCGCAACCGCAGTTCCAGTTTCAGAATGTGCCGCTGGCGGATGCCACGCGCATCGTCAATGCGGAGACACTGGTGATCGTCATGGTGGAAACCCCTGAGGCGGTCGAACAGGTCGATGCGATCGCCGCGGTGCCGGGCGTAGACGTAGTCTTGATCGGCACCAACGATCTGTGTGCGGAAATGGGCATCCCCGGTCAGTACGGTGATCCGCGTATCGTCGATGCGTATACGAAAGTCATCGCCGCCTGCCGCAAACACAAAATACATCCGGGCATGGGCGGGGTCTACGATCCGCCGCTGATGGAAAAATATGTCGGCATGGGCATGCGTTTCATCCTCAGTGGCAGCGACCTGAGTTTTATCCTTGCCGGTGGCCGCGAGCGCACGCGTTTTCTCAACGCCTGCAAGTTGTAACCTGATGGAATGGGCACGATGAGGGGGCGCTGCATTACGGTTATTGGCGCGCTCGCCGCCGCGCTGGTTTGCGCGACAGCAGGCGCCCAATCGTTTCCGACGCGCGCTGTGCGCATCGTCGTCGCCCTTGCCCCCGGCGGCGGTACCGACAATCTGACGCGCATCATCGCGCCCAAATTAACCGAGTTGCTCGGACAATCTTTCGTCGTCGAGAACCGTGCTGGTGCCGGCGGTCAGATCGGCAGCGATTACGTGGCAAAGGCGCCCGCCGACGGGTACACCATACTGAATGTTGACACCTCATTTGCCAGCAATCCGAGTTTGTTTCGTAAACTGCCGTATGACTCGTTGAAAGATTTTGCCCCGGTCTCGCTGCTCGCGTCGGCACCGGTCGCCTTGATTATTCACCCCTCGGTGCCGGCACACTCATTGCGGGAACTGCTGACACTCGCCAAGGCGCGCCCGGCGCTGTTCAATTTCGCCATGGGTGGTTATGGCAGCGCCACCCATCTGGGAATCGAACAGTTTCGCGCCGCCACTAAAATCGATGCGGTGGTAATCCCCTACAAGGGCGGCGGCCCCGCCACCAGCGACGTACTCGCCGGCCAGGTCGTCATGATGTTCGGTGGCCCGAGTTCCCTCGCCCAGCACGTGGCCACCGGTCGCCTGCGCGCGCTCGCCGTCACCGGCACGCAATCCATCCCTGCGCTGCCCGGCGTCCCCACCTTCATCAGCGCCGGTCTGCCCGCGGTCAATGCGGGCAGTTACTGGGGTTCGCTGGTGCCAGCCGCCACGCCGCGGGAAGTCATCAACACATTGAGCAGCGCAATGGTCAAGGCGCTGCAAATGCCCGATGTGCGACAGCGCCTGATCGCGCTGGGTTATGAACCGCTCGGCAGCACACCGGACGAATTCGCCTCAAATCTGAAAAGCGAAATGGCGAAGTGGGCGAAAGCGGCGAAAGACGCCAATTTCCGCGTTGATTAAGACTTACGCAAGTTCACGATAACCGTAGCGAGCAGCTCGCGGCGCAAGGACTGCGCAAGCACGCAACGAAGCGCAGCGTCCGCACGGCAGATTATTCAGAAACGCCCTAGCCTTCGCCGAGCAGTGCGAGTGCGTTAAGACTGTGTATCCGCTCGCGCTCGTGGTCGGTCAAACCAGCCACACGCTCGAGCGATGCGAGGGGCGCGACGTCTTCCATGTCAAACGGGCAATCGCTGCCGAGCACTACGCGTTCGGCACCGACCGTGTCGATCAGGCAGCGCGTCGCCACCGGGTCGTGCGTCAGCGCATCAAATACAAACCGCATGAGATGTTGACGCGGCGTCACGCTGCTATGCGCGCGCGGTTCCGGACGCGCGTGGTAGGCATGTTCAAGCCGGCCAATCAGATAAGGCAGAAAGCCGCCGCCATGCGGCAGGATGAACTTCAGGGTTTTTAATTCATCCAGCGCACCACTCGACATCAAATGCGCTGCGAGCAAACTGGTGTCGAGCGGAAACCCCATGCTGCTGATCAAGTAGTAACGATCAAGCCCGCCTTTGGGCGAAGGCTGATAAGGGTGCGCCAACACAAACAAGCCGAGCTGTTCAATGCGTTTGAGCAGTGCGCGGAATTTCGGCTCCGCAATCAACGCGCCCTCAACCGAGGTGCCCAGTTCGATGCCGCGAAAGCAACCCAAGCGAGCAATGCGTTCGAGTTCTGTCATCGCCGCCTCAACGTCCTGCAGCGGCAGCGTCGCCATGCCGCGCAAACGCCGTGGTGCCGCCGCCAGCATGTTCGCAATGCCGTCGTTGACGAGTTGTGCGGCGCGCGCGCCCTGCGCTGCCGGCAGCCAATAACAATACGCCGGTGGACCACAGGAAATCACCGCGACGTCGATGCCCATACGGTCCATCGCCGCGAGCTTGGCATCGAGATCGTAATAAGCCGTCCGCAGCTTGATGGCAATGACGTCGCGCGCCAAAAACCGTTCACCGTTCTTTATTTCAACGCGCACCCCGTCAAACGCCGCCGGCTCGGTGGCCACCGCATCGAGAAATTCGAGCGGTATGACGTGACTGTGAAAATCAATTTTCATCGCAGCCTCTTCTGCAGCAAACGCGCCGGGCGGCGCTTAATAATCGGGCAATTCCAGTGGCGGCTCGTCCATCACCGCGCATTGCTCGCGCAAGGCCAACACCTGATCCTGCCAATAGCGTTGCGTGTTGAACCACGGAAAGCTCGCCGGAAACGCCGGGTCGCCCCAGCGCACCGCCAGCCAGCCGGCGTAATGAATCATGCGCAGCGTACGCAGCGCTTCGATCAGGCGTAGCTCGCGCCGATCAAAGTCGTGAAATTCGCGGTATCCGCGCAGCACATCGGCGAGCTGGATCGCCATCGCCTCGCGGTCACCCGACAACAGCATCCATAAATCCTGCACCGCCGGGCCGCTGCGGCAGTCATCAAAGTCGACGAAGTGCGGGCCGTCGTCGGTCCACAAAATATTGCCGGCGTGGCAATCGCCGTGCAGGCGGATGTCCTTGACGCGTCCCGCCTCGGCGTAACAGGCACGCACGCGTTCGAGCGCATCGCGCACAATGGTTTCATACGCAGGCTTCAGATCGGCGGGCACAAAACCGTTGTCCAGCACGTAGCGCGACGGCGCCTCGCCAAACGAAGCGATATCAATACGCGGACGTTGACGAAACGCTTTGATCGCACCGACCGCATGGATGCGTCCCATGAAACGGCCGAGCCATTGCAAGACCTCGGGCCGGTCGAGTTCCGGCGCCCGTCCCGGCCGCCGCGGGAACAGCGCAAAACGAAAACCGCCATGCGTGTGCAGCGTGGCGCCCTTGATCGCAAGAGGTGCCACCACCGGGATTTCACGCGCCGCGAGTTCCTGCGAATAAGCGTGCTCTTCGAGAATGGCCGCATCGCTCCAGCGTTGCGGGCGGTAGAACTTGACCACCAGCATGCCGGCGTCTTCCAACCACACCTGATAGACGCGGTTCTCATAGCTGTTTAGTGCATGCTGGCGCCCGTCGCAGCGATAACCGCAGGTTTCCACCGCATCCAATATGAGGTCGGGCGTGAGTTTCTGAAAATGAGGGGCTTCCACCAGGTCACCAATAATCGCTAAATACTAAAGGCCGACCTTACCACCAACACGCGCCTATTTAAGAAACGCGGGGGTTAAAAACCGCATGCCGATCGAAATCCAGCGTCCGCCGCCGTAATCACCGGCCACGGTACCGACCGTTGCGTCGATCTGCACGCGATTGGGCACCACCCAATAACGCACACCGCCCTGATAGGAATTGCGGTGATGGTTATCACCATAGGTTTCCACCATCAGATAGGTGCGCGCATTGATGCCGTATTCAGTACCGATGCCATAGGTCATGCCGTCCTGCGGGTTGGCGCCAGCCCGCTGCACGCCCAGATTCGCGTGCACAAACCAGCGGTCATCGAGCATCGAACGGGTGAAGGGAACATAGGCGTAATAATTAGGCACCTGGTCGGCCGCACCGCGCGAGCGCACCACGCCACCCACCGCCAGACCATAGGAATAGCCGTTGGTTTCGAGCGTTTTAAACAGCGTCTTGCCCTGCATCTGCACGGTGCGTGTGGTGCTGCGCAAACCGAGATCCTCGACCGGCAGTTCGGCCGTGCCGAGCGTTAACTCCAGATTGCCGCCCGGGTTGCAGCCGGGCAACGCCCAGGCCTCCTTGCTGTCGCGATTGAAACGGCGCCAGGTCTCGACCTGACAAGCGCCCTCATCGACGACACGCGCATCATCAACCACCATCGGTCGTGCCGCCTGTGCACTGCCGGCGCCTGCGAAGGCTAGTGCAGTAATCAGGGCGGCAACCATAGACTTGAGATTTAAACGGAGTGGAAGCATCGGAATTTGATTTCCAAAAGAAAGCGAGCCAGATTTTACGCTGCAACAGCCCTGGCCCGGTTACAGCTTGGTGACGGTCTCCCGACCTTCGCCCAGACTCAGTGCCCAGCCGCCACCGGCCACTCGCGCAAGGCCGGAAACCACGGCAGACCCAGCGCATTATTCTCGGCCAAGACGTGCGGCGCGGCTTCGATCCGCGTGACGCGGCAAGCGCCGAGCAATTCCACGATCATCGCGGTGATCGCCGGCAGATCATCGAGCGGATGCAGGGGCCAGCGAAAGCCTTCAACCATTTGATCGTCAAACGGCTGGCTCATCGTCAGGCGCAAATCGCCATTGTCATGAGTACTGAGGATCGCCACCGGATCGCCACTGGCCGAACGGAAGCGCCGCACCGCATTGCTGGCAAACAGATTGCACGCTGTTTCGAGTTGTGCAGTACGTCCGGCATAGGAGGCACGCAACAGATCGGCGGGCGGACGCGCCATCGGCAGGATTTCTGCGCCGGCCTGCGCCAGTTGCCCCGCCAGCATTTTCGTCAAGGCCATACCCCAGGCGCCGATGTTGGACGCGGTTTCCGTCAGCGCCGGCTCGTTCGCCGGCGCAATCCCCGCCCCCACCAGAAAGCGCAGATGCACCTGCTCGCCGGGGTTCTCCATCACCAGCGCTGCGGGCGGCAATTCGCGCCGCGCCGCACCGGCGGCACCGGTCCACGCGTAGACCTCGCTCATGCGCACGGTGTCCAAGGTCTCCAGTGTGCACAGCGCGTTGCCGATCCCAAAATTCTGCGTCTTGCCAAGCACACCCTTTTGCAAAAACAGATCGGTGACGGCGGCAATATCCGGCAGCGCCCCCGACAACGTGAGCGGTTTGCGACTGCCCGTGACCACAATCAGCGGCAACGCAAAAACACGCGCCAGCAGCGTGTCACCCGAGGCGGAACCCACTGCGTGATGCGCGACATCGCACACCGTGGCGCGCAGTTGCGCATAGGCGGCGGCCGACGGTGCCGCGCCCAAGGCCTCGTCGATGACCGCGTCCTGCCCGCCGCCACAACACGCGGCGACCGCCTCGTGCAGCGCCTCGCGCGACAATTGAAACCACGGATGGCTACCATCGCCATAATGGCGTGGATCAGGCAGAATGACGCTGGAATTTGAACTCATGACGAATGGGCTTCAGACAGCCGTCGCCGGTAAAACAGCAGCGGCCGCAAAAAAATAAATAAACGGCGGCGGCTGACAAAACAAACCGGGGCCGAAGAAAAAATCATAACGTCTACAGGAGGAATTTTAACATGCCGCTCCACGCCATCCGCACACTGACACGCCGCCTCACCTTGAGCTGCCTCACGATCGGTCTCGCCATCAGTGGCCACGCCCTGCAGGCCGCCGATCAAGTCTTGTCCCTCGACAGCTTTGTGCCTCACATTTCGACGGTGCCGGCCAATCGCGATCAGCCCGTCGGCCTGCATCTGCGCGAACGCGTGCTGGAGAGTGTCAAACACGCTGCCGCGGCCGGCAAACCCGCACCGGTGGTGCTATTCGTGCACGGTGGCTTTTCCCCGGCCATCGTCGCCTATGACCTCGACTACAAAAACTTCTCGTGGATGGAATATCTGGCCAAGGCCGGCTTTGACGTCTTCGCGATGACGCACACCGCCTACGGTTATTCGCCTAAACCCTATATGGACGACCCCTGCAACGTCGATCCCAAACAACAGGCGATCCTGATCCCGCACGTATTAAAAGCGCCCTGCGCGCCGCGCTATCCGTTCAAACTCGTCTCCAGTCAAAGCGAGTGGGATGAAGTGGCCGCCGTGGTCAAACACCTCACGACAACCCGCGGTGTGGCCAAAGTCAGCCTGATCGGCTGGTCAACCGGCACGCCGCGCATCGGCGGCTTCGCAGCGCAACACCCGGCACTGGTCGACAAGATCATCTATCTCGCACCGGCGCCCTTTTTTGAAAACGACAACCCGCCGGCCGCCTATCCTGAAGCCGGCGCACCGGTGCTGCTGCAGACGCGCGAACGGCTGGAAAAAGACCGCTGGCTGGCAGACGTCAAATGCGACGACCAGATCGACGACCCGGCCATCGGGGATGTGATGTGGCGCGAACTGATGAAGGTCGAGGGGGCGGGGGCGAACTGGATACCGGGCGGTGTGATGCGCGCCCCCAATCGCATGAATTACGGCTGGCGCAAAACCGTGCCGCAAATCAAGGCGCCGGTGCTGATCCTGCTGGGCGAGTTTGACAACTTCGAACGCCGCCATGACGCCTGGCGGGCACTCACCGTCAAACACAAGGCGTTTTTGAAAATCGCCTGCGGCTCGCACTATCTGCAATACGAGCGCCAGCGCACCGTTGTGCACGCCGCCTCAAAAGAATGGCTGCTGCACGGCACCGTCAACGGCAAGAGCGAGGGTTATTACGCCGCCGACCGCAGCGGTACCATCCGCTAACATCGCTAACGCCACGAACGCAGCACTGCATCCCCTTAACCAACGCAGGCCTGTAGAAATAAAAACGCCGCAACGAATGCGGCGTTTTTTTGTACGATCAGGAACGCCCTAATCGACCTTCGCCCCCGACATTTTCACCACCCGCCCCCACTTCGCAATTTCATCCTTGACGAAGGCGGTGTATTCCTCCGGCGTATTGCCAACGAAATCCGCGCCTTCCGAGGCGATGCGTTCGGCAACCTCGGGCAGTTTGATGATGCGCACCACCTCGGCGTGCAACTTGTTAACGAGCTCGCGCGATGCGCCGGCGGGCAGCGCCAGCCCAAACCAGGAACCGGTTTCAAAACCTTTAAGCCCCTGTTCGTCAAGCGTCGGAATATCCGCTGCAGCGGCCGCACGCTTCATGCTGGTCACGCCCAGCGCACGCAAACGTCCGCTTTTGACATGCGGGAGCACCGACACCATCGCGCCGAAATAAATTTCAATGTGGCCGGCCACCACATCAACCAGCGCTGGTGACGCCCCCTTGTAGGGAATATGGATCATCTTCACGCCAGCCATCGTTTTAAACAACTCGGCGGCCAGATGATGCGGACTGCCACTGCCGGTGGAGCCGTGACGTAACTGGTTGGGATGCGCCTTGGCCAGCGCGATCAACTCTTTGGCATTCTTCGCCGGCACGCTCGGATGCACCACCACGATGCCGGGTACGCGCGCGATATTCGTCACGTACGAAAAATCTTTGAGCGGGTCGTAATTCAGCTTCGGATACAGCGTCGGATTAATCGCATTGGCAATGGTCGGCATAAACAGCACATAGCCGTCGTTGGGGGATTTCGCGGCGATTTCGCTACCGAGATTGGTGCCGGCGCCGGCGCGGTTCTCCACCACCACCGACTGCCCCCAGGCCTCGGTGAGCTTGGCGCCAACCGCGCGCGCCAGGATGTCGGCCGCACCGCCCGGCGTGTAGGGCACGATAAAACGCACCGTCCTGGACGGATAGTTTTGTGCCAGCACAGGCGCCGATGACAGCAATGACAGGGCCGACAACACGCCGACCGCAATGATGGATTTTTTTCTCACGGCATACACTCCTCTATTCCGTTGACAACAGCGGCGGCAATACGCCCGCGGACTGCGGGGTCTGCCAACCGTTTTTCTTCTTCACGATTGACGATCACACCGGCTTCAATCAGCAGCGCCGGCATACTGGCATTACGCAAAACCGCCAGGCGGTCGAAATAATGCACGCCATTGCGCTTGTCGGCAAACGCGCGATTTTCACCCACCTTACGGTCGGCGTGATACAGCGAAGGCGTGAAACCGGCGTGGATCAAGGCGGCACCAATCGCCGAGGCACACCGCAGGCCGCGCCGCCAGCCCGGATTCTCGCGCGAGACAAATAGCGAAAAGCCGGCAAAGCGATCGCCATAGCGGCGCTCGACACCTTCATAACTCCAGCTCGATAGCAAACGCGCCTGCATCGAATCATGATGCACCGAGACGAACAGCGCCGCCCCCGCCGCGGCACGCGGCCGTGCCGCCAATACACTCATCTCACCCGCCGCACCGATGAGTTGCGTGCTGCGTCCGCGCGCCTGCAACTGCGCCTCAATCTCGGCGGCAAGATCGCGGTTGAACTCAAACTCCGGCCTGCCGTGCGCGCTGGTCACGCCCGGCGCTTCGCGATAATGCCCAACGTCGATCGCAATGACGCCACCTGCAGCCACCGCAGACGTGGCAGCAACCGTCAATAACGCCGCCAGCAAACCCTCTGCGACGAGGCTACCAACCCAGCGCATAGGCCGGACGCCGCGGATCAGCACCGCCATGCCGCACGCCGGTTTTCGGATCCACCACGATTGCGCACGGCGCACCGGCCAGCCACGTCCAGTCGTCCCACCAGAACACCTTGTGGCCGAACTTCGCCAGCGCCTCGCCGGTTTTTTTCGGAATACGCGATTCGAGATAAAGGCGACCGGGGTAATAGGCGTGTGGCTCGAATGAACCGGGGAAACTGTAGTTGGCCACCCGCGGCGCCTCGATCGCACTCTGCGCATCCATCCCGAACACATTGACGTTGAGAAACACCTGCAGCATGGCCTGCGGCTGCACATCGCCGCCGGGCGTGCCGAAGGGCATATAAACCTTGCCGTTCTTGAACGCGAGCGCCGGCGCCGGTGTCAGGCGCGGCCGTTTGCCTGGCGCCACCGAACTCGGATGCGTCGGATCAGACCACGACTGTGAGCCACGCCCCGAACACAGAATACCGGTGCCGGGGATGATCTGCGAGCTATTGGAACCATCCGAGGGGGTGGCCGACATCGCATTGCCGTAACGATCAACGCAGCACAAATAGGTGGTGTCACCGGGCCCCGGTGCCTCTTCCGATTGCGGCTCGGGCAGCCAGCGTGGCTTGAGCTCGCTTAATGACGTCGGATCGCCGGGTGGTGCCATTGCCGGCCAGGCGCGGTCGTCACGAATCAGGCGGCGACGGTGGCGCGCATACGCCTCGGACATCAGTCCTTTGAGCGGCACCTTGACGAAATCAGGATCGCCGAAATGATGATGACGATCGGCGAACGCCAGCTTCAAGGCCTCGGTAATCAAATGAATGTACTGCGGCGAGTTGTGGCCGAGGGCTTTCAGATCAGTGCCCTTCAGCATGTTCAGCGCCATCGGCAGCACCGGCCCCTGCGACCACGCACCGCAGGCATGCACATCAATGCCGTTGAAGCGCGCTTTCACCGTCGGCTCGAACTTGATACTGTAATCGGCGAAATCCTCCATGCGCATGAAGCCGCCGTTCTTGCGATGAAAATCAACGATGGTGGCGGCGACATCGCCTTTGTAAAAGGCGTCGCGCGCAGCCCGCAGGGCGACACGCCGGCCTTTGCGCCGGTGCGCCTTCTCGACATCGGCGAGATATTGCAGCGTGGCGGCGAGCTCGGTCTGGATGAACAGTTCGCCCGCTTGCGGCGCGCGTCCCTTGGGCAGATAAATTTTTTTGTTCGACGACCAGCGTTCGTACGAGGTCTGATTATCTGCAAGATATTCCGACATCAACGGATACATCGGAAAGCCATGACGCGCGAAGCGGATCGCAGCGGCGGCCACCTCGGCAAATGTCATCGTACCGAAGCGTTCGAGTGCAGTGATCCACGCATCGGGGGCGGCCGGCACCACGCTGCGCAACACACCGGGCGGAATCTTGCCGCCGTGATGCTTTTGAAAAAAGTCCGGCTCAATCGCGCGCGGCCATACGCCGAGACCGTCGATACAAAAAATCTCGCGCGTCTTGGCGGTATAAATAATCATCGGTGCAACCCCGCCAAAATTCACCTTGTCGGTTTGCAACACGCTGACGGCAAGCCCCGCAGCAACCCCGGCGTCGATCGCGTTGCCGCCGGCCTCCAGAATTTCAAAGCCGGCATGCGCGCCGAGATAATGCCCGGCGGCGATGACATGACGGGTGCCCATGATGGTGGGGCGGTTCGACGGCACCGGACGGCTTTGCGCCGCGTCTTCGTTCTTCATGATAGCCCTCTGCACGCGCGCGAGCGGTTGTTCGCGCGGTGTCGATTGTAGCTGCGAACCGTTGCTGCGACAGCGCCGCCGCCGGCGCCACGCACGTCGGATATCCGCACCTGCCTGCCAGGGCCCCCGACTAACGCTGGTGTATCATCGCAGCTCTTTCCACGACGTCCAAAAGCCACTCTCATGAATGAATTCAGCTGGGACTTCCCCTACCCTTCGCAGCGCATGCCGATCCTGGCGCGCAACTGTGTGTCGACCTCGCAACCGCTGGCCGCACAGGCCGGTCTGCGCATGCTGTTAAAAGGCGGCAGTGCGGTCGACGCGGTGATCGCCACCGCCATCGCTCTGACCGTGCTCGAACCAACCAGCAACGGCATCGGCTCCGACGCTTTTGCCATTTTGTGGGACGGCAAAAAACTGCGCGGCCTGAATGCCTCCGGCCGTGCGCCCGCGGCGTGGACACCCGAGCGTTTCAAGGATGCACAGACCATGCCGATGCGCGGCTGGAACGCCGTCACCGTGCCGGGTTGTGTCTCGGCGTGGGTTGAGTTGTCCAAAGAATACGGCAAGCTGCCATTCGCCGATTTGTTTGAACCGGCCATTGAATACGCCGAGCGCGGCTATATGGTCACGCCGACCATCGCGCGGCTGTGGGCGAATCAGGTGCCCGAACTCAAATCGCAACCGGGTTTCAAGGAAGCGTTCATGCCGCGCGGCCGCGCTCCGCTGCCCGGCGAAAAATTCACCTTCCCCGATCAGGCCGCCACGCTGCGCAAGATCGCCGAGAGCAAAGGTGAGGCTTTCTACCACGGCGAACTCGCCGAAAAAATCGCCGCTCATTCGAAAGCCCACGGCGGAGTGATGACCGTTGCCGATCTGGCTGCGCACAGCCTCGACTGGGTCGAGCCGCTGGCGCAGGACTATCGCGGCTACACGCTGCATGAAATTCCGCCCAATGGTCAGGGCATCGGCGCGCTGATCTCGCTCGGCATCCTCGACAACTTCGATATGCGCGACATGAAAGTCGACACCGCCGACAGCCTGCATGTGCAGATCGAGGCGATGAAACTCGCTTTCTCCGACATCTATGAATATGTGTCGGACCCCAAGACGATGCGCATCAAACCCTCGCAGATGCTCGACAAAGCTTATCTACGCGACCGCGCCAAACTCATCGATATGAAAAAAGCGCAGGACCCGAAGTTTGGCACCCCGCCCGCCGGTGGCACCGTCTATCTGACGGCGGCCGACGACTCCGGCATGATGGTGTCGTTCATTCAATCGAACTTCGCCGGCTTTGGCTCGGGGTGCGTGGTCGACGGCACCGGCATCAGCCTGCAAAACCGCGGCTACGGTTTCAGCCTGAAGCCGGGGCATGCCAATATCGTCGCACCCGGCAAGCGTCCCTTCCAGACCATCATCCCCGCTTTCATGACCCGGGATGGCAAACCGGTGATGAGCTACGGCGTGATGGGCGGCTCGATGCAGGCACAAGGCCACTCACAGGTCATGGTACGTTTCGCCGATTATGCTCAGAACCCGCAGGCCGCCGCCGATGCGCCGCGCTGGCGCGTCGACAATGGCCTGAAGGTTGGCATCGAACAGGGTGTCAGCGAAGAAGTCTTCAATGAATTGCAGGCGCGCGGCCATGACCTCACGCGCGCCGACCGCTGGAGCACCGACTTCGGCCGCGCGCAGTTGATCTTCAAGATGGAAGACGGTTACCTCGCCGCCTCCGAGCGCCGCACCGACGGTCAGGCGGTTGGTTATTGATTTCACCGCGCCTCACACCAACACTCGTGCCGCTAACGCGGGGCGGGTGAGAGTTTTTTTTAATCGCTGCAAAAACTGAATTCGTCCGCGGAGCACACCATGTCAGAACACAAAGCCACCATCGTTTGGGCGCGTAACGGCGCCGACTTCGGTTACAAGACTTATCCGCGCGACCACGCCTGGCGCTTTGACAATGGTATTGAAATCCCCGGCTCCGCCGCGCCGGCCTACCTCGGCAACCCGGATCGTGTCGATCCGGAAGGCGCGTTTGTCGCCGCGCTGGCAAGCTGTCACATGCTGACCTTTCTTGCGCTGGCCTCCAATCGCGGCTTTGTCGTCGACAGTTACGAAGATTGCGCGGTCGGCCACCTCGGCAAAAATGCCAACGGCAAAATGGCGGTGGTACGCATTGATCTGCATCCGCAAATCACTTTCAGCGGTGCCAAGCTGCCAGCGCAGAGTGATCTCGACTGGCTGCACGACAAGGCGCACAAGGAATGCTTCATCGCCAACTCGGTGAACACTGAAGTGACCGTGGCCGCCGCCTGAGTCAAATGCCGCCGAGTATTTGCAGCGTCTTCGAACGAAACTCGCGCTGGTGCAGCACGTAGACGACGCTCACCGTCATCACGATCATCAGCACCGGATGCAGGAACCACGACAAGGCGGCGACACCGAAATAATAGGCGCGCAGCCCGTTGTTGAAATTGCCGCTGGCAAACGAGGCCAGTGCGGCAATGCGGTCGATGTGCGCGGCAAATTCTTCGGCATCCTTGGGCGTCTTGCGCGTCGCCCCGACCAGCACCGAGGCCAGGCCAAACTGGCGGATCGACCATGACAGCTTGAAGAAGGCGAAGACAAAAATCACCACCAGCAGCAAGATCTTCAATTCCCACACCCGCTCCGACACCTGCTGGGTGAAAGGCAGCTCGGCGATCACGCCGGCGGCTTTTTCAGCGTAACCCATCAGCGCCACCAGCGCGCCCAGTATCAGCATAGTGGTCGAGGCGAAGAACTGCGAACTGCGCGTCAGATTGCGCATGATGTTGACGTCCATCATGCGGTTGTCGCGCATCACCATTTGCGCGATCCATTCACGGATATATTTATCCATCTGCCGGCGCAAGGTCGGACGCGTGGTCGCGCGGTGATCGGTATGCCAGACATACAGCGCCCAGCTACTGGCAAACCAAAGAAGGGCAAGCAGATCAAGCCAGGGCAAAAACGGGGAATTCATAAAATGACCGATCGCTTCAGGCAAACAGGGTGAGCACACCGGTGTAGCCGTAGAGCCGGTTATGCGAAATTTCGCCGTTACAGAAAAACCCTGCGAGCGGCAAATCGCCAAGCGCCGCCTGTATCAACTTGAGTTCCTCGGAATCGGGACCAAATTGATTGGCGCCGCGACCAAGACAGGAAAAATACAGCGCACCGCGCGGCTTGGTGTAGAGGCCCTCCTTGATGCTGTCGAGCATACGCCGCATATCTTCAACCGCGCTGGCGGCATCGCGCCGGCAAAACATCAGCTCGCCACCCTTTTTGACATGATCGCCGATGGCCACCAGCCCGCGCTCGGCATCGATGCCGACGAGATTGCGCACCAGATAATCCCCGGTGTCGCTACCGGCGACCGACAACCCGGCGAACACGGTCGCCCCCAGTCGCGGCACGTCGCGCGTGAGTTTTTCACCCACATCTTCGCGCAGGACAGCGAGCGCCGGACGGTTGTCCAGGCTAAGGATGATATTACGCTGTGCATCGGTGATGCGATGTTTGGGGCCGGCCGGCGAACAGCCCTGGGTCAGACGCGTGGCAACGGTGATGTCATCAGACAGCAGCAAGCCGGAGACACCGCCCTCGACGCTCTTGCCGGCAAACTGCAAATTGCGGCTGCGCGAACTACCCAGACCGCCGACGACAAAGCCGCTCTCCACGCGCGCGGCCAGACCGCTGATCAAATCGATCACACCGCTGTTGGCCGGATCCGCGTGTATTACGGCAAAGTGCGCGGGGCGTCCACCGCATTCAAACTTGCGCAGCTTCAGATCATCCAGCGTACGCACACCGGAAAAAACCTCGAAACTCTCCGGCTCGAAATCCGCCAGCATCACCACCATGGCGGCTACGTCGAGATACTCGCGCCCTGTCGCACAGATGCCGATCCCGACCGAACCGACCCAATGCGAGACGCCGGTTTTCTGGCGCAGAAAGGCGATGATCTCGTCGGCGTGGTCAGCCAGCAGATCGGTGAGATAGAGGAAGCCCAGCGTGGCCGGCGGACCAGCAAGGCGTGGCAGGCAAGATTCTGCAATTTGCCGCCAGTTTTCACCGGCGGCATGGGCAACTCGAAAAGGAGCGGTCATGGCACATATTATCGCAGTCCGCGCTACGCCACGCATCTCTTGTCATGAACGCGAACTCGCCTTTTAATCGAGCAAATCAGTGACGACTACTCAAAAACTGCGATCAGTCGAGTGCCAGCACCGGCGCCGCAAACAGTGCGCCTATGGTCGCCGGCACACCGATGGGCTCGATCCGCGCCACGCCCTTGCCAGCGATCACCTCGACCGGAACGTCGGTCTTTTCCAACACCCGGTTGGTGACCGCATCCTCAATCATGCGCGTCAGCGAGCTCTTACGCGCCGTGCCCATCACAATCTGGCTGGCACGCAAGCGCTGCGCAGTTGCTGATCAGCAGCCCAAGCACCACGAGCAGGAAACTTCCTTGCGCCGCCCCCGCTACGCCAAGCACGTTATCCAGCCCCATCAAGGCATCGGCAACGATGATGGTTTTCATCGCCCCCCAGAAGCGATTAGCTAGCGCGACATTGTGCCCGTCATCACCGCCGGCAGGCACCAGCCGGCGGTAGGCGATCCACACCAACATGGCGCCGCCAAAGTAGCATCCAACCAGGCACCTGCAACAACCACACCACCACCATGGTGAGCGAACTACGCACCGCAATGGCACCCACCGTTCCCCAAATAATCGCCTGCTGTTGCAGATGCCTGGGGACACTGCGCGCCGCCAGCACCAAGTCGATCAGAGCGAGACCTTTGCCCGACCGGCTGTGCGGTTTCATCCATGGCCTGTCCGAGGTAAAGTTCTGCGCCTGCGAGGGGGCGGTGTTTAAAACCTTGTAATATTTGGCCTGTCCGAGGTACAGTTCCGCGCCTGCGAGGGTTAGGCGTATAAAACCTGCACCTACGGAGCACTCAGAATGCCGCAATCCAAAATACGTCGTTATCTCAAGCATGGCACGCTGCCGCAGTTGGGCGTGTTTGAAGCCGTTGCACGTCACGGCAACTACACACGTGCCGCCGAAGAGTTGTATATGGCGCAGCCGACGGTATCGGTGCACATCAAGAAACTCTCGGAAACAATCGGCCTGCCGCTGTTCGAACAGGTCGGGCGCAAGGCACACCTGACCGAGGCGGGCGAGCAACTCTATGCCGCATGCCACGAAATCTTCGCCCTCCTTGGCCGCAGCGAAGACCGCTTTGCCGATCTGCGCGGCCTTAAGACCGGTCGCCTGCGGCTTGCGGTAAGTACCACCGGCAAATACTTCATGCCACGGTTGCTCGGTGCCTATGCAAAAGAAAACCCCGGCATCGAGGTTTCCATGCAGGTGCAAAATCGCCAGACGCTCACTGAACGCCTGGCCGCCAATGCCGACGACCTTTATGTGTTTGCCAATCCACCGAGCGAACCGGAGGTTGTCACCCAGGCCATCCTGCCCAACCCCTATGTCGCCTTCGCCGCGGCGGGACATCCGCTCGCCGGGCGCAAAAACATTTCGTTCGCCGAATTCGCCAAAGAACCCTTGCTGATTCGTGAGGCCGGCTCAGGAACGCGTATGACCACGATGGCGTGTTTCGATGAGCACGGCATGGAACCGAATATCCGCATGGAACTCGGCAGTAACGAGGCCATCAAGCAGGGGATACTCGCCGACCTTGGCGTATCCATCATGTCACGCTACACCCTGGGGCTCGACACCGACACGCATGCTCTGGCGATACTCAATGTCGAAGGTCTGCCGCCAGCAGGCCAATGGTATTT
>CAMDSO010000082.1 GCA_945906935.1 Bordetella parapertussis
AAAACATCGTCCGCATGGTTGATTTGAAAGATGCCGCCGTCACACCGGATGGTAAAACCATCGGCGTTGCCTACAATGATCTGGTGAGCACGATCGGCAATGTTGCCAGCCAGGCGACAGTGGCCCAGCAGGCCATGCAAGCAGTGACCCAGCAGGCAGAAAAGACCCGTGATATGGCCTCCGGTGTCAATCTCGATCAGGAGGCCGCCGATCTGGTGCGCTTTCAGCAAGCGTATCAAGCTGCGGCGAAAACCATGCAGGTAGCCGCGCAGTTGTTCGACTATATCGCGCAGATTCGTTAGAGGACATTAGAACATGGCTATTTCAACCAATTACGCGTTTAGCGTGGCCGTCAAGCAGATGCAGGACGTGCAAGCCAAAATCACCAAAACCCAAAGCCAGCTGGCGACCGGGGAAATGACGGCCAACGCCAGTGATAACCCTGATGCGACCGCCTCGATACAGCGTTTGCAAACCGCCATTACCCGCCAGGCCAGCTATGCCAAATCATTAACGCAAGCGGATAGTCGTTTGGCTACCCAGGAAACCAGTATCTCGGGAGCGAGTGATGCCCTCATACGGATCAAGGAGCTGAGTATTCAGGCCTCCAACGACACGCTGTCGCCGCAGGATCGGTCGAATATTTCGATCGAGATACGCAGCTTGCGCGACCAATTGTTGTCGCTGGCCAATGCGCGCGACGAGAGTGGTAACTATGTCTTTGGTGGTGCGCGCACCGGCAGCCAGCCGTTTGCGGCCGATGCGAGCGGACGTATCAGCTACGCCGGCGACCAGAGTCAGGTTTCAGTCGCCATCGGCGAGCAGCGCCAGATTGCCGTGGGAGGGGTGGGCTCGCAGATTTTTTCCACCGTCGTCAGAAGCGTTGACGGCGTGCCGGCCGGCGTTAGTTTTTTTCAGTCGCTGGATGATCTCTCCAGGGCCGTCAAGGTCGGTGACACTGCAACTATTCAACGCGGCCTTGGTGAGGTCGATACCATGCAAGAAGGTATTTCAACCGGTATTGCGCAAATTGGTTCGGCACGGAACAGTATTGACGAGCAAAAGACCATCGTCGATGCCACTAATTTGCGGCTGCAGACAACGTTGTCCGGCATCAAGGACACCGATTACACCGTCGCCGCCACTGATTTGCAAAAACAGATGTTGGCTCTGCAGGCTGCGCAAGCGACTTTTGCGCAGACTGCAAAGATGTCTTTGTTTGACTACATAAAGTAAGTGCGCTCGTTAAAGCTTGGATCGGATCGACCGATTGAGTGATGACGGGGGTAATCGATTATTAAGTAATATTGACAAGCGCGCCACGAAAGCCGCCCCATGACTACGATTTCTTCATCAGCATCAACACCCTTACAGACTTCGTCTGCTACGTCCGCTACGACTGCGGCGAAGAATTCCGCTGGGCAGCAGATTATCAGCGCCTTGGGCGGGGGTTCGGGTGTCGATACGAAAACTTTGGCACAAAGCCTGGTTAATGCTGAGAAGTTACCGCAGCAAAATATTATTCAAAGCAAAATTGATAAATGTAATGCGACTATTTCAGGAGACGGCGCGCTACTCGCCTCGTTAGGTAAGCTCAATACCGCTTTTTCTGCCTTGCAAAACAAAACTGATCTTGACGCAGTATCAATTGCGACAACCGATGCTGCCTCTTTTGTAGCGAAATCTACGGGGGGGGCTGATGTTGGATTTCATCAGATCCATGTGACCGCGGTCGCCGCAGCACAACGCAGCTCACAGCCGGCAGGTTCCGGTTTTGCAGATAGCACCTCCGCGATTGCGTCAACGGGAAACCTTACGATTACCCCGGCGGGTAAGACTCCTGTAACCGTCGCAATTGCTGCGGGTGATTCAGCGAGCGCTGTGGTGGAAAAGATTAATAAAACCCCTGGCGTGGGAGTGACCGCGACCTTGGTTAATACGGGCAGCGGACTGACCCCCTATCAGATCGTGCTCACATCAAGCGCATCAGGGACCGCCAACGGGTTCTCGGTATCTAGTGACAATTCCGATTTGAATTTCGATAACGTCATAACTCCTGCGACAGATGCCAAGCTGACGGTTGATGGTATTCAATTAACACGAAGCACTAACGAGATCACTGACGCTATTAGTGGCTTGAATTTAAGCATCTTTGCTGCTGCCCCTACGGGGACAGACACCTATGTGCAGGTGAGTCGTGATTCGACGCAGGTTAAAAACCAGATTACTAGTCTGGTCTCTGCCTACAATGAGCTGCAAAAAACATTGGATACAGTGACTTCGCCGGAATCAACTGATCAAAATATTGGCGGTTCGTTAGCCAATAACTCGATTGTGAGGACTGTCCGTGCCCAGATCCAACGCCTAATGATGGGCGACTCCTCGACTCCCGGAACAGCCGTTAAGGCATTCCGGGATTTGGGGGTCACCATACAATCTAACGGGATGATGGCAGCAGATGACGCCAAGCTACAGGCGAGCCTGGACAAAAGCTATGCCGATGTTGTTCAGGCCTTAAGTGGGAATATTGCCAATCAATCCAGTGCTACCGCAGAGAGCAGAGGCTTGGCGGGGGACGCGGTCAAGATACTGACAGCCCTGATTGATACGAACGCCTCGACGGGTAAAGGCGCGATCGCCGCTCAAATAAGTGGCGCCAAGCAAAAAATAACCACCTATAACGAGGACATGAAAAAGCTGGAAACCCGCATGTCCATGTTGCTTGAACGCTATGCCAAACAATTTGCCGCGATGGATACCTTACTCAACAGCATAAAGAGCCAGCAATCGGGACTGAAGTCTACATTTGACGGTATGGCAGCGATGTATTCGAATAATTAATCGAATAACTAATCAAATAAATAATGAGATTTTACAAATAGAACTTTATCCGCCGCGGGAGCGCGAGCGTGGATTGATCGTTCAGGTGGGCTGCACAGATGATTTATTTTTTTATGTTGGCGATCTTCGTCGGACTCATCGGGGTGGGGGTACTAGCACTCTATGTGATGGATCGTGTGCATAAAATCGAGAAACAAGCGGTGCGCACGGGGGCGGCAGGGGCAGCAGGGGCAGCATCGGCTGCGTTTGGCACTACGGACCCGCGTTTTGAGGGGTTGGGTGGCCAAAGACTCTGGGAACTGTTGACGGCGCCCGAGGGGGCGGCTGCCCAGCCGTTGAATGCGCAGATTCGGCATTTGTATGCCCAGGTTTTGCAGCGGCACATTGAAGAGCTTTTTGAAGAAGGCACGCTCGACGGTCGGCAGGGGGTGAGACTGCCGCCGGCGGCAGTCAGGATTATCAAAACGTCAGGCGGGCAGGTGGCCTCGTGGTTGCCGCCGGCGGAGAGTCATGCAATTTATGAAATCGGCCTCGAGCGTAGCGTATCCAGTGGCACCGGTTTTTCGGCTCTACGCACGCGTCTCGAGAAGGTGTGCGCCAGGCTGTATGAAAAAGCCGGCATCGAATTGATGCCGCAGCTGTTTGGTCATTTGTTGCCGAGCGGTGGTGCTGGGTCCGCTAAGCAGGTTCTGCCGTCAATTGGCGAGCCGGATTCGGCGGCGGGTGTCGGGGTCGATACAGGGGAAAGATCTGGCGGTGGCGAGACTGTGGTGGAAGTAATAAAAAAAATGTAGCGGAAACAACAAATATTGTATATTGAACGCTTTCGGAGATGGCTTGATGCGAGTCGTCGTCTCACAGGTTAGGTCGGTCCGTTTCAGGATGGCATTGGGTGAGAGTGGTTGTTGTATTTTGTCGCTTATTACGCATTGAAAATCTGAAGATTGGTCTCAAGAAGTGCTGGTTCATGACGACTCTAGTTTTGTTATTAAAAAATTAATCCGGGAAATATTTATGCTAAGTCAGAGAGCGGCGGCAAGTTATGGTTCGGTAATGGTTGAAACCGGTGTCGATGCGTCGGACCGGGTTCAGCTGATTCATATGCTGCTGGACGGCTTGCTCGAGAGCCTGAGTGCGGCCGAAGGGCATATCAAGGCCAACGCCATTCAGGAGAAGTCGCATCACCTGAACCGTGCCGGCCGTATCGTGCTTGGCCTTCAAGGGTCACTTGATTATGAAAAGGGTGGCGATCTGGCGCGCAATCTGTCTGAGCTGTATGGTTACGTTACGCGGATGTTGCTGCAGATCAACTTGAGGAATGATTTGGATCTGCTGCGCGAAGTGAAGGGCTTGATGACGGATATCCGCGATGCGTGGGAGACCGTACCCTCATTGTTGCCGGCGAAGTGCGCGTGATTCGTTTACTGAATGGCGACCGGTAGAGGGTTGGTTGTGACCATTGCTGGTGGATTACTTTTGACGAAAAACTGTTTATTTTTTAGGTGGACCTTGTTGTGCTAAGTATTGTCGGAATTATATTCGGTCTTGCCTGCATTTTCGGCAGTTACATCGTCGGCGGTGGTTCTATGGCGCCGATTTGGCATGCACTCCCCCTCGAGGGCACAGCGATTGGGGGGGCTGCCATCGGCGCGATGCTGACTGCCAACAGCATGCCTATTGTCAAGGCCACTGTCGCCGGTCTGGGCAAGATCCTGTCCGGCCCGAGCTTCAAAAAGCAGGACTACATGGATACGATCTTTCTGGTCGCCAAGATCATGAAGGTGTTGAAGGCGGAGGGCGCGGTCGCCCTCGAGTCCCACGTCGAGGACCCCCACTCGAGTGCCATTTTCAGCGAGTATCCGCGGCTGCTTAAAGACCACGCATTGATACACCTGATCACCGACAGCATCCGTTTGATCGTCGTCTCGTCATCGGCGCCGAGGCCGGATGCGGTTGAAGACATCATGAACGCCTCCATCAAAACGCACCACCACGACGCGCTGAAGCCGGCGGAAACCTTTGCCAGTATGGCCGGCGCGTTGCCGGCTTTGGGCATTGTGGCCTGCGTGCTTGGCGTCGTTAAAACCATGGGTTCCATCGACCAGCCACCGGCGGTGCTGGGTGGCTTGATTGGTGCCGCGCTGGTCGGCACCTTTTTGGGCGTTTTGCTGGCGTATGGTTTTGCTGAACCGCTGAGCGTCCGCTTGAAGCAGATTATTGACGAGGACGGTCAGATCTATCACGTTGCCAAGCAGATTATCGTTGGCACTCTGAATGGGCACCCGATGCCGGTCATTATTGAGGCCGCACGCGTCAGTATTTCACATGAAAACCAGCCTTCGTTTGGGGATGTCTTCGACGGGCTGCGAGGTAAATAATGGCAGAAGCCGCCGCAGAAGCGGCCGAAAAAGCGACCGAACAAGCAGCTGAAAAAACGGTCGTGGAGGGCGCGGCGGAGACGGCGGTCGCGACCACCGACCCGGCCGCGCTGCCGGTTGCCGGCGAGGCGGCAGCCGACGCGGCGGCGGTGCCGGCTGAGGAGGCCGAGCCACTCGCACCCATTATTGTCAAGAAGATTATTGACGAAGGCCATGGTGGCGCCCATGGTGGCGCCTGGAAAATCGCGCTCGCCGACATGATGACCGCGATGATGGCCTTCTTTTTGCTGATGTGGTTGCTCGGGGCCAGCAACGCCGACCAGAGAAAATCCGTAGCCGACTATTTCAAGCCCACCTCGGCGACGCAAAGTGCGATCACTGTCAATAACACCTCCGGCTCGACCGGTTTGATGGGGGGGCAATCGATTATTGACGAAGCTGCACTGCCGCAGGCGGCGGCGCAAACCAGTCTCTTTCAGGTGTTGCAACCCCGCGACAACACTGGCAGCAAAGATAGTGACAAGGACAAGGCGGACGCCATGACGGCGGAAGAAAAGGCCCGTATTGCCGCTGAGTCGGATAAAAACAATTTCGAGAAACTCGAAAAAGAGCTCAAAGAAAAATTGTCCCAGGACAGTGAGCTGGCGAAGCTCAAGGAGAACGTTATTTTCTCGCGCGAGAAGGACGGCCTGCGCATCGAAATTATCGACAAGGCGGATTTTTCGATGTTCGGTCTTGGGGATGCGAAGGTGACAGCCAAGTCGCTCGCGCTGATCGAGGAAATTTCACGCTCGCTGGCCGGTATGCCCAATTCCCTCAGGATACGCGGCCATACCGATTCCCTCGCCTTTGCGGGGACCGGTCGTAACAACTGGTCGCTGTCAGCCGAGCGCGCAGATATTACGCGTCAGATCATGGTGAAGAAGGGGGTTGAGGAACGCAAAATCACCAGAATCGAGGGCGTTGCAGACAAAGAGCCCTTTGTTGCATCCGATCCGCTGGATCCGCGTAACCGGCGTATCAGCATCACGGTGCAATACCGCGAGTAGGTTGTTTACTGCAGGGTCTGGCGCAGGGACTTGGCGGTCTTGGCGAGGATTTGACTGATGCGTGATTCGCCAACGCCAATAATTTCACCGATTTCCTTGAGGGTGAGTTCCTCGGTGTAATAAAGCGAAAGAATCAGTTTTTCGCGTTCCGGCAGTTCTTCGATGGCACGCACCAGACTCTCTGAAAACTGCGCTTTTTCGAGTGCGATATCCGGAATGGAGTCCTCGGTGTCTGGCAGGCTGTCGACAGCGTCGGCCATGTCTTCGATGGAATCGGTTTCAAACTGGCTGGATTGATGGCGCTCTTTCTGCAGATCGTTAATGTCCATATCCATGAAATCGGCCAGCTCCTGCTGCGTCGGCGCGCGACCGAGTTCGTCGGCCAGGGTTTTGGTCGCCTCCGAATGCGATTTCTTGGTCGCGACGGCGGAGCGCGGCAGATACGATAGCCTGCGCACATGGTCGATCATCGCGCCTTTGATGCGCAGCCTTGCGAAGCCGTCAAACGGCGTGCCCTTTTCCGACTTGTAGCTGCGCGATGCCTCGATCAGTCCAACCATCCCGGCTTGCAGCAGATCGTCAAATTCAACAAACGGCGGTAGCCTGACCTTGAGGTGCAGGGCAACCCGTTTGACCAGATTCAGATTGGCCATGACCAGCGAGTCGCTGTTCTCGGTTGCCTGCGCGTACAGATGGATGCCGGATGATTTCATTTAGACCGCTTTTTCAGCGATGATGCGCTCGAAGAAAAACTGAAGTCCGCCACCCTGTGCTGCGGTCGGGGTAAGCGACTCGACCGTTTCTGCCAATTTTCTAAAGTCCCTCGCGGCATTGCCGCCAGGGGCAAATTCTAGAACGGATTGATAATTGCGTGCGGCCCCCAGCATGTGCTCGTCGTGAGTGATTGAGTGCAGGTATTTTACCGGCTGCCCCAGAAATTTTTTGCACACGTCGTTGATCCGATTGTACAGCAGGCGGCCTGCAGACTGGCTGTCCACCATGTTGGGGACAACATAAATCTCGTCGAGCTTGCATTCGTTGATCAATACCTTGATGGTGCCATAGGCATCGGCGATGGAGGAGGGTTCGTCCCGCAGCACGATCAGGCGGCGCTGTGCAGCCTGCATAAAGGTCAGCACCGAGCTGGAAATGCCGGCCGCCGAGTCAATGATGAGAAAATCGATTTGTTCTTCGATGCTGCTGAACGCCTGCACGATCGCCGAGGCTTCAAGCGTGTCGAGTGAGGCGAGCTTTTGCACGCCGGAAGCCCCCGGCACCAGTCGGATACCCTGGCGTGTTGTGACGATGATTTCTTCCAGCGTTTTCTCGCCGGAGATCACGTGGCCGAAATTAAACGGGGTCGTGCAGCCGAGTGCCAGCTGCGCATTCGCCAGCCCCATGTCGGCGTCAAACAGCATGACCTTGTGGCCACGCATCACCAAACCGACTGCGAGGTTGATCGAGGTGGCGGTTTTGCCGACACCCCCTTTACCGCTGGCTATTCCGATGACATCCATTGTTTTCTATCCATTCGATTCAAACAGCGAGGCGGTCGTTTTGTAGCTGAGTCGTGTGCTTCAATGGGCGAGGTGTTGTCCACCAGAAATGCGCGCCGGTTCATGATTTAAATTCACTGCATGCGGATCTGCGTCGCCCAGCAATTTTATGCCGATACGGATCATTTTTCCGATGGTCCGTTCGGTGTTCTCGGCGTCGTTGATCAGTGAACGGGTGCTCTCAAATGAAAGGGGCAGGGTCTTATTGTTAAGCATTTGCAGAAGTGGCCACGGATTATTGCACTCGTCGAGTTTGGTCAGCATGACGCTGCTCCATTTGATCTCTGTTATCTGCAGAAATCTATTGATGGTTGCGGATGAGGCATCCGCCGGAAACACCAGATGAAAGGTGGCGCCCTGCATGGCGGCATTGAGGACGGATGCATTGTCCATCGATTGGTTGCCGGGGGTATCGATGATGACCAGTTTTTTATCCGACAGACTATCGACCAATTCGCGCAACGACTCCGCGGATTTTACTTTGTAGCACTCAATACCGGCCGCCGTACTAAGCAGTTGTAGTTGCGGCCATGCGCCGACGCGGTTGTCGTTAAAACTGATGACGGCGATGTCCTCGCTGCCGTGTAACTGTATATGTGCGTTGGCGATGTTGCGCACCATCATTGTTTTTCCGCCACCGGAGGGGCCCACCACCACGTGGGTTCCATGAAAGGGCGCCGCTGCCGATTTGTGTTTCAGCAGGCGGTGCAGCATGGTGCTGATATGGTGTGTGGCGTCTTCCAGCGTCTTGCAATCTTTTACTTCGTCGATAAACAGGGTGCGCAGGGAAGATCCAATATTCGCCTCTCGCATGGCTGCCGAGAGCTCCTGAATGTGGGGCTGCAGGCTGGCGGCGTTTTCCCAAACGGCTGTTTGCCGGGACATCCGTATTTCACGTCGCATTTCTTCCAGTTCGGCCCTGACCATGGCGACCAGTTCCTGGGCGCGTGCCTGTTCCCCGGTGTTGTTTACCAGCGCCGGCGCAGGCGGCGGTGTAAGCGACGTTGTAAGCGGCGGTGTAATCGAAGGTGTACGCGTGACAGGCGCGGCGATGGCAGGCACCGGTTCCGCGTCGGGTTGTTTGGCCAGCATGCGTTGCATGGTGCCCTGAAAGACCTGGCCAAAGGGCGGCGGTTGAATGAGCGGGCTTGCAGTCTTGATGGGGGCGCTCTCGTTGTCGGCGATCGGCCGGTTCGGATAGAGCACATCTTCTGCGACGAGATCCACCGCGACGATCAGTTCGACCTGACCGTTGACGCGATCATTCGACAGTATCAGAGCATCCCGGCCATAGAGACGCATGGCTTTTTCTTTTGCTGCACGGCTGTCAGCCGCCAATACGCGTTTGAGTTCCATAAAGCGACCCTATTCTTATTTCGACTGTGTTTCGATGGTTAAAACGACCTTGATGGCCTGGTCGTCCGGAATTTCACTGTAGGATAAAACGACGAGATCGTTCACCCGGTGTTTGAGCATTTTTGACAGCCACGGGCGCACGACTGGCGAGACGACGAGCACAGCGCAATCGTGTTGTTCGAGTGTGTTGGTGGTGCCGTTACGTAATGCACGGAACAGGCTGTCGGCCAGGTCGGGTTCCAGCACGGCAGTCTGGCCGATGCCGCTTTGTTCGGCGGCATTCTGCAGCATGCGTTCGAGGTTCGCTTCGAGCGTGATCACCGGCAACACATCTTTTACGCCGGCAAGATTTTGCAGAATCATGCGGCCAAGGCGCGGTCTGACCAGGCTGGTCAGCTGGTCTGGATCCTGGGTTTTGCTGCTCTCGTCACAGAGCGCTTCGACGATGGTGCGCATATCACGGATGGAGACCGATTCCGCTAACAGGTTCTGCAGCACCCGGGTCAGGATCGACAGGGGCAACTTGCCGGGCACCAGATTTTCCACCAGCTTGGGAAAACGGCTGGCGAGTTTGTCCAGTAGTTGCTGGGTTTCATCCTGGCTGATCAGATCGGCCGCATTTTCGCGCAAGACTTTGTTAAGGTGAGTGGCCAACGCGGTGCTTGAATCAACTACGGTATAGCCGAGTGTGCGCGCGTAATCTTTTTGCGAGGGGTCGATCCAGATGGCATCGAGACCGAAGGCCGGATCTTTGGTGGGGATGCCTTCGAGCTTGCCATAGGCATGGCCGGGATTGATTGCAAGATCACGTTCCGGGTTAATGTTGCCACTGGCCCGTACGACACCGTTGACCATGATGTTGTATGCGGTGGGTTCAAGCGTTAACACATCGCGTATCCGCACTGCAGGCACCAGAAAACCAAGTTCAGCGGAGAGCTTTTTGCGAATACCCTTGACGCGCGACATCAGTTGGCCACCCGCCTCCGGGTTGACCATCTGGATCAGGCCATAGCCGATTTCAAGACCGATCAGATCGACCTGGTCGATGTCGCTCCAGTCGAGCTCTTTGGGCGGTGGCGGCAGGGCGTTTTCCTGTTCACTCTCGTCGACCGCTGGCATGGCGTCGCGCTTGAGACAGAGATAACCAATACCGAAAGTGGCCCCTGCCAGTGTGATAAAGACGGCGTGCGGCATGCCGGGAACGATGCCGATCAGAAGCAATATCGAGGCTGACACAAACAACGGTAGCGGTTTTGCCAGCTGTGTCGAAGTCTGCTCGCTCAAGGATTGTGGCGTTGTCACGCGTGTGACGATGATGGCAGTTGCGAGCGAAAGGAAGAGTGCGGGGATTTGCGCGACCAAGCCGTCACCAATCGTTAGCAGGGTGTAGACCTTGCCGGCTTCGGCCATCGACATGCCGTGAAAGCCGATGCCGACAATCAGGCCGCCAAAAATATTAATGGCGAGGATAATCACGCCAGCGATCGCATCGCCGCGCACGAACTTCGAGGCGCCATCCATCGAGCCGAAGAAGTCGGCTTCTTGGGCGATTTCTTCGCGACGTTTTTTCGCAGTTTCCTGGTTAATGACGCCAGCGTTGAGGTCGGCATCAATCGCCATCTGCTTGCCGGGCAGGGCGTCCAGGGTAAAACGCGCAATCACCTCTGAAACCCGGCCGGCACCCTTGGTGACAACGATGAAGTTGACGATCATCAGGATGGCGAAGATGATGATGCCGATAAAATAGTTACCCTGTATGACGAATTCACCAAACGCCTGAATCACCTTGCCGGCGGCATCACCGCCTTTATGGCCCTCAGCCAAAACCACGCGCGTCGAGGCTACGTTCAATGCAAGCCGCAGCATGGTGGTTAACAGCAGAACAATCGGGAATGACGAAAATTCGAGCGGGCGGGTGGTTGCCACGGCAATGGTGATGATGACAAGGCCGGCCAGCAGGTTGAAGGTAAACAAGATGTCAAGCAGGACTGCTGGCAGCGGAATGACCAGCATTCCCATGATCATCATGATTAGTGCGGGGATGGCAAGGTCAACCAGGCGCACTCGGCGCATGTTCTGGCGTAAAAACGACAGTGCAAGTGTTGACATCGTTGTGCAGGCCTAATTTAAATCGTTGTTTATAAACAAAAAATTTAATTCATTTTATGTGGTGTCTATAAAGCAATTGGCATGCCAGAAAATATAGACAATAAAAACAATGGCTTGAATAATCATCTGAGCGGCTACGGTCTGTTGGGTGTCAGTGTTCTGGGCCAACACCCAATCCCGCGACGGCGCTCTTGGCGTAACCCATGAGCAAAAGGCGCGCCCACTTTTTTGCAGGCAACGTGGTGTGCTGCAGCGGCGAGTCTGAATTTAAATCGTGGCAGGGTGGCGACCTGTCACGATATTTGCATAGAGAGGGTGTGTCCAAAATCCAGGAATGGTTGGTGAATTATGAATAATTCGGTCGGTGGAAAAAATATCGTTAATAATGATGGCGTTAAGTCTCCAACCTCACTCTTTTCGGGGCGTCCAGGTAGTCCGCAGGGGGGGGTGAGTGGCTTCGATGACATCTTTAGCGAGGTTAAAAAGCGCCTCTCCGGACAACTGGATGCCGCTGCGAGCGGCAATGCTTTGCCGCCCGATGCGTTGTGCGTGATTCCGCTCAGCCCCAATATCAACGTCCTGACACAGAAAAATTCTGAGTTTTCAGAGGATACGCTTCGCCAGTTTGCGGTCGGCGAGGGTTTGAACCCGGATATGCTGCGCATGATCATGGGTCATACCGCACCGACGCTTGGCATAGCATCACCCGGAAATGCCGTTAGGGCGCCCCTGCTGCAGGCCGTGGCAAACGCGCTCCCTGTGGCACAGGGCTTGGCAAGCGCGTCCTCTGTGGCAGAGGACGTGATGTTCTCTATCGGCGCCGGTAATACTGCGCTGCGAGCGGCGTTAGTGCCGGCTGCGGCTGAGATGCCGCAGGCTATGCCTCAGGATATGGCGCGTCTAATAATGCAGGGGGCTGGCCCCGGTATTGCAGGAAAACCGGCGGTCGCCTCGATGGCGCCGGCTGGGCTTGGACTGGCAGTGAGGGCGGGCGAGCGTTACGCTGCCACCGACCTCATGCCCAAGGTGGCGGACGGGGCAGCTTTATCCGTAGCAGCGCCGGCCAGCATGCCAGCTGCGCTCCGCGGCAGCGCTCCGCAGCCAGTCGATATGGCTACCCGCGGGGGGCTTAACCCGTTGGCGCAGGCGGCACCGGAGGCCGCCCTGGCGCACTTGAATGTGTCATATACACCCGCAGCAGTTGCAACGATTATTCCCGTCTCGGCGGACCCGGCGATGGAGGTGTTAGTGGCGGCTGGCGCGCAGCCCGAAACTGCTCTGGAGAGCTCCACCCTTGTTGCCCAAACACCGCTACAGGCGCCCACACAGAAGTCGGAGGTGATGCTCGGAGCGGGCGCGTTTATGCAGGTGGCACTGGCCAGTGAGCAAGGCGCCGCCACAAAAATAGCGGAGAACGCCGCGATCACACAAGCGCTGGGTGAACTGGCCCTCAACGCCGGCCTGGCGGAACGTAAAACCACGGCGGGCGTCTTGGCCGAGCGCGGCGCCGTCCATGAGCTGGCGGCTGCGGTTGGCATTGCAGCGGTTGAGTTGCCGGCGCCGGCCCTGCAGGTGGGGGCGGTGTGGCATGAGGAGATCGATTTATCCCGGCTGGCGCCCGCGCAGGCCGATGGCCGTGACCCTGCTGCGTCGTCGCCGGCAGTCAATGGTCAAGATGCCGACGCGAAAAATCCTGAAAATGCGATGTTGCGCGACAAGCTCTATCAGCAGCAGCAATATCAGAAACTATCCGAGCAGATGATGGACGTGGTCGGCCGGAGAATTTCCGATCAGGTGGCCAAGGGCGTCTGGCAGATGAGCTTTCAACTGCGGCCGGCACGTCTCGGGCGCATAGACGTCCAGTTGGGCATGTCCGACGGCGCTGTCGATGCCACCTTTAGCGCCTCACAGGCCGGCACGCAACAGTTGCTCGACGGCGGACTAGACCGGCTCAAGGGCGCGCTGGAGAGCGCTGGCGTGAACGTCGGGCGCCTCGCGACCGACTCTAACGCCCCGCAGGGTGGCGGCCAGCAGGGCACTGCCAGTGGCGAGTCCGGTGGACGGCCTGCAGGGCGTGCAACGAGCCCTTCGATCACGCCGGTTGCGCTGACGACAGCGGCAGAATCACGCCTGTCAGCCGACGGCGTTGATCTTTTCGTCTAAAGATAGCAAGACACCTCAGCGAGCAGTGGATACAGCGGGGACTGGCAGCGATGGCATGGCTATTGCTTCCAGTCCCTGTAAGTGCTGTTTATGCGGAAACGTCAAAAAAATGACGGAAGTAGTAAAAAGTAGTAATAAAATAGAAAACAATAATAAAAACAAAGATGATTAAAGAAGCTGCCGAAAGATTTTTCGAATTTAAAGTGTCATAAAAAATCGGGAAAGCCAAGAAAATGTCAGAAGCGAAGACCGAAGAAGTCGAAGAGAAAAAACCGAAAAGCCCGATGGTTAAAATCATCGTACTGGTTGTCGTGGTGATTTTGTTGCTGGTGCTGGCGGTCGGCGGAACCTTGTTTGCGACCGGGATGTTTTCCAAGAAAGCCAAGCCCGACGCCGAGTTGGCGCTGGAGGGCGCAGCGGACGCAGGTGGTCATGGTGCGCCGGCCGCGGGCGGTCACGGTGAGGCAAAAGGCGGTCACGGTGAGGCAAAAGGCGGTCATGGCGATGATAAAAAAGGCGCCACCCCCAACAAGAAAATGATGCCGGCAGACGCCAATGCCGTGTTTGAAAAAAGTTATATGGAACTCGATGAGAAAAAGGCTCTCGTTTCCAACGTCTCTGGTTCAAGAAAAGTGATGCAGGTCAATCTTTCCTTGATGACGACCTACGATGAACGTGTCTTCAAAAACGTTGAGAAACATCGTGTCGCATTGCGTTCGGCGGCTCTGGATGTCCTGCGCCAGGTGACCGAGGCGGATCTGACGAAACCTGACTTTCGCGCAGAGCTGGCAGTGAAGATCCGGGAAAAAATCAATTCCGAGCTCGAGCGTCTGGAGCGCTTTGGTGGCATCGAGGAAGTCTTTTTCTCTGAATTCGTCTACCAGTAAGCGTGACACCGGCCCTTTTCGAACCCACGGATAGACATGGCAAATTCTGAAAATCTGCTGAGCACGGATGAAATCGCCGCACTGACCGCGCAAATTGAGAGCGGTTCGGTGGAGGTTGACACAGGCTTTAACACCGGCGTGCGTGCGCGCAAGCATGATCTGACCAACGAGGACAGCTCACTGGGTGTTAATGTTTCAGCGTTGGATATGATCAATGAGCGCTTCATACGCTTGTTCCGTCTTTCCCTGCTGGAGATGTTGCGCACCAGCCCTCGTATCACTCCGCAGCGCGCCCAGCTGATGAAGTTCGGCGACTTCATGAAGGATTTGCATCCGCCGCTTTCGGTCAACGTCATACGCATGAACCCGTTGCGCGGTTCATCGATGATGTTGATTGATCCGAACATTGTCCTCAGTGCGCTGGATAATTTTTTCGGCGGGCTCGGGCGTGGCGTCCCGCAACTGCCGCCTGGACGTCTGTTTACGCAGACCGAAAACAGAATCATTAATATCATCATCGATGTCATTTTCCGTTCCCTGAAAGAGGCCTGGTCGCCTTTGGTGGCGGTCGACTTCGAGAAGGTCAGCTCAGAAATCAATCCGCAATTCGCGCAGATTGCAGACGAGAACGATCTGGTCATCGTCAACCATTTTGATGCCGAATTCGGCGAGACCAAGGGCTTTTTTGACATTGTGTATCCCTACGTATCGATTAAACCTCTGCGCGAACTGTTACGTAGCCGCGTGCAGGAAGTCGACGGTAATGACGAGTCCGACAAAAAGTGGAAGTACGATCTGGGCGCCGCATTGGGAGATTCGCGGGTCGAGATGCAGGTCATGCTTGGACAGATTCAAACCACCATCGCCGGCTTTCAGGCTCTGGCGCCGGGGGATGTGCTGTATTTCAAAAAGCCTGAGTTTGCGCGCGTCATGATTAACGAGGTGCCGGCATTTGAAGCGCAGATCGGCACTTCCGGTAGTGACATGGCGATTTGCATTGAAAAACTGATTGATCCATTTACAGAAAAAGTCACACACTAACCATGGCAAATACAACATTGGAAGAAGACACCTCGCAGGCGAGCGGCGCGCAATCGGGAGACCTGGCGCCGCAACAGCTCGGCCAGGAGGCGATCAACGCTCGTGTTCTGGAGAATATCCCGGTGACCATTTCGGTCGAGGTCGGGCGTGCGGTGATCAAGATCAGCGATCTGATGCGACTCACCCAGGGCAGTGTGGTCGAACTGGATCGCATCGCCGGTGAGCCGCTCGACCTGTTGATCAACAACGTAGTGGTCGCGCAGGGCGAAGTCGTGCTGGTCAACGACCGTTACGGCATTCGTCTGACCCGGGTGGTTTCGGCCGCCCAGCGGATTAAGAATCTCTGAGATGGGACGCACCAGCGTGTTGGGACCGATGGAATGGATGTCATTTGGCCTGAGTTTTATTCTGGTCCTGCTGACGATTGGTGCGCTTTATTTCCTGTTTCACCGTTTCGTCCTCGGTGCCATGCCGGTGAAAATGGAACGGCGTATGAAAGTGCTGGAGACCCTCGCCGTCGGTCCGCGCCAGAAAATCGTCTTGATGCGTGTCGCAGGACGCGAAGTCGTGATCGGTATTACTGCGCAGCAAATGAATGCGCTCGCAGAGTGGCCGCTGGAGATTGATACCCCGCTCGCGACGGCCGTCCTTGAACCGCTGCCCGAAGTCCGCGTCGCCAGCCAAAAAAAGTCGTTGCGCGAGATGTTTGGGGCGGTCGGGTTTAGCGCCAAGAGTGACATGGGCAGCCGTACATGAAGATCATCCTGCTGCTTTTGTTGGCCTTGCTGCCGTTTGAGGTCGCCGCGCAGGGCATGCCGATTATTAGCGCGATAGGCGAAGGCGGGCAGAGCACACGTTATAGCGTGACCTTAGAGCTGGTCGCCTTGATGACGCTGTTGACGGTGCTGCCGTCGATGCTTTTGATGATGACGCCGTTTGTGCGCATCATCATCGTCATGTCTTTGCTGCGGCAGGCGCTGGGCACAGGGCAGACGCCGCCTAACCAGGTGCTTGTTGGCCTGGCGCTGTTTCTGACTTTTTTCATCATGGCGCCGGTGCTGGGGAATATTTACGAGCAGGCAGTCACACCTTATATGAGCAACACGCTGAGTTTTGAAAAAGCTCTTGCGATAGCAGAAAAACCGGTGCGCGAGTTCATGCTCAAGCAGACCCGCCAGGACGAGATCGCCGCGTTTGTGCAGATCGCCGGCAAGGGGGCGATCGAAGATCTGGCGGCCGTGCCGTTTACGACACTGGTGCCTGCATTTATCACCTCTGAATTGAAAAGCGCGTTCACGATTGGTTTTCTGATCTATATCCCCTTCGTGGTGATCGATCTGATTGTGGCGAGTATTTTGATGTCCATGGGCATGATGATGCTCTCCCCGATGGTGATTTCGATGCCATTTAAATTAATGCTGTTCGTTCTGGTGGACGGCTGGAGTCTGACGATGGGATCGTTGGCTGCCAGTTTTGTCATGCCTTGAGGCTCTGATGGATACTTCTTCGGTTATTGATCTGGCGCGTGAAGCGATGTGGGTGACGATACTGGTTTCGGCGCCGCTGCTGGCGGTGGTCCTTATCATTGGTGTGGTGATCGGGATTATGCAGGCCGCCACTTCGATCAACGAGATGACGCTCAGCTTTATTCCAAAACTGATCGGCCTCGCAGGAGCAATCGTGTTGTGTGGTAACTGGCAGGTGACAGTGCTGGTTGACTATGCGCGCGGTATGTTCCACCGCATCCCTACGCTCTTTACCTGAGCCGGCTGCCGCGTCAGGACACGACGGATCACTAACATGCTCTCACTGTCTGCTGACATTATCGAAAAGTTTTATACGTTTCTGTGGCCACTAACGCGGATCGGCGCGGTGATTATGACCGCCCCCTTGTTTGCCACTGAATCGGCCAACGCGCGTATCCGTCTTATGCTGACGCTGGTGTTGACCTATATGGTTTATCCCTTGCTCGATTGGCCCAGGCTTGATCCGCTATCGGCTGCCGGTTTGATCGCGCTGCTCAACCAGGTTGCGATCGGTATTGTGATGGGGGTGAGTTTGCAGATCATCGTCGCCGCCATGGTGGTGGCCGGGCAGGCGGTGTCGGCGACCATGGGCCTGTCGATGGCAAATTTAATGGATCCCACGCTCGGTAACGTGCCAGTGTTGTCGCAGTTTTTGCTGATCATGGGCAGCCTGGTGTTTCTTGATCTCGGCGGGCATATTCTGGTGATTCAGAGCGTGATCGACAGCTTCACCCTGTTGCCGATTGGCAGTGCGCTGATCAGTGTCGAGACCATCGGCAAGCTGACCACCTGGAGTTCGATGATGTTTCTGGGCGGTGTTCTCATCGCCTTGCCGGTGATGGTAAGTCTCTTGCTGGTCAATATCGGGGTTGGCATCATGACGCGTGCGGCGCCGAGTTTGAATATTTTCTCGGTTGGTTTTCCGGCGATGCTGGCGGCGGGCTACGTTATTTTGCTGGTGTGTGTGGGGAGCATGAGCGAGCGCATCCGCTGGCTGTGGCAACAGGGCTTCTCGCACATGCGTGACATTCTGGGGATAGGCTGATGGCTGAACAGAGTTCGTCTGAAGACCGCACAGAAGAGCCTACCGCCAAGCGTCTGCAAACCGCGCGTGAGGACGGTGAGGCGGCGCGTTCGGTCGAGGCGCCTGCTGCCGCCGTTGTGATCGCCGCGGCTGCGGTATTGGTTTTGTGGGGGGGCGACATTGGTAGCCGCATCAAGGCGCTGTTCGCAGCGGGTTTTGTCTTCGATCGCAAGGCGCTGAGTTCGGTGGAGATGATTCCGGCCCTATTCGCCGAACAGATCGGGCAGGCTTTTTTGATTATCGCGCCCGTGTTTGTTGCCACGATCCTCGCGGCGGTTATCGGTTCCGGCATTACCGGCGGTTATTTGTTTTCCATGAAATCGGTGGGACCAAACTTTGGCAAGCTCGATCCGTTTTCAGGGCTGACGCGTGTTTTCGGTAGCAAGGCGCTGGTTGAATTATTGAAGACGATAAGCAAGTTTATAGTCGTCTTCGGCATAGTGGGGTGGATCATCGAAGACAAAATCGTCGCGCTGATCGGTCTGGGGAATGTCAGTCTAGAGCCAGCATTGGGTGCGGCCGGCGATATTCTGGTCAATGCCACACTGACGATGGCCCTCTCGCTGCTGGTAATTGCAGCCTTCGATTCGCTCTATCAGAAGCATAAGTTTGCCGAACGCATGCGCATGACCAAGCAGGAAATACGCGACGAAATGAAGCAAATGGAAGGTCAGCCCGAGATCAAGGCGGAAATCCGTCGCCGTCAGCGCGAGATGTCCTCTTCGCGTATGGTCGAGCGGATCAAAGACGCTGACGTCGTGATCACCAATCCGGATCACTTTGCCGTGGCGCTGGCTTATGACCCTGCCGGCGATGGTGCGCCGGTGCTGGTGGCCAAGGGGCTCGATGAAGTGGCGTTCCGCATGATGGATGAAGCGAAAAAATGCGGCGTGCATGTGTTTCAGGCGCCGCCGCTGGCGCGTGCGCTGTACTTCACAACCAAGGTCGGTCAGACCATACCGGATAAATTGTTTTATGCCACCGCACAGGTGATTGCTTACGTCTTTGGTTTGAACAGTTTTAATCCGCATATGGCGCAGCCGTTGCCGCCCGAGGTGGAAGTGCCCGATGACATGGTCTTTGATGCGAATGGCGCACGTGAAAATGCCGACAGGGAGGCTGCATGAGCGTCGCAGGCTTAGGCGCAGGAACGAACGCCAGTTCATTGGTGCAGGGCGAAGATCTTTTCTTCCGCATCGAGGATATCGAATTTGCCAATGGCATCGCCGATGCGATTGCGGGCGATCTCACCAGTCTTGAATTGATCGGTCACAGCAAGGCGGCGATCGATCATTACGGCCGTCTGTTGTTAAAAAGACTGCGCCAGCATCCGAATATCGTGCTCGAAGCCTATTTGCCCACCGGGGTGGAAAATCTGGTCGACCAATTCAATGCCGCGCTGTCGTCGATTACGATGTCCGAGGCCACCGGCGGCACCAACACGCAAAAGCCGGTCAAGGTTTTCATTTCCAACGAGATCAGCGCCGGCAGTTCACGCGACGGCCGCATGCTCTCGCGTCTGGTGAATAACTTTCCCGGTTCCAATATCAAGCTGGTCTGGGTTCATCAGGAAACCGACGAGGTCGAACGCTCCGAGGCGATTGAGTTTGCCGGCAAGACGGCGGCGCGCTGGTATGTGCGCACACCGACTGCGGCAGAGGCCGCGCGTTTGCTCGACGATGCGCAGGCGGCGGGTTTATCTACTCAAGCGCAAGCGCTGCTGAAAAAAATTGACCCGGCGTTAGTCGAGGCCGCTGGCGAACCGACGACGCGGCCGCGGCGTATGACCGCCGGTGAGCCGAGTCTTTCGGGGCCGCCCAAAGCCGCAGTAGCGGCTACTAGCACCGAGTCGGCGCGTGCGCCGGCGCGGCGCAAGCCTTCGCTGTTGGCGATCTTGAACGGTATTTTTCTGGTGACCTGTCTGTCGGGGATCGTGGTGGCGTTTATTTTCCCTGGTCATATCCAGGCAATCGGTGACCTGCTGCAAATTCGGCCGGCACCGATCAAACCATTAAACCCGCCCAAGGTAACGGAGGCGAAGGCGGCTGACCCCGCAGTGTCGGAG